>NZ_JBHVOC010000033.1:0-73669 GCF_044142145.1 Streptomyces sp. BK79
CCGCTGCGACTGGACCCACTTCCTCCACCTCGTCGAACACGCCCTGCCCACAGGCCCCGCCGGCCTGCCCGACCTCGAGAAGGCCCTCGGCCTGGTGCGCGGCAGGCCGTTCGGGGGCAATCCCCTGCCCTGGGCCGAGCCGTATCAGCAGGAGATGACGACCCGGATCGTCGACGTGGCGCACACCGTCGCCACCTACCGCACCCAGCCCGGCCCCCATCAGGACCTCAGCGCCGCCCGCCGGGCCCTCACCACCGGCCTCGACGCCGACCACACCGCCGAACTCCTCTACCGCGACTTCTGCCGCCTCGAGCACACGGCCGGGAACCGGCAGGGACTGCACACCGCGATCACCCGCCTCCAGCAGGTCAACCGGGAACTCGACTGCTCCATGGAGACGGAGACCGAACAACTCATCAAGGAGCTGCTCAACGACACCGACGGGAGTGCCCGCATGTAGGTTCCGCGGTTTCGTGAGCACTTCCGCGTGATCATGAGCACCGTTCGAGCATTTCCGCGTGATCATGGGCAACGGTAGCGGTCAGTTGCCAACTGTTAACGATCTTCAGGTTGGGGCGGCGTGCCTGCTGCGCACCGTCCGGCCTGGCCGTAGAGAGTCGATGAGTGCCCGGTCGGGCGGCGCCCCCCGTCCCGGTGTGGCGCGGGCCCTTGTGCTGGGGTGAGAGTGCGGCCGGTCTTGGCATACGACGATGTCCCGCTAGAGCAGGGCGCCGCCGGAAACCTCGATGCGCTGGGCGGTGACCCAGCGCAGTCCGTCGGAGGCGAGCGTGGCGATGGCGTCGCCGATCTCGGCGGGCTCACCGACGCGGCCCAGAGCGGTCTGCGCCGCCAGCCCCGCTCGCAGGTCGCTGTCATCGCGCATGGCACCGCCGTTGAAATCGGTGGCGGTCGGTCCCGGGGCTATGGAGTTGACCCGGATGTTACGCGGGCCCAGTTCCAGGGCCAGGGTGCGACTGAGCACTTCGACGGCGGCCTTGGACGCCGAGTAGACGGCGGTGGCCGGGCTGGTGTGGCGGGTCAGGGAGCTGGAGACGTTGATGACGCTGGCAGGGTCGGCCATCAGCGGCAGCAGTGCCTGGATGAGGAAGAAGGTCCCACGGACGTTGGTGTCCATCATCGCGTCGAAGTCCGCGACACCGACCTGCTCAAGAGGGGTGAAGATCCCCACACCTGCGTTGTTGACCAGGATGTCCAGCTGCGTGGCCTCCCAGGGCTGCAGGTGCTCGCCGAGCTCGGCCGCGAAGGGCGGGAACGAGGCGACATCGGCGATGTCCAGACGCAGCGCGAGGGCATCGGACCCGGCCGCCCGCACCGCCTCGACCGTCTCTTGCGCCCCGACCTCATCACCCCGGTAAGTGACGATGACCTTGATACCCCGCTGTGCCAGGGCCAGCGCAGTGCTGCGGCCCAGCCCACGGTTGGCACCGGTCACCAGCGCGGTCTTCTTGCTGTCCATGGGGCTGCTCCTCGGAAGGGAAAGGGAATTCGCTGCAGGGCTTACTGCCCGACGCGGGAAGGCGAGTCGATCGACTCGCCTCCTTCACCGTAGGTCCGCTCCAGAGGCAAGTCAAGTGACTCGCCTCGCAGTAGCGGGCATACTGGCTCCATGACAGAAGGACTCTCCGACCACCACCGACGGCTGGCGCAGCAGAAGCGGGAGGCAATCACCTCGTCCGCCACCGCCCTGTTCCTCGACCACGGCTACGCAGGGACGTCACTGGCCCGGATCGCCGAGGCGGCCGGGGTGTCGAAGTCCACGCTGTTCAAGCAGTTCCCCACGAAGGCGGCTCTGTTCGAGGCCATCGTGAGCGAATCGTGGAAGCAGGGGTCCGGTCACGCTTCGGCCCCGCCCCCGGCAGGCGACCTGCGCGCGGGCCTGATGGCCATCGGTCACCGATACGCAGAGCTGGTCGGCCAGCCCGGGATGACGGCCCTGTTCAGGATCGTCATCGCCGAACTGCCGCGCCTGCCCGAACTGGGCAGGATGCAGTTCCAGCTGGGCAAACTGCCCTACTTCGACTCCGTACGGCTCTACCTGCAAGCCGAGCACGAGGCCGGCACCGCGCGTGTGCCCGACGCAGAGAGCGCCGCCAACCAGTTCCTCGGCATGATCGCCAACTTCGTCCTGTGGCCCCGGATGCTGCTCACCGACTGGAACCCGGCCGCCGACGAGACCGAACGTGCCGTCGTCGAGGCCGTGGAGACGATGCTCGCCCGGTACGCCGCCGGTCACCAGAAGTAGTCGCCCTCGCTCGCGCCCCCGATGCTTCGCACGGGCGGGAGCGCGAGCCGCAACGTGCGGTCAGTGCCGGCACGTGTCGTTTGACGGACCACGCAGCCAGGAGTGCTCACCGCAGTCAACGCCCCAGGTAGCCGGACCGCTAATGCTCGCGATCTCGCGGAACCTACACAGCTTGTAGGTTCCGCAGTTCCGTGAGCAATTCCGCGTGATCATGAGTACCGATCGAGCAGTTCCGCACAGCCTCGGTGCCCTTCTGCCCGAAGCCCGTAGACATCAGCCGACACGCAGAGCGACCAGCAAGGAGAGCCCGCTGGGAAGTACTGCTCATGATCGGCCGACAGAGGCAGTGCTCATGAAGCCCGGACTCCGGCGTTTCCGCAGGAACCAGTGCTCACCAACTCGCGGAACCTACATGCATGTAGGTTCCACGACTCGATGCGCAATGTCGGCTGGTGATGCGCACTCCATGCGCAAATGCGGGCCTGCGGGCGCAATGGATCACGCGACCTGCGGTGTCTCCGAAGCCCCTCCCGCCGTGAACCACGCTGGTGCGGAGGATGTGCCGTGACCGACCGGGCGAATGCGCATCGAGTCCGGATTCTGGAGTCTCCGCAGCAACCAGTGCGCACGACGTCGCGGATCCTACAATCAATCTAGGATCCGCGTGATCGTCAGCGGTGAAGGCAGTTCGTCAGCAGTGGATTAGCGAATCCGCGATTCAGTTGACACTGGCTACGGTGGTCCCTATCGGGCCGCTTCCGCTACATCGGAGACTTCCTGCAGAGTCACACGAGATGGCCCGTTAGAAGAGGCCGGGACCGGAAAACGTGCGTCAGGATACACGGCGGATGCGCTGCCGATACGCGACCGCTTCGAACGCGAGCCGCAACGCCGCAGTGAGCACGGCAGGAGCGAACGGCGTTGTCTCGTCAAGGTAGACCATGAGGCCGATGCTGGTCGTAAGGTGCAGCACAACAAACACGACCGCCGGGCGGGCATTGCGCGGGAAGACCACCCATGGCAAGGCGGCCCAGACCAGCGTGGCGACGCCAATGCCGAACAGGGCCAGCACCCACGGGCTCAGCAGCGCATCCACCGAACTCAGGCTGCTTCGTATCCGGCGTCAGGTGTGATCATAAACCTGGATGGGCTGGCCGCGATCGCGTTCGTGGTAATTGACTATACCCAATCAACTAGGCCGGCGCTTGATCATTGATGATCGCTCCGGGAATTCAAAGTTCGAGTCAACATACCCTTCAACGTCACAAACGAGCAAAAGCTCATACTTAGTCGTCACGCGAAGCTGACGAAATACGTACCGAGCAAGCCCCTCCGCATCTGACCACTCGACTACCTCCCGCCGGAAGCGCACGTCGACCAGGAGGCTGTGGCTTTCGAATACTGGCCAAACCCATTCTCCGCCAGGCGGCAGCATCATCACTGTCACGATCGCCGAATCTGTTCTTACTTGATAATTATCATCAATTTTCACAGCACCTGACGCTGCAAGCGCTACCGCCACGTCATTGGCTAGCTGCAAATGCCAAACCACGTCCACCACTCCATCAAGCGGCGCGGCGTAGATCTCGAAATCTCCCATACTTTCCCAATCGAATTGAGCACTGCGGGCCGCACGTTTCACATACGGCCCGCAGCTCTATTGCTCGACGTCTTTGCATCTAACGGGCTAGCGCTGAAACCTAGCACTAACGCCGCGGCGGAGAGTTTCTGGGCCCTGCTCAAGGAAGAGATCAAAATCCGGACCTGGCCCGACCGGGCAACCGCCCGTGTCGAGGCCTTCGCCTTCGTCGAGACCTTCTGCAACCGCCGTCTGCGCAAGCACAAGGTCGTCGGCTACCTCACACCGTCCGAGACCAGGCAGCGGCATCAGCACGCCCTCGCAGCATGCCGATCACGTGTCCGAGATAATGGGGAGCTTCAGCTTCAACCCCGTGGGGTCGCCTCGTCGGGGCCCTGCCTGCGGGTTGGGGATGTCTTGGTCGTGGCCCTCGCCTACCGCTGATCCTTGGCGTAGAGCAGGAAGCGGCCGGTGCCGGGGACGGACAACAGGTTCGAAGCCGGGCCACGGGGCCGATCGTCGGCGCGTACGGCACCCGCGACAGCGGGTCGAGCCCGTCCCCATGCCAGCGTATGGCGGCACGCCACCCGCCTGGCACGTCTGCTCGGGCCCTGGCCGGAATCGGCCAGGGCCCGAGCGGTTGTGGCAGGCGGGTGGTCAGACCTTCACCAGGTCGTAGGTGCCGGTGCCGTCTTGCCTGCCGCTGCTGTACTGGCGCAGGAACTCGCCGTCGGCGTAGCGGTCATGGCCGATCATGTAGCCGGTGTGCTTGTTCTGGATGCCGATCTTGTTGGAGCCGGGGACGTCGCGGTAGATGTAGAACCGCTGGAGGTCGTCCTCCGTGCAGGTGGTCGTCTGCAGGGCCGCCCGTTCGTTGGGCGCGTTCTGCGCGGCGATGGTCGCGCAGCCGCCGTTGCCCCAGTTCCACAGGGTCGCCTCGAGGACCCCGTTGTTCTCCGTCACGTTGCACAGGCGCCAGTTGTCCAGGTGGGCGCTGGTGAAGTTTGATTCGCGCAGGCGGATGCCTTCGTTGGCCAGGAGCGGTGCGCTCCAGTTCAGAGGCTTGCCGGGGACGTGGATCCTGTAGGCGTCGGAGCCGCAGTTGAGAGCGGCTCGTGTGGTGGGCGCGGTGGCCGGGGCGCTCTTCGTGCTCCGGGTGGCCTTGGTTTCGCTCTCGGCCGCGTGCCTGGCCGCGGTGGCCTTTGCCGAGGGGACCGGGCCGGCCGCGTGCTTGGCGGTGGCGCTGCCGCAGTCCAGCAGGGTCTGTGCCTTGGCCATGATGCTGTTGGCGGGGACCTTGTCCTCGCAGCGCACCGCGCCTTCCTCGAGCGTGGTGTAGGTGGTGAAGCTGCCGCTGTCAGGGCCCTCGACCCACTTCAACGCGTGGCTGTCGTCGCCTTGTTGGACGCGGTTGCAGTTGAGACTGCCGTAGGTGCCGGTGACCTTCTTCGTGCCCTTGTAGAGCCCGTAGTAGCCGGGCAGGCGGAAGTTCCACGAGATCGACTGGGAGGTGCTGGATGTGGAGGTGTAGTTGACCTGCACGTTCAGGCCCAGACTTGCGCCGACCATGCCGAGGGCTTCGACGGCGAAGCTGCCCTGCACGGTTCCGTTGAGACCGACGGAGACGGAAATGGTCTCCGTGGTGTTCGTGTTGACGGTCTGGTTGCCGGTCGAGCCTTCGGTGACGTACCAGCCCTTGAAGTGGGTGATCGTCGGAGCGACATCCGTGGACTTGATGATCGGGTGGCGCTTGCCGAGGTCGGCTGCGGTACAGCTCTGGCCGGGTTCGGCCGTCTGCTGGGCGGCGGGCGCGGCCGGTGAGGCAGCGGCCGGTGAGGCAGCCAGGCCCATGGCGGTGACCGCGCAGGCGGTCGAGGCGGTGGCGGCCATGAGTGCTCTGCCCATGCGGCCGGCCGGTCTTGTGGAGCGCATCGTTGCCCTTTCCCCCGCTTCCGGCCGGGCGAGCCGGGCCGGTGGTGTGAACAAACGCAGGTGAATGTAGCGACCACGCGGGGATCGGTGTGAGGGGCGAACGGGCCAAAAGGGCGATCACGGAAGGCTGATTACCGGCTGGCCTATGCAGGCATCGCACCGGTTCGATCCCGGGTGGACCTGCATGCCACCGGAAAATGGGGGGACCACCTTGAAACGCGTCAGACGCGGCCTGGCAGCGCTAGCCTCGCTCGCCCTCACCGCAGCCTTGTGCATCCTGGGCGTCTCACCGGCCACCGCCTCCCCCGCGAGCCGGGTGCCCTCCCAGGGCCACTGCACGGCCGCGGCCGAAGGATCCGCCGCGCGCAGCCAAGGCGCGGCGTGGACCTGTGTCGAGGCGGACCCCGTCGCCGATTTCGCCCCCGTCTCCTCCTTCGCCCCCTCCGACCCGGGGGAGGCGCTCAAGCTCTGCCTCGAAGACTCCAGTAAACGTGTCGTCTCCAACCGGCACGCCTACTGCACACGGATGCCCCTCAAATACACTCTCCTCGACGACAAGAACGTGGAGATCGGTGAAGCCCACATCGTGGTCGATGCCGTGGGCACGCTGGACTCCTACTCGGGGCAGTGGACCGAGACCATCCTCGCTGTCCCCGGCGACATGGACGACACGGTGTCCGCCGTGGATGTGGCCGTGAATGCCACGTGCAGCGGCATGTGCAGCACCGCGGGGCCGGCCTGGGGCGGCGCGCACGCCGTCGTGGAAAAGGGGGGTGACATTGTGCAGGGCACCATCACGTACAGGTCCAGTGTCGCCGCCAAGACAGACATCTCCCACATAGATGTCACCTACTTTTTGGACGGCGCAGCCCTCGGCGGCATCGGAGTTCCCGGGTATGACAGCGCGATCTTCGACGGCCCCACCGTGCGCTGTGACGCGACGATCGGCAAGACCAGCCCCATTCCCGGTTGCATCGTCATGGGGCACACGCCCAATGTGACCTTCTCGAGATCTAAATACCGGGGAGCGGCCGTCGCCTACGAGTGGGCGCAGAAGAACCTCACGGGCAGATTCGGCGACGCGGACCACTTGCTGTCGCGGTTCGTCGACCCTCTTGACCCGGACGCCGAAAAGAGGCGTGCTCTCACCTGTGACCGCAGCTTCGTGCGGGGCTCCACCGGTGTCCCCAACGATTCCTGTGACGAGTACCCCTTCGCCAAGTCCTGGCAGGGCGGGAACCCCGGTGCCCAGTGTGTGGACATCACCCCGCGTGAAGTCAACGGCGTATGGGACATCACGGGCGTCACTGTCGACCGGGGCAGCCCGCCCAACGCGCCCTGTATACGGGCTCATGTCGACAACGCGGACAACACGGCAGCGGGGGGTGAGCTGGGGCGGGCGGTGCAGTCCGACCGCATCCTCGACAGCGAGTGGTACCAGGTGATCATCGTTCCGTAACCCCTGCGGCGGGTGTCGCAGGAGACAGCCGAGGCGGGACAAGCATGTCATTATCGCCGTCTCCCACACACCGAAAGCCATCTCCGCCGTGACGCTCTCCGTAAGCGCTACCCGCAGCGTCCCGTGCGTTGCGGGTAGTGCCGTCCTGGGACGGTGGCCGGTGCTGCTGTACGCGGGCCGGGACAGGGACGATGGGTCCCTGCCCCACACGGCGTCTACCAACAGCAGCACCGAAACGAAGGCCGCCAGAGCGTCGGCGTCCGGGAAGGTTCCCTGCTCATCGGCGTAGGCGAGCCAGGCGCTATGGAAGCAGTCGTACCAGTCGATGGATTCGCCGGCCGGCTCCGGTCCGCCGGAGACTGCCGGTTCCCTCTCCGGTGTCGCGTAGCGCTGCTGGAGGGACAGGAGAAGCGGCTGCACCTGGTCTTCGGCGAGGTGGCGGCCGGCCGCCACCAGCGGGCCTGCGCCCGACCGGTTCCGGCGGCGTGGGTCAGGGCTTCCAGGTGCGCAGGAAGGAAGCAATGCGGGAGGCGGTGCAGCGGGGATTGTTCAGTTCGTGGGCGAGCGCAGTGAGCTGCTCGCGGGTGGGGTTCACCGGGATGTTGCTCGCTTCGAGATACATGACGGCGGCGGCGCAGGCGACGGTGAGGTTGGAGCGTTCCAGCCAGCGGCAGCACCCCAGGGTGTGCACCAGGGCGGCGGCGCGGGCGTAGGCGCCGTCGTAGACCGGGGTATCGAGCAGTTCGCCACGGTGGCGGGCGACGGCTGCGATGGGCACGCCGTAGTCGTCGGCGGCCGGATCGCGGTGGCCGGCCCGTTCTGCTACCTCGAGGATCCAGGACTCGTCGACGTGCAGGATCACGCGGCGACACCCGGCTGAGAGGCGGTGTACGGGGCGTCGAGCTGCTGCTCCAGGTCGTCGAGGTACGAGCCGTGCTCGTCGATGAGCCGCTGTGCCGCGGCCATGCCGGCGGCACGGGCGCCGGTGGTGTCCTCGATGATGAGTCGCTCCACGTACCTGTTGAAGTCCAGCCCGCGGGCGCGCGCGGCCGCCTTACCGGCCTCCAGGGTGTCCTCTTCCAACCGGATCTGTGTCTGCTTCTTCGCGGAAGTCACCCACCCATGGTAGCAGGGTGGTAGCAGACGTGGAAGGTGTCGCCGGTCGCGGCAGTCCGCCCGACCCCGGCTGACCAACCCTGGGGAACACCTCATGCCGACGATGCCAGTCGCTTCGGTCCCTTACGTACCGCTCGACGGTGCGCTGGGAGATCCGCAGCATCAGCAGACAGAGCGGCGACGGCGTTGACTGCTTCGCTCGATCGCAGCGTCGGTCGCTGCGGGCGGTGCCGAGTTTCACCGGCTCCCTCAGCATCCGTGTCCGTAGCGTTGGTCCCACCGCTGTCGTAGGTGGCGTGTCGCGTTCGTCGGCTCATTCGGACTGGGCCTGGGCTGCGTTGATGGCGGCTTGAAGCTGAAGCCAGGTTGGATCTGTGGAGCTGGCCGCAGTCGTCGTTGCCAGATCGTCTGCTTCCCATGTGCGGGCTCCGTCGGTCAGGACAAGGTGCGTCTCCAAGTCGTCGCCGTCGTCCGGAACCTCGGCGGTGGTCTCCAGGAACGCCGCGGCCGCAGCCCTGGACGTGTCCCTGTTCGCAGTGCAGTTCTGCGTGGAGCCGGAGAGCACGGACACGAGGACCAGATCTCCACCGCTACCGGCAACCAGGAGCTCGCCGGTGGCTGTGGCAGCCAGCGCGGACAATCGGGATCCGGTCAGCACATCGTGCTCGACCGCTTGCCGAGTTTCGAGGTCCACCTCGACCAGCGTTCCCGCGGGTGTTGCAATCCACAGCACACCCGGTCGCGCCCCGAAGGCAACATTGTGACGCGACCAGGCTTGCATCTGGTCACGCCACTCCTGTGGGTACGGATAGCCAGGGCTGGGGTCGCCGAGGGTTGTGGCCAGAACCCGGCGCAACGAAGGAAACTCGAAAACCTCCACCGAGTTGTCGTACGCGTTGCCACGAACCGCAAGGTGGCGTCCGTCCGCGCTGAAGAGCGGAGTCTCGTAGCCATCACAGTCCAGGATCAGCGCCCGGCGGAGCAGCCGCATCATGGCAGGCGCGGTTCCCTGATCGACTCGCGCGAAAAGACAGTGGGTGGCCCCTTGGTCGCTGCTGAGCGTGGCGACAAGTCCACCGAGCGAGGCTACACCTCACCCTCCAACCAACGCTCGAATGGTGCGACTTCCGACAGTTCGAAATTGAGCGCCTTCAACCCTCTGGCGAAGTCTTCGGCCAATTTCGAGAGCATCGCGACTAGCTCACTCTGTGCAATGCTCTCGCGCTCTGGGTTTGGAACCCAATTGGTCCGCGACTCGCAGTGAATCATCACGAGATCCCCGCTTGGGCGGAAAATCAAAGTCCTCTCGATGCCCTGCGAGTAGAGATCCACCTCGACTTCGCGACGGTCGCGCACACCCGCCAAAAGCGACGGGAGCTGCTCCATGAAGGCAGACAAGTCATAGGCGACATCGAGCGGCCACTCATCACTCCCGAAGCCGCCAATTTGGAAGCTGCTGCCTCCAGCATCAGAGAGGGCGCTACACGCCTCCATGACCAGGGTTTCGTAATCGTCACCCGGCTCCAGACCCGCTGCAGCAGGAGACACAGCACCTGACGGCATGGCCGGATTGAACGACACAGAGAAACTCATCTCTCCAGCCTCCTAGTTCGGACCAATGATCGGGAATCCCGTCTTGTACAGCCCATTTGGACTTGGGATGATGGTAGCTGCCCGCGCTTGGACGATACTCCCATCCGGCATAATCACCTGCCCCAGTCCGTCCGGAATGCGCACCGACCTGGGCCCGGCTCCTTCGGCATGGAGTCCCTTCAAGAACTCTGCCGCGGCATCATTGTCCAGCCACTGACCTTGCTAATTATTGGTGCTACGAGCGCGATCGATCAGAGCCTTCGTGTTTTTCGCTCCGGCGCCATGAGTCTTGAATGTATGACCCCACGTTTTAACGCTGTTGGAGGCCCAGTTCACGCATCCATTGCTGTCGTGAACGAGCACCGGCGTTTCGCCCGCCAGCACATAGTACGTGTGCTAAGCGACCCCTCTCTACCTGCGTTTTCGCAGGTCAAACGATATTCGGCGGTCCGCTGAGGTGCGGGTTCAGCCGGGGTTGTTCATGGTTGTTGCCGTCACTACTGCCGTCAACGGGCTGGATCGTCAGGCAGACCGGGCGCCTTGTGGCGGTTCGACGGTCGGGGCGGCTACCGGTCAGCGTGCGGCGGGGGGGGGCAGGGGCGGCCTACGAAGGGTGGCCGGGAGCTTGGTTCCCCGCAGGAGGCATCGCCGGGCCCACCGCCTTCGGCGAGCCCGGCGACGGGCGTTGCGGGTCGGCCCCCTGGTCGACCCTGTGCCTGCGATCCGGCCGTAGGACGGTCGTAGGCGATAGCTTGCTGCGCAACGTACCCGGACTTCATACCTGCAACTTGTCTCCCGTGGAAGCGGGTTGTTTCAAGCTCGTGCCCGAGACCGGCACCTCGCTGGAACTTGGCGCGGTCGTCAGTGCCTCGCCCTATTGCGGGTCGGTCGGCGACGGCGGCCAGCCTCGGTGGGCGGGGCCCGCCTTGAACCTCGTAGAGAAAATCTGGACGCACCACTCCAGCCCCTGACCATCGCGGCCGAGAGGTCAGCGGTCTCGCTCGGTGCCGCCCGCTTCCAGGGCCTCGACGCGGGCACGCAGGGCGGTGAGCTGATCGCGTGTCTCGGTAAGTGCCAGCTCCAGTGCCTCGACGCGCGCTGCCGTCCCGCCGACGGGTGTGTTCCCCACCTCCCCGTCACCTGAGTCAGTGTCGGCGTCGGGGTGGGCGACGAAGGCTCCCTTGCCGGGGCGGGAGGCCGCGTAGCCGTCCCGCTTCAGCAGGGCCATGCCTTCTGCACGGACAGGCTGGAGGCCCCGAACTCCGCCATCAACACGGCCTGCGTAGGCAGCGCGTCCCCCGGCTTCAGCCCGCCGGAGGAGATCCGCTCCCGCAGGGCCTCGGCGATCACCTCGAACGTCAGCAGCACCGTGCTCCCCGCCGGCCTGCGCCCCCGCCGCCCGACCGTCACCGCAGGTCACCCGCATTCTCTGCGCCACTACCACCGAAATCCGGCCCGTCCAAAACGGAAGACCGGGGCCACAGTACGCGCGTCCCCACCGGCCACCGAAATAGATGAGGAGGGATGCAGTTGAATGCGCCGTTGAAGCGATGCTACTTTCACGCACCGCCGCAGGGCAGCACCGCTGACCAGGGCAGATGCCCCCGGCCCACCGCCCGCGCCCGTCATCGCGCGCCCCGTTCCCTCGCGCACTGACGCCCCCGGGTCGCCCCGAAGGCACCTCTCTCTTCTCCCGACTCCTACCGGAGGCCTGTCGCCATGCCCGCACAGCTCCAACTCCCCTCCCCCACAACCCCGTCCGCGATCTCGAACACGACGTTCGCCGCACCAGTGCACACCCCGAAGGCCAATACGTCCGCGAACGGGGGCTCGGCGCTGGAACGCCGGGCGCGGCTGACCGCCAGGCTGGCCAAGCTCGCCGCCGCCGGACACCTCGCGCCCCTGGCCCGGCAGATCGGCTCACTCGGCGGCTGCGCCGGTCCCATCCGTATGACCGGACACCGCACCCGCCTCGACACCGCTACCGGCCAGATCCTCGACCACTTCGACACCCGCCACCTGCCCGCCGGTGAACTCCTGGTGCGGTGCGGCAATCGCCGCGCCACCCGCTGCCCGGCCTGCTCCACCCGCTACCGCTACGACACCTATCAGCTCATCGCCGCCGGACTGCGCGGCGGGAAGACCGTCCCGGCCAGCGTCGCCACCCATCCGCGCGTCTTCGCGACCCTCACCGCCCCCGGTTTTGGCCCCGTCCACAATCAGCCCGGTGGGGCCTCGTGTGTCTGCGGCACCCGGCATGGCGACGACGATCCGCTGCTCGGCACGCCCCTGAACCCGCAGCGCTACGACTACACCGGCGCGGTGCTGTGGAACGCCCACGCCCCCGCGCTGTGGGCTCGCTTCACCACCCACCTGCGCCGCGAGATCGCCCACGCCGCCGGACTCACCCAGCGCACCCTGCGCCACCACGCGACCCTGTCGTACGCCAAGGTCGCCGAATACCAAAAGCGCGGCCAGATCCACTTCCATACCGTGATCCGCATCGACGGACCCACCGGCCCCATCAGCACCCCACCCACCTGGGCCACCACAGAACTCCTCGACCACGCCGTCCGCGCCGCCGCCCAGCGCACCCGCGTCCAGCACCAACGCCCCTCCGAGGCAGGGACGGCCGACGGGTCACAGCAGCCGGAGCCCACGGTGTTCCGGTTCGGGCAGCAGATCGACGTCCGCGCGATCCGCAGCACCGACTTCACCGGCGACGGCCCCGTCACCGACCGGCACGTCGCCGCCTACATCGCCAAGTACGCCACCAAGGGAGCCGAGACCACCACCGGCACCCTCGACCACCGACTCCGCTTCCTCGCCGAACTAGCCCAGCACGACCTCACCGACCACGCCCGCCGCATGATCCACACCGCCTGGCACCTCGGTGTGCGACCCGAGCACGCCCACCTGCGGCTGCGTCAGTGGGCCCACATGCTCGGCTTCCGAGGCCACTTCTCCACCCGCACCCGCCACTACTCCACCACCCTGGCCCACCTCCGAGCCGAACGCACCGCCTGGCGAACCAACCGAACCGAAACCCAGACCCCCGCCCCCGCCCCGGCGTCGGCGCAGTCCGGCCAGACAAGCGGTAGTCCGATCGGTGACCAGGCCCAGCACTCCGCTGACCCGACCGCCGGTCACCGCAACAGCGGCGGTCAACGCGTGAACTCGGACACCACGCTGGTCATCTCCCACTGGCAGTACGCCGGAACCGGCCTCCTACCCGAACACGAACACCTCGCCGACCTTCTGACCGCAACACGGCAGACCCAACCCGAGCAACCGACCCACACCCAGCGCTCGAAGCGCTCCAGTGACCGCGCTAGCGACCGCGCCGGTCACCCGGTCGGTCACTCCACCAATCGGCTGACCAGTGCCGTCCGGTCAAGGGCCGTCGCGTGACCGCCGGCACGGAACTCCTCACCGTCCCCCAGGTCATGGAACGCCTCCAACTCGGCCGCACCGCCGTCTACGACCTCATCCGCACCCACCAACCCCCTCCCTCACCCTCGGCCGCGCCCGCCGCATCCCCACCCACGCCCTCACCGACTTCATCCACACCCGCCTCGAACAGGAAACCGCCTGATGACCACGCCCCGCCCCGCCTCGTCCCGCCGCTCCCGCACCCGCGCGAACGGCGACGGAACCGTCTACCAACGCAAGGACAGCCGCTGGGAAGCCGCTGGATACGTCCTCGCCCCCGACAACACCCGCAAACGCATCCACGTCTACGGCACCACCCGAAAAGAAGCCCTGGCCAAACTTACCGAGAAGATCGCCAATAGCAACCGCGGCCTCCCCGTACCCTCCGCGCAGGGCAGCCTGGCCGCGTACCTGACGTACTGGCTGGAGAACGTCGCCGTCCACCAACTCCGCGAGAACACCCACACCCGCTACACCGCCGTCGCCCGGCACTACCTCATCCCCGGCCTCGGACGGAAGAAGCTCGCCAAGCTCACCGCCAAGGACGTTCGCACCTGGCTCAACCAGCTCCGCACCACCTGCCAGTGCTGCACGCGCGGCATCGATACGGGCCGTGATGAACCCCGTTGCTGCGCCGTCGGAACGTGCTGCTCCAAGCGGCTCTCCCCACTGACGCTGGCCTACGTCCACTCGGTACTCAAGTCCGCACTCGAACACGCCGTGCGCGAGGAGGAGATCCCTCGCAACGTGGCCCGTAACGTCCGCACCGGCACACCCCGGCCCCGACGCTTCGAACCTCTTACCGCCGACGAAGCCCGCCAGATCCTCACCGCCGCGCGCGGACACCGGCTCCATGCCCTGTTCGAACTCGCCCTCCACACCGGACTCCGAAAGGGCGAACTCCTCGGCCTCCGTTGGGAAGACCTCGACCTCGACCGGGGCACGGCTGCCGTCCGCCGCACCTTGCAGCGCACCAACACGGGCGGACTCACCACGTTGCCCACAAAGACCCGGGCCTCCGAGCGCCGCATCGCCCTCCCCGCCCGCTGCCTCCAGTCGCTGAAGCACCACCGAGAGCAGCAGCAGCGCAAGCGGGAGGCCGCAGGCGCCACGTGGCAGTACAACGGGTACGTGTTCACCACGCCGCAGGGCAGGCCGATCGACCCGACCAACCTCACCCGCACCTTCACCACGCTCCTCCGCAAGGCCGGCCTCCGACGCATCCGATTTCACGACCTCAGGCACTCGACCGCGACGCTGCTCCTGGAGCAGGGAGTCGAACTCGTCGTGATCAAGGAACTCCTCGGCCACGCCCACATCGGCGTCACCGCAACCGTCTACGCCCATGTCCGACTCCGCCTCCAGCGCAACGCCATCGACCTCCTCGGCCACGCCCTCCGTAACCCCGCAGAGACCACCAGCCCGCTCGACGACGGCGGCGGCCCGCCACTGTGTGCGGCCCCTGTCCGTTGACGTTGCCGTCAACTACTGCCGTCAGAGCACGCTGAAGCCCCGCCAGGTGTCACCTGGCGGGGCTTCAGGTTTGCTATTGGGATCTCCTGAGATCCCTCACGAGATCGGAGCTGCTCGCGCGGTGAAATCCCGGGCCAGAGAGACCGACCAAATATCACCCCGCCGCAAGCTGTCTCCAGAGTCAGTCTCCAGGACGTGCACGATCGCCCTCGACTCCATCACCGAAAATCTGGAGTGAAAATGACGACCACGGTCACTGATCTGTGCGACTTGGAGACCTTCGGCAGTAGCGTTCGCCTGGAGGTCGCTGAACCGAACCCTCGACTCCATTTCCCCGTATTCCTCAATTAGGGAACTCGGCACAACGTCGGGAATGTCTTTGGCCAGCCTGTGAACTTGCAAGCTCACCTCGAAGCACTGCCAAATCTCGCCCTTCTTGAAGAACGAGAGCTCCACTAGCCCGTAGTCACGACGCATTCGACCCTTGCGCACGTCGTCTATGTACCCGGAGCCAAGCTTCGCTTCCCAAGCGTCAGGCCGCGCATCCAGCCCGAGCCCTTGGACGGCCCCAGACTTAAGGACCTCGACCAAGAATTGAAAGGCACTCACCCGAGTTTCTCCAAGTTCTTGATAAGGAAATGCATCTCTGCGGCACGATTGGATTGCATCCCGAATTCTCCGGCATTCATACTGGTGCGCGCAGATGTAGCCTTTGCGATGATGTCAGCCCTCAGGGCAGGATTCGAGTGAATCTCGTCCAGAACTTTTTGAACTTCCTTCGGGCTCGCCGTTCCGCTTCTCAGTCTAATTGCTTCGGCCCCAATTCCACCCTTGTCGTTCGGGAAGATTCGAACTTCGCTCTTCCCGATGTGGATGTGGGCACCCTTCGTCGCCCAGTCCTGATAGGCAACTGAAGCGTGGATACAGTTGCTGTTGTGAACGAGGACCGGAGTCTTACCCGCCAGCACATAGTACGTGTGCAGGTGGGCGACGGTGAGGTTGTGGACTGCTGCCGGAACCTGGCTGTGGCGTACAGCCGTGACACGCACGGTGCCACCTGCGTTGGTGCGCAGTTCCTGGCCGGTAGTCAGTTCGCCCGCGTCGAGCCAGCGGTCGAGAGCGGGAATCCAGAACGGGTGGCCGGCAGTCGCGGTGATCTGCACCTTCTCGCCGTCCACGGCGAGGGTCAGGGTGACCAGGTTCTTCAGCCCTTCGCCGGTGATTTCGGCGGTGACCGTCCGGGCCACAGCCTCGCCGGTCGCCGGGTCCGCCGCCATGACCTCGTCCCCGATACGGACGTCCTCGATGGGCTTGGTGCTGCCGTCCGCCATCAGTACTTCGGTTCCGGGAATGAAGCTGTTGCAAGACTTCAGGACCTTGGCACCCTTGAATACCCGGGCCCAGGGCAGGTCGAGCGCCGCTGAGCCGCAGGCCTTGACGCTGTCGCCGCTCAGGCAGCTCTTCCAGGCGTCGATGTCAGGGGTGACGAGTGCCAGGACGATCTTGTCGAACATGGTCACTTCGTGTTCGACAATGCCGAGCGCTTCCGCGGCACCGCAGAACGACTCGGTGTTGGCGTCCAGCGTGAAGCACTTGCGCTCCGCCCACGCCTCGATCCGGTCTCTCTCGTCGTACTGCGGGTACATCGCCTCCAGTTCGCGCGCGGAGGGGACCCGAATTTTTTCGATCCAGATTTCGCCCTTCTTCTCCGTGACGTTGATCGTCTTGCCTGGCGAGGTGGAGGACTTCTTGCCAGTGCCCTGATCGTTGCTCTTGCTGCCGCCGGTGTAGTAGAGGATGTCCTGGCCGTCGTCGCTGTAGCAGGCGTACGTGGTGCAGCCCGGGCCGTGGCCGTTGCCGGGCGCCCAGACGGAATCCGGGTTGTCGACGCTGCACCCGTCGCAGTACAGGCCGGACGGGTCGGAGAAGGTCAGCGGGTTGTTGTTGCTGTACGTGTAACCATTGATCTGCTGCGGGTCGGTCAGGTCCATGATCGGGTCGACCGACAGGAAGCGGCCCGTCGCCGGGTCGTACTCGCGGGCGCCGAGGTGGGTCAGTCCGGTAGCGACGTCTTGCGTGCCGCCGACGAAGCCCTTGGTACCTGGCCAGTCGACTGGTTCCTCTCCGCGGCTGCCGCCGAAGGGGGTGACGCGGCGTTGGGTAAGTTTCTGGGTTGCGGCGTCGATGGCGAGCAGGGCGGTGCCGTGGTGGTCGGCGGTGGTGAAGGTGACCGTGCCGTCGTCCTCCTGGACGGCGAGGTGGCCGCCGCCCAGGTCGAGGTACCGGGTCGCCTTGGGCGTGGTGGTGCCCTTGGCGACGGTGATCTCGGTGGACCCCAGGTAGAGGGTGGTTTCGGTCGGGCTCCGGGCGATCAGCCGGTTGCCGTCGGCGTCGTAGAGGTATGCGGTGACCTTCGGGGAGCCGCCCTCGATGGGTTCGGTGACCTTGGCGAGGCGCCCCTCGGCGTCGTAGTCGAGGTCCTGGGTGGTGCCGTCGCCGAGGGTGCGGGTGTCGGTGTTGCCGGCGGCGTCGTAGGTGTAGGAGTCGCCGGCGGTGACGCCGTTGCCGGAGCGGGTGACGGTCTTCAGTCCGTGCGGGCGGACTGTGGTGGCGCCGGGCGTGGGGTAGCCGTAGGTGCTGGTGACGTCCTTGGTGGTGTTACCGGTGACGTCGTGCTCGACCTCTGTGCTGCGGTTGCCGGTCTTGTCGTAGCCGTACGACGTCCAGTAGGGGGCCGGGCCGCCGAGCACTGGGGCACTGGGCGTGCTCGCGCAGGCAGCGGTGGGCTGGGTCCACGCCTCGGTCAGGCGGCGCAGGTGGTCATAGGTGAAGCATTGGGTGTCGGTGCCGGAGCGGGAGGTGTCGGAGACGGCGAGGACGTTGCCGGCCTCGTCGTAGCGGAAGGTGGAGGCCTGGTCGACGCCTGCCACGTCCTGGCGGTCGACGCGGGTGTAGGCCAGGCGCTGGGTGCCGGGCTCGTACTCGTTGGTGACCCAGGTCTTCTTGCCGCCCGTGTTCGACAGCTCGTACTGCAGGGGCTTGCCGGTCAGGTCGTGGGATGCCGTCGCTTTGATGCCCTCGCGGCCGTTTACGGCGGTGGGCCACAGGGTGTCGTCCTGGTAGGTGTAGGCCATGGTGGAGGCGGCCAGCGCGCCCGCCTTGGGCAGGCCGATGCCGCCGATCAGGCCCGATTCCTTGTAGTCGGCCGTCGACAGGTAGGTTCCGGACAGTCCTTGGTTAGCGGTGGTGGCCGGGATGGTCACCGAGGTCCGCAGTGGCCGGTAGAGCCGGTCGTAGCCGAGCACCTTGGAGGTGTAGGCCTGGCCGTCGGTGTCGTAGCGGGTGGACTCGGCGAGGTGTCCCTTGGCGCCGGTGACCGTGTCGTACGTCCACTTGGCGCGCAGCGGTCCGGTGGCGGAGCCTGTGCGGAGTTCGGTTTTGCGGTCGAGTCCGTCGTAGCCGTAGGCCAGTGAGGTGCCTCGGGCGTCCAGGGTGGAGGTCATCCTGCCGCGGTCGTCGTAGAAGTACTTCAGTGTGCCCTTGTCGGGGTCCTTAGCGAGTGTGAGCTGCCCGAGCAGGTCGTAGTCGTAGGTCCATTCGTTGCCGGCCGGGTCGGTGACCTTGGACAGGGATCCTGCAGGGGTGAAGGCGTAGGTCGTGGTGTCGTAGGTGGACTCGGCGGCGCGCTGGTGGTGCTGGCGCATCTCGGTGGTGCGGCCGTGGGCGTCGGTGAGTGTGGTGACGGCGGTGCCGCCGGCGGGCGGGATCACTGTGGTGCGGTCGCCGCCGTACAGGGTGCGGGTGATGCCCAGGACTTTGCCGCCGTCGCCGTTGCCGAAGATCTGCCGGTGTTCGGTCTGCCGGCCGAGGCCGTCGTAGGTGTAGCGGTTCTGGGTCTCCACACCGAGGGCGTCCTTGGGCTCGACGAGGGTGGTGGAGGGTTTGGTGGTGGCGTAGTAGGGCGCGAACTCCTTGGCTGTGAGGCCGCGTTCGTCGTAGAAGGTGTCGGCGATCAGGCGTCCGCCGTCGGGTCCGGGGTTCTGGCTCTGGCGGGGGCGCAGGAGGCCGTCGTAGAGGACGTAGGAGGTGATCTGGGCGCCGTTGTTGCCGATGGTTCTGGTGCCGACCGCGATCGGCTGATTCTCGGCGACCGTGTACGTGTACTCGTAGGTGGGGACGTCGGAGGTGGTGCGGTCGGCGAGCCAGATCTTCGACTTGCGGCCCAGTGCGTCGTAGGCGAACTGGGTGACCTTGCCGTTGGTGTCGGTCTGGGTCAGTGGCACGCCGCGTGCCGGGTCGTGCGTGGTGGTCTCGGAGTGGGAGGTGGTGCTGTCGCTCGGTGTTACCGGTGGTGTGGTGACTTTCGCGGAGGTGGGGAAGCCGGTGGTCGGTGTGTAGGCGGTGGTGGTGGTGCGGCCGTCGGTGCGGGCAGTGCGGGTGAGAACTCCGGCCTTGACGGTGAGGGTGGCGCTGAGGTCTTTGGTGGTGAGTTTGCGGCCGTAGCTGTCGTAGGTGGCGGCGTTCTCGGTGTAGGTGGCGGTGGTGCCGTCGTGGGCCTTGAGCAGGGCGGTCGCTGTGGGGTCGCCCTTGGTGGGTGCCGCGTCGTGGGCGAGGCCGTCGTAGGCGGTGCGTACGTCGGAGATGACGTCTTTGGTGCGGTCCGGGGTGGTGGCGCAGGGTTTGGCGACCTTCTCCACCCGGGCGGGCAGCGTCATGATCGCGCCGGCCGCGGGGTAGGAGGTGCGGGTGCAGGTGTCGTCGGTGGTGACGGCGTCATCACCGCGGTCGTCGGTCTGGGTGATGCGGCCTGTGGCTGGGTCGAAGGTGGTCTGTGTGGTGGTCGTGCGCCACTTGGCGCCGGCGCCGTTGTCGAGTGACGTCCAGGTCCGGCTCTGTGCGGTGCCGGTGAGGTTGGCGGTGATGGTGCCCCAGTCCCGAACGCGTTCGGCGGTCTGGTGGTGCCAGGGGCGGTTGACGGTTTTGGTGAGGACCTGGCCACCGGGCGCGGAGTAACCGACGGTCCTGTATGCGAAGCCGGCCGCTGATTCGTGGTCGGTGATGGGCTCGCCCTCGCCGGTGTCCAGCGTGACGCTGATGGACTTGGTGCCGCCCGCGGGTTCCTTGCGGTCGCCGTTCATGCCGCGCAGGTAGTAGGTGTCGTTCTGGGTCCGCATCGCGGTGGCGTCGCCTTGGCCGCCGGTCTTGACCCGGACGTGGCCGTAGCCGCGCCACTGCGACCAGGTCTTGGACTTCTCTTTGGTCAGGCCGTCGTCATCGTCGTAGTGCCAGGCGGCGCCGTCCAGGTACTCGTAGGCGGTGACCTGGTCCGGGGCGCCGCCGGTGCGGTCGGTGCGGGTCACCGTGGAGGTGACGTATTTGTTGAACCAGTGCAGGTCCGGGTCGTCGGTGCTGCTGCCGCCGATGTATTGGGGGAAGCAGCGGGTGGTGTTGGTCTGCGGGGTCGGCAGCGCGTCCGCAGTGCAGGCGGGTGCCGAGTATCCGACATCGATCTGGCCGCCGGCCTCGTCGGCGACGGTGGCCAGGCGTTCTTTGATGAAGGGGGCGTACCCGTCGCCGGTGCGGTCAAGGCGGTTGGCGAGCTGGGCGTAGGTGAAGGTGGTCTTCGGCAGGGTGATGGCTGGGGTGCCGGTGTGCCCGGTGCGCTGCACGGATTCCAGCAGCAGCTGGTAGTCGGTGTCAGCCATGCCCCAGCGGTGGCCGAGTTTCCAGGAATCGACCGCGCTGTAGGCGCCGGCCTTGAGTACCTGGGTGTCGACCTGGGTGAGCCGCTTGCGGGTGAAGAACACCGGGGCGAGCCGGCCCTGGTCGCAGGTGGCTGCGGCCTCGCAGTTCATGTCCCAGGGGGTGTCGTACCAGTAGGCGGCGTCCTTGCCGATGTCGGTGCAGGTGGTGTTCGTGTCGGGCAGGCACCGCTCGCCGCTGGTGAAGTCGACCTTGGCCAGGGCCTGCGCCGTGTACATGGAGGTGGACTTCAGGCCGTATTCGATCCGGTCGAGGGAGCCGCCGCGCACGTAGCGGGTGTTGGCCTTCTCGTCGAGGTTGCGGCCGTAGGAGTTCCACTCCTTGTCGTAGTAGTAAGCGATGGCGTTGCCGTGCGGGTCGACGACGTAGTCCAGGTTCCAGCGCCAGCCTTGCTGGCACCAGGAGTCGGCGAAGGCGGCGGCGTGGCAGGGCTCGTTGGTGTCGTCGCCGAAGACCGGGGCGGTCCAGGTGGAGTCGGTGGTCTCCTTGCCGGTGGCCCAGCCGGGCAGCCGGTTGTAGCCGAAGTAGTACTGGACTCCGTCGGGTGTGGTGACCTTCCAGTACTCGTCGTTGCGCGCTCCGTTGTCGCGTACGTCCGTGGCGGAACCGCGCAGGCGCTGGATCTTGGTGCCGTCGTCGTCGCGGAGCCGGAAGGTGTCGGTGCCGGTCGGTACGAGTTCGCCGCCCTTGCCGTTGAAGGAGATGAAGGCGTTGTCGTAGGCCCAGCACTGGTCGGCGGGCTTGCCGCCGTCGGCTCGCTCGACGCCGTCGTCGGCGCAGGACTTGTAGCGTCTCTCGATGGATCCGGGCCACAGGTCGAACCCGTCGCCCGCCCAGGAGCCCTGGTTGTTGGAGTTACCGGTGCGGCCGTCGATCGCCCCGGACGAGTAGGACAGGCCGACGCTCGGCGTCAGCTCGCCGGGTACCTTCGGCACGGGCATCTCGTACGACCAGGCGAAGTCGCCAGTGTTCAGGTTTGTGCTCCACTGCGCGGACGGTGCGAGCGGGGTCGCTTTGTAGTCGCCGCCCATGCTGGCGTCTTCGGCGACGGCCGCGAGGACGGTGACGCCGGTGCCCTGGAGGGGGAGGCGCTCTGCGGTGAGGGTCTGGCGTTCGGTGTCGTTGACGGTTTCGACGGGCGTCGCCGTACGGCAGGCCGTTTTCGCCGGGGTGGTGAGCGCGCAGGCCGGTAGCCGGACCAGATTCAGTCGGTCGGCGTAACCGCCGCCGAAGGACCCGGCGAATGTGGAGTAGTCGAGGCGGGCGCGGACCGTGGAGCTCTGTGTGTGGGCCGGGTCAGCCGCCTGGAGGGTGAACACCGGGCCGTCGGTTCCGGCTCGCTGTGCCGTCGCGCGGTCCAGGAAGCGGGCGCGCACCGTGTCGGGGGCCCGGGTGCCGCCCACCGCGAGGGGCATGCCCTTCGCGGGGACGACTGCGGAGGAGGAGTCGGGCAGGTTGACGGTGGCCGTGGCGGTCCTTGGCCATGTGGCGCGTGGGGCCTGCGCGGGGGTGCGGGGCCCCTTCATGGCCGTGCGGGGGGTGACGGTGACCGGTTCGACGGACACCGGTGTGGCGGAGGCGGGCAGGTCGGGGCGGCCGGTGCCGCGGTCGGCGGCGGTCGCGGGCTGCGCTACTGCCTGGAGCAGGGTGCCGATCAAAACCGTGGCCGAGGCCAGGGCGACGCGGCGGCGCAGGGCACGGACTCGCGTCCGCGGTCTACCGTTCATCCTCGTCCTTCATCCCTCGCAGGAGGCAACCCGGGTGGGGTGCGTATGGGGTGTCGTGCGGGTCGGTCAGAGCGGGCGAGCACGGCCCAAGGTGCGGGCGGTCCCGCCACCGCTGCCGCGGCGGCGGGACCCGCTCCGCGGGTGGCGGTCAGCCGTTGTCCGGGACGGTCGTGGGCGTGCCCGGCTGACCGATCGCCAGTTGCTGGATCTGCGTGTCGTCCAGGGCACCCTGGAAGGTCCACAGGTCCGAGATGGCGCCGGGGAAGTAGGCGCCGCCCCGGTCTCGGCCGAGCTGCAGCGACTGCACGGCCTTGAAGGTGACGGCGTTCTCGGAGTACGAGACCCGGTCGGTGCAGCCGGCCACGTCGGGCGCGCCGTCCTCGTCGGTGTCCGGGCAAGCGACCTCCTCCAGCTCACCGTTGACGTAGAGCCTCAGCTCCCGTGCGAAGCCGTCGTAGACCAACGCCAGGTGCGTCCAGTCCTCCGGGCCGTGGAACCGCCCGTTGTCCACCTGTACGGACTCGGCTGTACTGGTGTCGGCGGCGGTGGTGCCGATGCGCCAGCGTCCGCCGTCGCTGTCCGGGGTGTCGGAGGGCACGTACCGCAGGGAGAAAGCGTCCTTCACGGCGCCGGGTGCGCTGAGCAGCGCGGCCTCACGGGTGGGTACGCCCGCTGTGTGGGCGAACGCGCTGACGGTGAAGCTGGCGCTGGTGTCGACGGGAACGACACCGCTCGCGGTGGCAGCGTAGTCGTCGATGCCGTCGAGGGTGAGGCCGCCGTCGACCCAGGGGTCACCGAGCGCGGCGCCCTTGTTGAGGGTCAGGCCTGCGCCGGCGGGTCCGGAGTCCGGCGTGAGCGGCGGCGTGGCCGTGGACGCGGTCTCGAACTTCCAGCGGCTCTTGACCACCGGGTGCTGGCGGAACAGCTGGCGCACCTCATCGTCGGAGACGGCCCGGTCGTAGAGGCGTACGTCGTCCATGGCGCCCTTGAGCGGGCTGATCAGCTTGCCTGCGTGGTAGGTGCCTCCGAGGGAAACCTCGCCGACGGCCAGCCAGGGCGTGGTGAAGGCCTCGGAGGCCGCGAGGGTGCCGTTGACGTAGAGCCGGATCTGCGCGGCGTCGAGGTCGTAGACACCAACGACGTGATTCCACTCTCCGTGCCGGGCGGCGGCGCAGGAGGTATTGGCCGGGCATGCGGTCTGGGTGGCACGGACCACTGTGGAGTCGGTCTCGTTGCTCTGTTCCCGCATGAACACCCAGCCGCCCAGGGCCGTGGAATGGTACAGCTCGAAGCCCGGGTTGACCGTGCTCGACTGGGCGACCGCAGACATGGCCCGAGCCTCCTTGTCCTTGGGCAGCTTCACCCAGGCGGAGACCGCGAAGCTCTGGTAGGTGTCCATGATCGGCCGGCCGGTGGTCGCGTAGTCGTCGACCCCGTCGAACTGCAGGGCCTTGCCGGCGATCCCGCTGGCGCCGCTGACGGTGCCGCCCTTCAGCTCGGCGGGCACCTCCTGGGCCCGGCCTTTCAGCGCGACGGCGTCGGTGGTCTCGTCCAGCGGGAACACCAGTTTGGCGGGCCGCGCTGAGGTGACCGGGCGGTGCTCGGCGAGCTGGGTGACCTGGCCGTCGGTGACCTGGTAGTCGAAGAACTGGACCTCGTCCACGGAGCCCTTGAAGAAGTTGGAGACGGTCCCGTAGTGCGAGGCGGCGCCGATCAGGGTGCGGCCGCGGGCGTCCCACGCGGTGGTCGTGGCCGGGGTGGTGGCGACGAGCGCGCCGTCCACGTACAGCTTCATGGTCTGGGCTGGAACGTTGTAGGCGGCGACGAGGTGGGTCCACCGGTTGACGCGGTCGGCCTGGCAGGTGCTGTCACCGCTGGGGCAGGCGGGCTGGCCGGCCCGCAGCGTGGTGGTGCCGGCCCCGTCTACGGTGTGCTTGAGGAACTGCCAGCCGCCGAGCGCCACCGAGTAGTACACCTCGTAGCCGCTGGTGCTGGAGCCCGCCTGGGCGACGGCGACCGGTGCGCCGGACGGTGCGGCGGGCAGCTTCGCCCACAACGACACCGAGAAGCTCTTGGCGGTGTTGAGGACCGGGGAGTCGCTGGCCGCGTAGTCGTCGGTGCCATCCAGCTCCAGGCCGTTGCCCGTCACCCCCGCAGCGCCGGGCCGCAGGCCGCCGTACAGCGCGGCGGGCCAGTCTCCACCGGAGCCCGTGACACGGGTCGCACCGGCGTCCTCGTCAAGCGGCCAGGACAGCCGGTCGGGCTGGCCGGACCGGACCCGGAAGTAGTACGTGCGGGTCTCGGAGCCGTTGCCCGCGGCGTCGAAAGCCTTGGCCGTGATGAAGTTGACGCCGGGTTTGGTCGGCATGAACTTCATCGTCTTGGTGCCGCCGCCCGAGGTGGTCAGCGAGCGGGCGCTGGTGGGCGAGCCGTTGACGCCGAACCAGTACTTGGTGACGTCCGTGGAGGAGGAGTCGATGGTGAAGGTGCCGTAGCGGCCGACACCGTCCCACCAGGGGTCTTGCGGGTCGGCGGCGTCGGAACGCGGGTAGTGCGTCGAGCTGATCGAAGGACCGGCGGGTACGGAGGTGTCGTAGACGAAATAGCAGCCGTGCGCCTTGTCCGCGCTCCACGGCGACCACTGGCCTCCGTCCCAGGCCCGCGCCTCCCAGGAGACCGTCTTGTTCTGCGGCACAGACGTGGGCAGCTGGACGGAGAAGTCCGAACCGGAGGCCTTGGCGGTGCTCTTCGCGGAGATCCAGCGCTGCTTGAAGCCGTCGCCGCTGTCCCACAGCGCACGGAACTGCACCTGGACACGGTCACCGTCCGGGTCGGTCACGTCACTGGCCCGCACGGTCGCCCGGGAGCGCACCCGCACCGCGCCGGAGCTGGTCGCGCAAGGGCCGCCCGGGTCCATCGTGAGCTTGCCGGTGCTGATCCTCGGCGGCGGCCGGTTGTACTGCACCCGCAGGTAAGCGTCGTCGGAGAAACGCTTCCACGTGTAGCGGTCGTCCTCACTGGTGGCCCGCAGGCCGAAAGTGAGAGTCGACCACTTGCCGGCCGCCGCCTGGGCGACAGCGCCCTTCACATCGAACTCGGCGTCCGCCGCGGCACAGCCTTCGTAGCCGTGGGCGAAGCTGCGGGTCTGCAGGTGGTCGACCCAGAAACCGGAGGCGTTCTGACTGTTCCAGGTGGTACCGGAGTTGATGCCCTTGGTGCGCCAGAGCTGCACCTCACGGGCCTGGCAGGACGCGGCGTGTGTCTCGCGGACAACGAACTCGGCGGACAGAATGCTGCGGCCCGCGAACTTGGTCGTCGGGATCTGGTAAAAGAGCCGCTTCGTGTCCTGCGGCTGGCAGTAGTTCCAGCCGCAGTAGCCCAGGCCCGCATCTGGATCGCCGTTGAACTTCCACTGCGGCGACGAAGCCCAGTACTTGGAGGCTACCGTCCAGGCAGTGCCACGCGGTGAGTACCACTGCGGGTCGATGAAGACCGGGTACACGGTCCCGGAACCTGCCAGCAGGTCCTGGTCCGGGGTGAGCACCAGCTCGTCACCGCCGGACGACACCTCGACACCGACCGGGGCCAGCCGCCCCGAATCGGCGGCCGTGGGCTCCGCCTCCGCAGTCCCGGCATCGGTGCCGACGGCCTGGGCGGTTTTGGCAGTCACGGCCGAAGCCAAGTCCGCGGCCGGCGCAGGGGCCGCGGAACCGGCGTCCGGTTGGGCGCCGGTGCTGGAGTCCCACATCATCGGGCGCGGCGCCTCGAACACGACGCCGCCCGCCCCCTCGTCGACCGCTTCAAGACCGCCTTCCGCGGTCTCCCGCGTCTGGAGCCCGTCCGCCCCAAGCCGCAGCCGAAGCCGATCGAGTTCCTCGCTGCGCGCCGCCTCGGCCGTCTTGACGACCAGGAGCTGAGTGAAGCCATCGGGCCGCGCGGCGAGGCGCAGGTCGACGTCGGGAAGGATGTCGGGGTAGGTGGCCGTGTCCCCGTCCAGAACCGGAGCGGGGACCTCCCCGGGCCACGACAGCTCCAGCGTCCGTCCGCCCCGCTCCAACCGCACCAGCGGCCCGTCGCCGCCGCCCGAGAACGCCAGACCGACCGTCGCCGCGGCGGGCGCGACCATGCCCTGGTCCGGGCCGGTGCCGAGCGCGGCGAGCCGCGTGTCGACCGCCCGCCACTCACCGTCGACACGGGTGCGTACCGGCCGCAGATGCTCACGGGCCTCCAGGGTGCCCTCCGGCGTGGCATACACCTCGGAAGACTCGCCACGCAGAGCAAGAACCTCCACGTCACGGCCCGTGCGCCCCGCCTCAGCCAGCGCCTCCGCCTCGGTCGCGGCACCAGCACTCTGCCCCGCCCCGGTGGACTCCTGCCGGACCGCAGGGCTCACCGCACCGGCAGGGAGCGCACCCAGCGGCAGCAGGCCGACCGCTACGGCAACCGCCACACCGACAGCTACCGCCCCGACCGGTCTTCCCGAACTCCCACGCGCGCGCCCGCCACGAAACATCCCCGCCCCCCGCCAGCCATCCCCGACTGTGATCTTGCTGTGACCCCGTCAAGTTAGGAGGCAGTGGGGCCGGAACTATGAATTCCTGTTGACCGAACAGTGAAGTCAATCAAGACGAATATGAAGCAAGGGAAAAGGAAGGGTGAAGAGGACCGGCTTAGACACCATCCACCATTTCGGAACCGCCACCAGGCACCACACGTTCACCAACCCAGCCACAGAGCCCGGAACGTTCGGAGCGATCGGCGGCGCACTCAGCGCCCCATCACGCGAGGCCCAGGACGCGGCCCGCTGCGGGCCTGGACACGGTCCATAGGACCGTTGACCGGCCTCGGGTGAGTGATCGGTCGCAAGGAGCCACCGGAGTGCGAGCAGGCAGGGCCGAGTTGGCTGCGCTCACGTGTCCAGCGACCTGCCTGGGGGCACCGGTTTCTGACATCTCGTCCGGACGCACGCTCCGTACGTGACCGCCCTCGGCGATGGCGCCTACACCCGACCAGACCGCAGCTGCTGAAGAGGGCAAACAGCACGCCTCAGAAGCGGTCCCGGGCACCGGCCGAACTGTTCTGCGACCGCATCGAGCGAACGAGGACGGCTGGTAAACCCACGACGAGCACGTGGCCGCACGGTTCGTCGCGCCGCGCCCGGCCGCCACCAGGAGCAGGCAGCCGGGAGCTGCGGGAGCCTGTGCTACCCGTGAAGGCCGCAGGTGCGCAGCACCGCCGACGGCAAAGGCCCTCATCCCCGTCGCGCGAGCCCTCAAGCAACGCGGGGCCTCCACACTCTCATCATTCTTGGTGATCTGGTCTGCAGGTGGCATCCGAGGTGATCCGCAGCGACCACATGGGCGCGCCGCCTCGTCCGCGGAACGGCCGCGGGATCAGTGCTGGGAGTCGGAGTGGTGACGGATGAGGATCTGCCAGCGCCGCTCGAATTCGTCGGCGTGCTCGTTGACGTAGGCGGTGGTGATGGGTTTGTTGTACTGGCCGGTGATTCCCTGGGCTGCGCAGTGCCGTGCGACGGTGTCCGCGCCGGGGTTCTCTGTGGTCGTCCGGTGTTTGGCCCAGACGTTGTAGACGCGGGAGGGCAGGAAGTAGCGGCGCAGGTTCGCCGGGCTGACCGGTTTGCCCCCGCGTCCGTGTATGCCGTGCTGTGCGAGGTGGGCGGACAGTTCCTCGGCTGTGGGTTCGACACCGTGCTCGGCCTGGTACTCCATCCATCCGAGGTAGTAGCGGTCGGCCGTGGTCAGGACGGCACTCCCCGCTGTCGCAGCGTCCGGTCCCGGCGTCGGCTCGTCGATGAGCGCATCCACCCGAAGGCTGCGCCTCTCCTTGGCGGCCTGAGCCCCCGCTGGGGCCGTCTCGGGCTCCTGTGGTGCGGTGGCTCCGTCCGCGTCCTGTCCGAAGGGCTCATCGGCCGGTGCTTCGGCATCCTGTCCGCCGGCGGACTCCTGTTCCTGGAAACGGTCGACGAAGTCGGCCAGATCGTCGCCGGTGATGGGGCGGCCGCCGTCACCCGTGACGGCATCCCGCTGGTAGACGAACGCCGCCAAAGCGTCAGCATCCGAAAAGGCGCCATGCTCATCGGCGTAGGCGCGCCAGGCGCTGTGGAAGTAGTCGTACCAGTCGACGGAAGCATCGGCCGGCTCCGGCTCATCAAAGTCCCGCGGCTCCCCGGCCGGCGCCGCGTAGCGCTGCCGGAGGGCCAGGAGGAGGGGTTGTACCTGGTCGTCGGCGAGGGGGTTGCCTGCCGCGGTGGTGATGCCGTACGTGTCGCGGAGCCACGAAGCCCACTGCATGGGCGTCGGCTCGACCCGGTAGCGCGCGAGGAACGCCTGGTAGGCGTCGGCGAACCGCTCGGCGCCTTCCCCGCCGGCGGCCGCCGCACCGTGCGGTCGCTCGGGCGCCGCTGCCAGATGCTGTGCAGGGCGTGCCCGCGAGATCTCCGCCGGCGTCGGCCCGTCATCCGGTGCTCCGCTGGGGGTGATGCTGTCGGGCTGGTCGGCGGGTGCGGGGATCCGTTCGACAGTGAAGAGGACCGGTGGCTCCTCGATGCCGGCGGCCGCCAGGCCGGCCGGGGCGGTCTGCGCCAGGGGGACGCCGTAGCGGGCCAGGCGCAGCGGCATCAGGGACTCGACGGGGGCCTTGCGGCGCCAGCCGCGGCCGAACCGCGAGCGCAGCCGCGCCTGGTACACCAGGCGCTCCTGCTCCAGCTTGATCACCTGCTCGTAGGAACGCAGCTCCCACAGCTTCATCCGGCGCCACAGCAGGAACGTCGGCCCCGGGGAGAGCAGCCAGCGGGTGAGGCGGACGCCCTCCATGTGCTTGTCGGCGGTGATGTCGGCGATCCGGCCGATCGCGTGCCGGGCGGCCTCGACCGAGACCACGAACAGGACGGGGATCACCCCGTGCATGCCGACGCCGAGGGGGTCGGGCCAGGCGGCGGCCCCGTTGAACGCGATCGTCGCCGCCGTCAGCAGCCACGCCGTCTGCCGCAGCAGCGGGAAGGGGATGCGGATCCACGTCAGCAGCAGGTCCAGCGCCAGCAGCACGCAGATACCCGCGTCGATGCCGATCGGGAAGACGTAGCTGAAGTTCCCGAAGCCCTTGTCCAGCGCCAGTTCCCGCACCGCCGCGTACGAACCCGCGAAACCGATCCCCGCGATGACGACGGCGCCGAAGACGACCACGCCGATAAGAACGCGATGTACCCGGGTCAGCTGAGGCGCCTCACCCGTCCCCGCAGCCACGTCCCACTCCCCCCTCGTTGAACCTCACGACTGATCAGGTCTCACACTGTCACGATGAGCGACGTGCTGTGACCCCCCGGGGTGCGGTTCTGGAGCGATCGTGTGCGAAAGGTGATCGCCTCGCTTCCGAGGGCTTTCCAGAAGGTAACTGGCGCGGCAGTGTGTTCAGTTGACGGCCAGGGCTCACGCCTGGGGCATCAGTTCCGACATGGCAGCGGGCGGCGGTGAAGGGCTCGTGCCGCAGTGGTTCGGTGGTCGGCCGGTATCCGCCGGGAGCATGGGCTGCGGCTGCGTCGCCCCGGAGGAGCGCGGCGGCCGCCTCGCCGCCCGCCTCGCTCAGGAGAGGGTGCGCGCCTTGCAGGATCAGGGCGCGGTCCTTGCCACGCTGTGGACGGCCTCCAACGGCTACGTGCGGCGGCTGGGCTGGGAGGCCCCGGCGCAGGTGTTCTCCTGGACGGTGCCGACCGTCGCCCTCAAGCAGGCCACCGCCGACACGATGGAGATCACCCACGGCGACAGCGCGCAGCTCGCGGCCCTGCGGGATCGGCTGGCCGGGCGGTGGAACGGCCCGTGGCAGCGCCCCTCGTGGTGGGGTACCTGGCAGCAGGAACGGCATCCGGACCTGGAGACCTACGCGTTCGCCGGGCACGGGCGGGAGCCGAGCGGCGTCCTGACGGTGGCGACGCGGCGCACCCCGGACGGCCGGCAGCTTGTCGTCCACGACTTCTGGGCCGCCGACGCTCCGACCTCCGACGCGATGCTCGCCTTCCTCGGACGGCACCATGGCCGCATCCCCACCGTGGTGTTCGAGCGCACCGGCCTGCCGCCTGGCCCGCTGCTGCAGCAGCGCCTCGTGAGCGTCGGCACGGCGACGGCCAGGGCCTGGCGTCCGTGGATGCTGCGCGTCCTTGACCCCGCCCGCGCCGTCGAGCTATGCGGCTGGCCCGGGGACCTGGAGGACGAGTTCGTGCTGGACCTGGCCGACCTGGATGGCGCCGGCATCGGCCGCCACACCCTGAGCATCAGCGCCGGCAGCGCCCGCCTCACCCTCGGCGGCGAGCAGCGTGGCCGTACCGCCGCAGTCACGCTGACGATGGGGCAGTTCTCGCTCTGGTACGCCGGCGGCTACCGCAGCCTGGCTGCCGCCGCGATGGGGGGTCTGCACGGGGGGACTCCGTCCTCGCCCGCCTGTTGGCCGCCACCGCCGACCGGGAGCCGTGGCTTGCCAATTACCTCTGACCCTCGCACCCCGCTCATCATCTGGCCGTTGAACCGGCAGGAACCGCGGCGCACCCCTGGCACCCGCGTGTACCGCCCCACCGCATCCACCCGCTCCACGCACCTTCGGAGACCTACCTTCATGCCGACCGCCAAGCCCTTCCCTCCCGAGCTGCGCGACTGGGTCGCCGGCCACCTGCCCGGCCTGGACGCGAACGAGGACCGTTCCTGGCCGCGCAGCACCTCCCTCGTGTGGCGCGTGAGCGCGGCCGACCGGGACGCCTACGTGAAGATCAGCCCCAGCGACCTCGACTTCGAGCGCGAAGTCGCCGGATACGCCTTCACCGCGGCACACCTGAGCAAGAAGGAGGCGCCGCGACTGCTGGCCTGCGACCCGGGCCTGCGCGCGATCCTCAGCACGCCGTTGCCCGGCCGCGTCGTACGAGACCTGCCCCTGGAAGCCAGCATCGAGCTGCGCCTGTACGAGGCCGCCGGGCGGCTGCTGCGCCGCTGGCACGACGCGTCCGAGCCCGGCACGGCCGCGGACCGCGCCGCGGTGCGTTCCGACATGGAGGACAAGGCCCGTGAGGCCGCCGACTGCCTGGAGGATGTCGCGCCCTACCTGGCCGCCGACCGGCTTGCCTTGGTCAAGGCCGCGTCGATGGAACTCCCCGGCCTCGCCGAGCATCTGCCGCTGGTCTACCGGCACGGCGACTACGAGACCCGGAACTGGCTGTACCACGAGGCCACCGCCCGTCACGGTCTCATCGACTTCGCGATGGCCGCGCACGGCGTCGCCGCGTCCGAGTTCGTGTGGCTGTGCGGCGCTATCTGGTCCGTCCGCCCGGAGCTGCGCGAGGCGTACTTCACAGGCTACGGCCGGCCGCTGACGGCCGAGGAGGACCGCCTGCTACATCTGCTGACCGTCCGCCTCGGCGTGTCCTACCTGCGCAACGGCCTCTCCAAGAACCACGACGAGCTCGTGACGCGCGGGCACCTCGTCCTGGACCGGATGGCCGCCCGCCAGCCCTAACCCGCACCGCGCGCGGACCCGGCACGCGCCCGGGGCCGGGTCCGCGCTCTCCTTCCCCCTATCCCGCAGCGATCCGGATCAGGAGGTGCCTAATAAATCTCGTGCCCGGCCTGCCCGCCCTCGCCGTGTCCGCAGTGTGCAGCGGCGTCCCGCAGCCGCTGCGCACTGCCGTCGAGGCCGCTGCCGGGCCGGTCCTCGACACCGTCGAGGCCGCGGCGGGCAGGACCGCCCGGCTACCCTTGTCCCTAGACGTTCCCGGGCGCCGGTTGTTCCTCGATGCCATTCCGCTGTCCCACCGGTACGCGCCCGCCCTGGGCACCAAGGCACGCCTCATACCCGCGCGCTCGCGCCCAGGCTGCTGCGCCACGGCACCGCCGACGCCTGGCGGGGGCTGCTGTTCCAGCACTTCGGGCCGGGCCGCCGACCTGTCGCCGGGCTCGGCGTGCCGTGACGCCGCCCGCGCGCTGCGACGCCTCGCGGTCTTGCCGGCTCCCGTCGCCGCCACACTTCGGGCCGAGGACCGCTGGGCGCACCTCGGTGCCGGCCTGGAACTCGGCCTGCTGGTCGGCGACCGGTTCGTGCACACCGATCTGAACGAAGGGACCATCCTCGTCCAGGGCGACGACAGCGCCTGCCTGCTGGACACAGCGTGGCCCGGGCGCGGCACCGGGGGTCTCAGCGCCAGCTTCCTGCTCGCGCAGCTGAACGATGCCGGCACCCCGGCGGCCGATGCCGAGGCGTGGGCCAGCTGGGCGCTGCCCGGCTGGGCCTCCTCCCCCACCGACGCGCCGACACCTTCGTCGCCGCGCTCACCCGGCGACGCGCCGAGCAGGTTGCTTTCGTCCTCCGGCCCGCTGTGCCGAGCGAGAGGGGCAGTTGCGCTCCGTCATGACCTGACACCGCTTCCGCACCCGCACCTGAACCACGCTCCCTCCCCCACCTCCTTCTCCTGCCACCGCCGAACGGAGAACCATGTCCGACACCGCCACTCCCACCTGCGGCCCGGCGCCGTCCGAACCGGCGAGCGTACAGGTGCCAATCGCCGAACTCGAGGACCTGATGACCCGGATCTGCGCGGCCGCGGGCGTACCCGACAGCGCGGCCCGCCGGGTGGTCGATCACTTCCTGACCGGAGAACTGCACGGCAAGCCCTCCCACGGGCTGGCGAAGTTCGCCTTCGAATCCCGGTTCTTCCCCGAGCGGCAGGCCCCGCCCGAGATTGTCCGCGAGCGCGGAGCGTTCGCCGTCGTCGACGCGCACCGCGAGATCGGACCGCTCAGCGCCGACATCCGCGCGCTGCGCGTGGACTCGTACGGCATCGCCGAGCGGCTGCCTCTCTGCGGCTGTCGTAGATCAGGCGGCCGTCGCGCGCTCCAGCAGTGCGTCGAGCTGCGCGGCCGTCCCTTCTGGGTCCGTCGTGTGGTGGATGGTCCGGATTCCCAGTGCTTCAGCCGGCGGCAGGTTCTCGGCGTGGTCGTCGACGAACACGCACTCCGGCCCCTCCAGCCCCAGCGCATCGAGCGCCCGCTGGTAGATGAACGCCGACGGTTTCCGGACACCTTCCCGCTCGGACAGGATCACCGCGTCGAACGCGTCCTCCCACATGCCCAACGCCTCGTACGGGTTGTAGGGCTCCAGGCCGAAGCTGTTGGAGAGCATCGCCACCTTGATCCCGGCAGCGCGAGCGCGATCCGCAGCCGCCACAATGGCTGGCTCGGGGCGGAGGTGAGCGAGCGCCCTGCGCATCAGGTCGGTGGGGTCGATGCCGAGGATGCCGCCGATCACCTGGTTCCAGTCTTCCTGTGTGGCCTCTCCGACTTCGAGCTTCGAGTACACGGCCACGCCTTCGGGGTTCTCGTTGAGGGCGTGGAAATAGGCGCCGGGCTCGAGGCCCTCGGACCGTTCGAATGCCTGGCCGTTCAGCCGCATGCGTGTGGTGAGGACTCCGCCGAAGTCGAGGATCAGGCCGCGGTAGGAGGAGGACAAGAGGGGCTCCTTGCGAGACGCGCGTCGTAAGGGCGGTCCCCCGCCGATTTCGGCAAGAGACCTTTGAGGGCCCTCCCACAGGGGGAGAGACATCCAGTATCCCCCCTCTGGACGGCCAACCGGCCTACGCTGGTTTGGAGCGCCCTACCCCTGCGGAGGACAGGCCAAATGATGTTAAATGCACGGGATTTGTTCACTATCGGCCAACGGGTCAAGTACTACCGTGAGCGGCGCGGACTGGCCCAAAAAGGTTTGGGTGAGCTGATCGGCCGTTCGGAGAACTGGGTCTACAAGGTAGAGCACGAGCAGATCCCGATCGACAAGCTGTCCCTGCTCTTCGATCTCGCAAGGGTTCTGCGCTGCTCCCTCGAAGACCTCACGGGCGGGTTCCTGTCCGGGGTCGGAACCGGCCTAGACACAGAGCACGAGCACGTCCCCGAGATCCGCAGTGCACTGTCGCTGCCCTCGTCGTTGCTGCCCGCTGCTGTCGGTTCGGTCTCCGTCGACGACTTCAAGAAGGACGTCTCCGACGCGTGGATGGTGTACGAGACCCAGTGCAAGGGCCGGTACCAGGACGTAGGCGCGCGCCTCCCCGTACTCCTCCGCCAGGGGCATGCAGCCCTGCGCGACGCATCAGGCCCGGACGAGCACGTGGCGCTGCGCCAGCTCGTCAGCCTGTACGGGCTCCATCAAATCTGGCTTCGCCGCGTCGGGGAACCGACCCTGGCCCGCATCGCCGCCGACCGAGGCCTGTCGCTCGCCGACAATTCCGGCGACCCCGCTCTCATCGCAGCCGCCGCCTGGAACCTGTCCTGCGTCCTCACCTCCGCCGGCGAAGTCCACGACAGCGTCGAACTCGCGCGGGCGACGATCGCCAACTGCGCCCCCAACGACGACTCGCACACAGCACACTGGTCCGCGTACGGGGCACTGCATCTGCAGGCAGCCGTCGCCGCGGTGCGCGCCACGAAGGGGCCCGCCGCCTGGGATCTCTACCGTGGCGCGAAGTCCGCGGCCGAGCGCGTCGGTTCGGACCGCAACGACTGGCACACCTGCTTCGGCCCCACCAACGTTGCCATGCACGAGGTGCACTTGACCGCCGAAGAGGGCAACGCGAGCGAGGCCCTGCGCCTGGCGGACACGGTGGAGATCAACCCCGAGCTGCCGTTGGAGCGTCGTACGCGGTACCTGATCGAGGTCATGAACTGCAATCGCATCCAGCGTGACGACTACGCCACCGTGCACGTACTCACCAAGCTGATGGAGCAGTCACCCGAGGAGATCGTCTTCTCACCGCTGGTCAGGGAGGCCGTGACCGACCTGCTCAAGCGTGAGCGCCCCCTGTTCCGCGATGATCTACGCAAAGTGGCCACCCACATGGGTATCGCGGCTTGACCCTGAACAAGCCGTTCCGACCCTGAACCCCAGTCAGCCCTGAATTGGGTTCAGGGTCGACCTCGATAAATGGCCCTACGTTGTTGAGTCATGACGAAGGGTCACCCCACGGATGAGGCCTCCGCCGCATCCTTACCCGCACTGCGGGTAGAGCGCGCGGAGGGCACTCCGCTCCACCACACCCAGGCCGGCCGGATCGCTGTCCCGCTCAGCTTGATGCGCGGAACGCAGCGAGTCGAAGACCTGGCGCTCGTCCTCACGGCCGAGCAGATGGAAGCCTTCTACGAGGAGATCGGCGCGATCCTCTACCCGCGCCGTGTGGCCGACCCGGCACCGGCGGCGGAGGCCGCGTCATGACCGGCCCGCGCCGTACGGCCAGCGACCGCTTCCGGCGCCTCGCCCTGGCCGATGCGGCTGCAGCCCCCGGGTTCCCGGAAGCCCCGCCTCTGCACCGCCTCCCCCTGCAGCAGAGTCGTCGCGGGCAGCTCTTCGCCTCCATCAGTGAGCCGGAGACCGGGAGGCAGGGCAGATGACCACCCCCACCCAGACCCTCGCCGAGCGGATCACCGCCTTCCTGGACGGCATCCCCTCCCCCCACTGGCCGGCCCCCGCGGGCAGTCGCCTCAACGACTCCTGGTGGGACTTCACCGAACCGCCGCAAATCCCGGCGAACCGACAGACGCGCCTCGTCCAGCTCTGTCGCTCGACGCTCGACGCCGCCATCGCGCTCCCGGAGGCGCCCTACAAGGTCCTCCTGTACGCCAACACGATGGTGGACGAACCGGCCCACGCCCTCACAGCTGCAGAGACATACGCGCACGACCGCGGGTGGCATGTGGTCGGTCGCTTCGTCGACGCCACCACGGACACGCAGCCGTGGACGCGCGAGGAGTGGCCGAAGGTCCTCCGTCAGCTCCGCGGAGGCTTCGCGCAAGGCGTGGTGACCGACGGCCGGTCCGCGGTGTCGACTGCGGATGAGCCGTACGAACAGACCTTGCGCTGGCTCTCCGACCACTTCAGCTTCATCGCGCACGCCAGGCCCACCCCCCTCGCTTCGGTGGTAACGCGGTGACCTCTCCCTCACCCCCCGAAGGAACCGACCCCATGCCGCCTGCCGCGACAGCCACAGAGCGCATCGCCATCCGCGAACCCGGCACGAGCTGGCGCCGACCGTCCTGGACGCAGCGGGAAGAGGACCTGCAACGTATCGCCGTGCTGCTCCGCGCGGGCCTTCCCGTCGACAAGGCGTTCGACGACGTCGCGACCGTCGTCGGGGACGAGTCCACCCCGGATGAAGAGGCGATCCCGGCCCTCATCGAACGTTTCCTGGGCACCGCCACCTCGCCCGGCCACCTCGCCGTCCTGGTCGACGCCGTCGAGAGAGAGCGGCCCGGCAACGACCCTCGCGAGCGAGAACGGCGCGTCTCCCGAGCACGACAGGTCGGGGTGCAGCCGGTTTCCGACGCCGCCGGAGGTCCGCTCGGATACCTCCGACGCCTGGCTTCCGTCGCCGAGGATCTACTGGAGATCCTTCTGCCCGACGACGAGGCGGAGGCGGCCCCGTGCCCCTCGTGACTTCGGTGACGGAGCCGACCATCACCGTGATGCCGCCAGCCGAGGCCTACGACTTCGACTACTTCAGTGCCCGCGTGGACCCCGAGCTGCTGTCAGCCAGCATCGCCATCCGCGTGTTCCGTATTCCGCTCCTCGCCGTGCCAACGGGCGCGACCAGGCGCGGCGGATGGTTCGGCGTTGACAACCTTGCCATCGCGCTCGCCGTCCGAGACGTTCTGGCGCCCTTCAGCGGGTTCCCCGATCTGCGCATCACGTGGCACGACGCCCCTCGCAGCGCCTACGCCGTCGAGTGGGGCGACCGTCCGCCAGCCACGTGGTCGGACGATGACGAGCGTCTTGCCTTCTACGGCCGCACGTGGCCCGACCACTCCCGCGCCCCCTCTTCGGCTGTCTCCGGCTGTTCCCCCGCAGCTTCGTAGGACGGCCGAAGAGGGCCCCAACCCGTCTCGCACGTCCGGAAGGAAGACCTTCATGTGCCGGCACGAACGCCCCTGTCCCACCGCGCACGCGGCCGATCGTGATGCGGCCGCCATAGTGGCCCGCTACGACGAACAGGGCTGGGCGCTTTTGTGCAACGGTGTCGTCCGTTTCGACGACACCGGCGAGGTCCTCCCGGACGGTCGCATCGTTGCCCCGCACCGGCCCGTCCCTGCGGGCGTGAGCGCATGAGCACCGCTATTCCGACCACGTTCACTTGGAAGGGCGTGCGGGTGCCGTACATCGCACCCTGGACCGGTGAGATCCGGGAACAGCCCCGGCTCGAGAGGCGCCCGCTCAACAGGGGCGGCGGCATCGCGTACGCCGACGAGCACCGGCTGTACGACCGTCACGCCGGCATCCTGTGGCTGCGCATGGGCGCGGTGCGAGGCGCCGGCACACCGATCCTCGCCGGAGTCAACTCGCAGCGCCAGCGGCAGGCCATGGACCGCCAGCTCTGCCAGGTCTGCGGAGCAACGACCTACGGCCGCCCGGACGGAACTCACCTCTACCTCCTGGCCGAACGGGAGGGCAGGCCCATCACCGAAGGTGAGCAGACCGCTTCCCCGCCCATCCACGAGGACTGCGCCGTTGAAGCCCTGCGGGACTGCCCGCACCTGCGCGAGGGTGCCGTCGCCGCCCGCGTGGAACGCCCGGAGCCGTGGGGCATCGCCGGGATGCTGCACGACCCGGCGACCCTCGCGCCCCGCCCGTCCACCAGGCGCGGAGGACTGACCTTCCTGCCATACACGTCTCTCAAGCTGCTGTGGGCGGTGGCCCATCTCGATGTGGTCTCCCTGCACGGCTGCAAGCCCGTGAACCTGGACAAGCTCCTGGCGCTCACGGCCTAGACCGCCGGCGGTCCGACGCCTCCCCCCTCCCCCGTGGCCCGGACCGTCGGCCTGTACGCCCCTTCCCCTTCCAGACCAGGAGAGTGCCTTGCCCACAGTCTCGAAGACCTCTTGCGCGGTCCTCACCCTCGCTGCGGTCGGCGTCGTGCAGATCCTGCAAGCCGAGCGCTACCACCGCAGGAAGCTGGCCCTGCACGCAACCGAGATGCACCAGGCGTGGCTATCCGAGATCGCATCGAACGAGGAACTGCGTGCCGCATGGTGGGCGCCGGACACAGACGCATCGTCCAGCGGCAAGTACACACTCCTCGTACAAGCCAACCGGCAGGTGTGCCTGCTCTCCGCGAAGTTCCGCGCGGGCCTGCTCGACCGTCGCACGCTGCGAGTGCAGGCGAAATGGCTGATGGAACGCGAGCTTGGCCGCGCGTACTGGGCTGAGTTCGGCGCCTTCCGGGAGTCCGAGGCCAAAGACCGCGTCGACCGGGCATTCAACCGGGTCCTGGCGGACGAGTACACCGCCGTCGCCCCGGCGGACACGGTCACCGCATGAGACCCGCCGGCGGCCCGGTGCCCTCACGGCCCGGACCGTCGGCGCTCCAACCACCCACCGCACCACCGTCCCCTGAACAGGAGGGTGTCTTGCTCACCGCACCGACCTTTCCCAGCGTGGAAGGCGCGTACGTCGCCTTACTGCAGCTCGCTACGAAGGAACCCGAGCACCAGATCGACGCACGGGGCAACGCGGCCCGCGAGGTCGTCGGCGTCAGCTTCCGCCTGCCCGACCCCCGGCAGCGGCTGCCGTACCTGGCTCAGCGCAAGGCCAACCCGGTCTTCCAGTTCGCCGAAGCGCTCTGGTACCTCGCCGGGCGCCGCGACCTGGAGATGATCGGCTACTACGCGCCGTCCATGCGTGCCAGCAGCGCGGATGGCATCCACCTCGGCGGATCCGCGTACGGCTACACCCTCTTCCACCCTGCCGACGGGGATCACTCCCCCTTCGATCTCGTCAGTGAACTGCTGCTGAACGAGCCGGACAGCAAGCGCGGCTACCTGCCCGTGTTCTCGGCATCCGAGCTCGCAGACCGGTCCAACCCGGACGTCGCCTGCCTGGCCGGCCTCCACCTGCTGCCGCGCGAAGGTCGCCTGCACATGGTCTGCAACATGCGGGCGAGCGATCTCGACTGCGGCCTGCTGTCCGACGTGTTCTCCTTCACGATGATCCAGGAGTACGCGGCCATCCAGCTCGGCCTGAGCCTGGGCACCTACACCCACACAATCGGCTCCGCCCACGTCAACGACCACAACGCCGACCGCGTCCGTCGCGTCCTGGAGGAGGCCGCCACCGGCCCCGCGGTCAGCTTCGCCTTCCCGGCCATGCCCGAGGACACCACCGCGGCGACGCTCGAACGCCTCCTGGTCCACGAAGAAGCGCTGCGCACCAACGAGCTGCGCTACACCGCCTCGCACATCCAGAACCGTCTCGACCTGCATCCGTACTGGCAGCAGGTCGTGATGCTGTTCGAGCTGTACCGACAGATCCAGCACGACCAGGTCGAGGCCGTCGACCCGGAGCTCCTGCAGGCCCTGGACCCGGGCCTGCGCTGGCTGATGGTCCGCAAGTGGCCGGCCTGCGCCGCAGCCGTCGACGGGGGCGCGCTGTGAGCGGGGGCAAGCCGATGAGCGGCGCCGTGGTGGAAGGGGTCGACTTCGACCGGTGGGCCGTCATCTTGTGCAAGCCGGACGCCGTGACGCGCGGGCTGACCTCGCGCATCCTGGAGATGATCTCGTCCGCGGGCTTCACCGTCACCGACCGCATGGACGTCATCGCCCAGCCGTGGCAGGCCCACGTCGCCTACCGGGACATGCTCGCCGACACCGGGCGCCGCGAGATGCGCGACCTGCCCGCGTACATCGACGCCGCCTACGCGGGCAAGCCCGTCACGCTGGCCCTGGCGCACGGTGCGCCGGGGATCCACGCCCGGCTGCGGCAGCTCATCGGCCACACCGACCCCACCCGCGCCGTGCCTGGGACGATCCGCGGCGACCTGGGTGACGACAGCCTCGCCGTCGCCCGCGGGGAGAGCCGGCTCGTGCGGAACCTGGTGCACACCTCCGACGACCCCGAAGGGGCCCGCCGCGAGTACGGCACCTGGTACGGGCCGGGCCGCCGACTGCAGATCAGCGACTTCGACCGCTGCTCGGTCGTGCTGTGCAAGCCCGACGCCGTCGCGCGGGGCCTGGTCGACTCCGTGCTGGACCGGATCGCGGCCGCCGGCGCCACGATCGCCAACCGGATCGACGTCACCGTGCAGCCGTGGCAGGCGCACGTGCACTACTGGGACCTCTTGGTGGATGCCGACTGGTTCCCCGACCGGGACATCCCCGCGTGCCTGGACGACGCGTACGCGGGCAAGCAGGTCACCATCGCCCTCGCGTACGGCGCCCCCGGCATCCACGGCCGGCTGCGCCAGCTCATCGGGCACTTCGACCCCACCCGGGCCGCCGCCGGCACCATCCGCGGCGACCTCGGCAACGACAGCCTGCAGGCGGCGCTCGATCAGAAGCGCCTCGTGCACAACCTGGTGCACACCTCCGACGACGCGGACGCGGCCCGCCGCGACTTCGGCACCTGGTACGGCGCCCGCCGCCGCGTCCTGCTCACGGCCCCGTCGCCCAGCGTTCCCCTGCAGCCCGTGCGCACCCACCGCTGACCGTTCTCTGTCCTGGAGGCCCCTCGTGACTGCACCGTCGATACCGCGCCGCCGCCCGCTGCCCCTCCTGAGCGCTGAGCAGATCAGCGGCCTCAACCCCGGCCTCGCCGACGTGATCGAGTACCGCAAATCGGGTCTGTCGCTGAACCACGTCGTCGGCTGCCCGCTGGACTGCGGCTACTGCGTCCGGCACCTGTTCGGCAACTTCGAGATGAAGACGCCGCGGGCGCTGATGAACGACGAAGCCGCCGTCGCCCTGCTGGTCGGCCATCCGTACTTCCGACCGCACAAGACGCCCATCCAGATTTTCAACCGGGCCACCGACCCGATGCTGGCTGACCAACCACGTCCTCGTCATCACGCGATGGCGGGTGAGCGCGGAGGACTGCGCCGTCCTCAACTCCTTCAAGAACCTGCGCCTGACGGTCCTGGTCACCCACTCCGGCATCGACCATCCGGAGATCGAGCCCGTCAACTCCACGTACGCCGCCGACAGCCTGCGCATGCTCTACGAGCACGCCGAGAACTACCGCACCGTCCTGTGCTGGCGGCCGATCGTGCCCGGCCTCAACGACTCCGACGAGCACATCGAGCGGGCCCGTGAGCTGTCCCTGCACGCGCACGCCACCGTCTTCACGGGACTGTTCTTCCGCGACGAGATCAAGGCGTACTACGAGAGCCACGGCATGCCGGTGCCGTACGAGGACACGGCCCGGCGCAAGATCATGCCTGAGCAGGCGGAGCAGCGAATCCTGGACGCCTTCGACCTGCACAAGGCCGCCGGCGGCGCCGAGTGGGGAACGCTGTTCCGCAAGACGAGTTGTGGCGTGGCCTACGCCTGGGGAGAGGCCGACTACAACGGCCACTACGGCGTCAGGGAGCTGTGCGACATCTGCCCGCCCGAACAGATCGCCCTGTGCAAGAAGGCGTGGGTGAGGCCGCCCCTGGACGCCGTCGTGCACGAGGCGCGCGCCCTTGGTGCGACCGGCGACGTTGAGGTCAACGACCGTGCCATCGTCGTGGAGGGACTGGATGAGCCGCCCCGCTACTACCTGCAGCACGGCTTCGGCTACCAGTGCCACGACCGGAGCAAGCCCCACCACTACCGCCAGCACGGCCGGGCCCCCATCGGCTGGAAGGCGGAGGACGGACCCAAGACAGCATGAACTTCGCCACCTGGCCCGCGTTGCTCGTCGTCGACGTCGAAGGCAACGGCACCAACCCGCCCGACCTCGTCGAAACCGCCGCGCTGCCCGTGCGGGATGGACGCCCCGACAAGAGCACCGCGGGCTGGTGGCTGACCCGCCCGAACCGCCCCGTCACCCCCTTCGCCACCCGGGTACACGGCCTGACCAACACCGACCTCGCCGACAAACCAACCTGGGCCGACGTCGCGGAACGGGTACGCGCCTTCCTTGGCAACGCCTGGATCTGCGCGCACAACGCGCACACCGACTACCGCGTCCTGGCCGCACACCTGCCCGGCTGGGAGCCCGCCGGCGTCCTGGACACCCTGCGGCTGGCCAAGGTCGCCTTCCCCGACCTCGGCAAGTACAGCCTGGACAAGCTGATCGAGCACGTACAGCCCGACCTTACCGAGGCGCCCGGCGCCCGGCACCGGGCCACTTTCGACGCCTTCGCCACCGCGCAGCTCTTGATCGCCATGGCCTCCCGCTACGACACCTGGGACCAGCTGGTCGCCGCGGCCGTGCCGCCCGGCCTGCCCGGCTCCCCCGAACCAGAAAAGGACCCCACCCTGTGGTGACTTCCTCCACGCCGCTGCGGATCGCGGTACTCGGCACCCACTCCACGGGCAAGACGACGCTCCTGAAGCGCATAGAGATGGAGCTGCGCGGCCACGGCCTCACCGTCGCGCGCACCGGCCGCCTCGGCAAGCGCGCCGCTGCGGCCGGCCTGCCGAAGATGCACCATCACACCGTTCAGTCGACCGAGTGGATCATCGCGCAGGGCATCCTGGACGAGACCCATGCCGCCGCGCAGGGCGCCGACGTCGTCCTCATCGACCGCGCCGCCCACGACGCCGTCGCTTACTTCGAGGCCGCGATGGCGTTCCGGGCGGAGACACCGACCCGGCTCGAACGCGAACGGCTCCTGACCCTCGCCTCCACGCAGCTCCCCAAGTACGACCTGCTCTTCGCAACCGTGCTCGACGAGACCGTGCCCGTCGACACCAGCCACGACTACGACGCCGGTTTCAGGCGCCTTGTTGACGACCGCGTGCACCGGCTCCTGGCCAACGACGTCATCCCCCATCAGCGGGTGACCAGCGCCCCAGACAGCCAGGCCCACGCCGTCGACGTCGCCGTCCAGCGCTGCCTGAAGGAGGAGCTCGTATGATCCCCTCTCCGCCCGCCGGCACCATCACCATCGCCGACAAGACCGTCTCCCGGCTCGGCTTCGGCACCATGCGCCTGACCGGCCCCGGCACCTGGGGCGACCCGGACGACCGCCTCATGGCACTCACGGTGCTGCGTCAGGCCGTGCACACCCACGGCATCATCCACATCGACACTGCCGACGCCTACGGCCCCCACACCGTCGAACACCTCGTCCGCGACGCGCTCTACCCCTACCCCGACCATGTGCTGATCGCCACGAAGGTCGGCATGGTCCGGCCCGCACCTGGACAGTGGAAGCCCCTCGGCAACCCGTTCTACCTGCGGGCCTGTGTTGAAGCGAGCCTTCGCCGGCTGAAGACGGAGCGGCTGGAGCTGTGCTACCTGCACCGCATCGATCCCGAAGTCGCGCTCGACGACCAGATCGCCGTACTGCACGCCCTGCAGGACGAAGGGAAGATCGGGCACATCGGCCTCTCCAAGGTCACCCCCGACAACATCCGGTACGTCCTCAAACACCGGCCCGTCGCCGCGGTGCAGAAGGTACTGAACACCACCGACCGCGACGACCCCGCCGTGGAAACGTGCCGCGACCTCAACATCCCGTACGTGGCCTACCGACCGCTCGCCGCCGGCGCCCTGGCCCACACCCACGGGCCCGCCGCGCCTCTGAACTGGCTTCTCTCCCAAGGCCCACACGTCACCCCCATCCCCAGTACCAGCCAGCCCTGTCACCTGGACGAGATCGTGGCAGCCGTGCAGGACGGCCCGGCCTGATGCCCACCGCAACAGGCACCGCACCGGCGCCCCGCCCTCACGCCCTCCACGAAAACTGGAAACCGCCCGTGGTCGGCGTCTGCCTCCTCCTGCCGGTCGGCTCCGACTGCCTCGCCATCGCAGACCTAGAAGGCATGATCATGCTGCCCGTCGGCACCGTCGACGACGGACAGACACCGGAACACGCCGCCCAAACTGTCCTGCCCGGCCCACGCAGCCACCTCCTGAACCTGCGTCACGTCGCGGTTCACGAGGTACAGGCACGCCGCAGAAAGGTCATCACACACATCCTGGCAGCAGCCACGGCAATGACCTACAACACCGTGACCGCCCTGCAGTACCGCGATCCCCGCGCCGTCCTACGAGCCATTCCCACCCTCCAGTTCCTCGACCAGGCTCCACCACCAACCCGTGCCCGCACCATCGCCGCGCTACAAGCCCTGGCTACCGGTACCACCACACACCTCAGAACAGATTGCATACGGGCCCGACCATTCACCAGCCTCGCGCCGTAGAGCACACCGTCGCAAGGCAACTGGCCTCCTCCTGCCCTTCACCCACAGGCACCAGCACACAGGAACGATGCCCGCTCCCATGCAGTCCGATGAGCCGGCTATGACCGGTCCCAGTCGCTACACAGCCTTGCTGCCCCGCACGCCGCAGACGGCAGCCCTCGCCCAGGACTTCGTCTCCAGCGTCCTTGCAGTCTGGGGAATCGACGACGCAGACAACGCCTGCCACCACAAACTGTCCGCGCTCCTGGCCCACGCAGACCACGCCACACACCCGACGGTGACGGTGAGCATCGAACGCCAGCCAAATGGCAGGGTCCGGATCGAGATCACACACAAAGCGGACTGGGAGCCGGCGTCCTGTCCGCCCACCACCATGAGGTGCTGACGGCCGCGGCCGGCCACGCCGAGCCAGAGGTGGAAAGGCTGCTGCAGGACGAACCAGACCCCGGCCAGAAAGGGGACCACGGGGATGGCCCGCCGTGCTGCCCGCGCCGTTCGGTGGCATCGGCGTTTCGGCCATTTCCTGTCCGCAGCCGCTCCGCGCGAGACCAGGGTTCCCACGACCGCGGGGACCCTGACGCAGGGAATCACGGGCTTTCCAGCACGACCGAATGACGTGTGTTCGATATCGCAACCGCGTCGTTAGACCTCACGACTCTGCCGCAGCGACCGTCCTAGGGGGAACGATGACCTCGGCCATTACGCAAGATGAGCCGCCGCAACCACCCAAGGGGACCGCGCCAGACGGCGAACCGCAGGATGCCGGTGTTCGAGAAGAGGAATACCTCTACCGCGACGAGTCGAGACTCCAGGCCGGCTCCCTGCTGACCTCCCGCACCATGGCGCGGCGCCTGCCCTCGCTGGTGCGACGCTCGGTACAGATGGCCTGGCGCGTGGACCGCGGCGCCACCATCGGCCTGTTGATGTGCCAGATCGGAATCGGCGTCCTTGCGGCCCTCGGTCTCCTGGCCGTCACGGGCACGATCACCGCGCTGGTCTCCTCGGGCGACCTCACCGAGCGGCTGTGGGACGCCGCCCCGCAACTGGCCGTGATCGCCACCGCCGCCGGCCTGCGCGCGCTGCTGGGCATCACCGTCGTCTGGCTCACCGGGCGTCTGCGTCCGGTGCTCGGCCGGGCGGCGGAGCTGACGATGATCGAGGCCGCGCTCGGCGCGGAACTGGCCGCCAACAACAAGCCCGGCTACAACGACGCCTACGACATCGCCGACCGCGGCGCCCAGGTCACCCCCGACCTCGTCGAAGAAGCACAGGACGTGCTCGCAGCCACCGCCACGCTCACGGCCGGCGCCACCGTCCTGACCGTCCTGCACCCCCTGCTCCTGCCCCTGCTCTTCCTCGCCTGCCTGCCGCAGGCCGCCGCCTACGTGCGCTCCGCCCGCGTGCTCTACCTCGCCGGGCTGGAGACCTCCGGACGGCGCCGGATGCTGAGCAAGCTCCGCTGGCACATGGCCTATTACTGCAACGGTGCTTGTGCTGATTGCTGACCAGTTCAGGGACTGTGTCCGCGTCGCTTGTAGTGACTGATGCGGGCTTGGTGCTGGCGTCGTCGTCGCCAGGTCGACCAGTGCAGGATGTGGTCGGCCGGGGTGGGCCGACGGTTGGTGAGTCGGGTGATCAGGCGTCTGATTTCGGCGAGGCTGAGGTGGATGAGCTGGGAGGATCCGTTTCTGCTTCGTCCGCGTCCAGCTGGCGGGCCCGCAGGACGGTGAGGCAGGCGTGGGCGGCCATGGCCAGGGTTATGTGGCGGTGCCAGCCGGGATAGCGGCGGACCTGGTAGTCGTCCAGGCCGCATTCCTGCTTCGCGGTCTGGAAGCACTCCTCGACCGCCCAGCGGCTGCCGGCGATGCGGATCAGCTCATCCAGGGTGGTGTCGGCGGGGCAGTAGGCGATGTAGTAGGAGATCTCCTCGGGCCTGCTGACGCTGCGGCGGGCCAGCACCCAGTGCCGACGGTCCGGCCGGTGCCAGGGCCTGACCTCGACGCGGGCCCAGTCATAGATGCGCCGGCCGTGGGCCCCGTCGCCGCAGGAACGGCGTTTCCACTTCTGTCTCGGCAGGCCGGGAAACAGCTCGTGCACGGGGTGGTCGAGTGCCCAGCGGGTGACGACGGTGTCATGGCGGGTGGTGGCCATGACGTGGAAGACGTCCGCCTGCTCGAGCTCGTAGCGCCAGCCCTTGGAGAAGCCGTAGGCGGCATCCGCCGTCACCCAGCCGAACGGAATCTTCTCGGCGATGGCCCGGCGGACCATCGCCTTGGCCATCGCCACCTTCGTCTCAAAGGCGACACTGTCGTTGATGCCCGCCCGACGGCAGCGGTCCCGGTCGTCCGTCCAGGAGGTGGGCAGATACAAGCGGCGGTCGATCAGGGTGCGTCCGCGGCTGGTGGCGTAGGCGAGGAACACGCCGATCTGGCTGTTCTCGGTGCGTCCGGCGGTGCCGGAGTACTGCCGCTGGACGCCGGCCGAGCGGACGCCCTTCTTCAGAAAGCCGGTGTCATCGACGATCAGGACGGCATCCGGATCTCCGAGGTGTTCCACGACGTAGTCACGCACGTCGTCCAGGACCTCGTCGGCGTCCCACTCGATCCGGTTCAGCAGCCGCTGAATGCGGTCGGGACCCGTATGCCCGGCCTCTTCCGCAAGCGTCCAGCCGTTCTTCCGCTCCAACGGCGCGATCAGCCCTCGCATGTACGCCAAAGCGGATTGCCGCGGCTCCTCCCGACTGAACCGGTGCACGAACCGCTCATGCAGAGCGCTCAGTTCACCCACCCACAACCTGACATCAGCAAGGTCCCCACCCATGGCCACACCAACGAACAAGATGGCCAACAGTCACGGCAAACACCGTTGCAGTATTAGCCACCAAAACTGGAACCTCAGCGGTGGGGCAGGTCAACCTGTCACCCGAACCTGCATCAGGCCCGCTGTGCCGTGATGTGCGATGAGCGACAGGGCGGGGCCCTCGGTCATCGGATCGTGTGGGCCGCCTGCTCGATGATGCGGGTGACGGCCTCGGGGCGAGATACGGATACCGCGTGTGACGCGTCGATGGTCGTCGTGCGGGCATTGGCGCGGGCTGACATGAAGCGCTGGGCGGCCACTGGGATGTTGCGGTCCTCCGTGGTCACCAGCGACCAGGAGGGGATCGTCTTCCAGGCGGCCTGGGTGGACTTCTCCTCCAGGGCGGCGGCAGCGATCGGACGCTGCCCTGCAGCCATGAGCCTGGCCTTGTCTTTCGGCACGTCTGCGGCGAACTGGCTGCGGAACTTCTCGGGCTTGATGTACACGTCCGCGCCCCGATCACCGTCGGGCAGGACGTAGTTGACGGACTCGACGGCTTGGCCGAGGGTGCTGCCGGGGAACTTGTCCGTCAGTCCGATCGAGCTCTCGCCCTCGTCCGGCAGGAAGGCCGCGATGTAGACCAGTGCCTTCACTTTGCCCTCGAGGCCTGCGGCGGCCTGGCTGATGACGGTGCCGCCGTAGGAGTGACCGACCAAGACCACGGGGCCGTCGATGTGGTCGAGGACGCTGCGCAGGTAAGCGGCATCGGTCGCGGGACCACGCAGCGGGTTGGCAGCGGACACCACCGGGTAGCCCGCACGCTGCAGCCGGGCGACGACACCGTCCCAGCTCGCGGCGTCGGCGAACGCTCCGTGTTCCAGCACTATCGTCGGACGTACGGGGTGGTGGGGCGTAGCGTCGGCCGCAGCGGGCAGGGTGACGGCGGCGACGGACAGTCCGACGGCTGCGGTGACACCGAGCAGCGCGGGTCTGCTGCCCGGTCGGACGAGGCGGGTGTTGCGCATGTGTGAAATCCTTCTTGTGTGATGGATGGTGCTCGACGGGCCGAAAGGCGATACGTGTGGGCACGTCGAGAAACTGGGCTCGGGTCGCTTCGCCGTACCTGGTTGGTGTGCCTCCGTCTGCGCCACGTGAGCAGCGCGGATCGGAGCGCTGGTGGGCGGCAGCCGGCAGTGGCCGGAGAGCGGTGGCCGGGCTGCGGCCCGAGGGTGATTCTGAGGCTTCGGCCTCGCCCGTCCACCGGGCGAGGAGCGCCGTCGTCCTGTCGTTACGAGGGGCGACTGGACAGGAGCCGTCGGCGGACTGCTCGTTCGCGGACGTGGATGGCGGTGCGACGCGCCGCGGGCAGCGGCTTCCCGATGTAATCAAGCCTGTGACCGAGCCGGTGCCGTAGCCCTCACTCTTCGGGACGATTGCCGCGTCGCCACCTGGGTGCGGAAGCTGCAACTCGGATGGGGGAGCGAGCTCTCCTCCAGCTGGATGACGGCCGCTCACTCACGTTCCTGGGCAATGTTTTCCCGGAGTGTGGTCCGTGTGCGGCGCCAGATCATAAGTGCTGCGAGTGCGACGGTGTCGAGGTAGATATGAAGCCGTTTCTCGGAGCGTGTGGCAACGGCGCGAAAGGTCTTGAGACGGTTGCCGGCACGTTCGACGGTGTGCCACAGCTCCGCGCGCGGAGCTTACGGCTACACCTCAGCCGGTACGCTGCAGGACTTCGTAGACGTGCCTGAGGTAGCTGTGCGTGCGCTCCGAGCCGAGGATCCCGTCGCCCACCCGGTTCATCGTGTACGAGAACGTGACGCGCCGGTCGAGGTCCATCATGACGATCGAACCGCCCCGACCGACCCAGAAGCAGATTCTCCCGGTGGGCATGTGCGGCATCGTCCTCGGATCGGCGAGTGCGTAGCCCATGCCCCAGCGGACGGGAACACCCAGGAACAGGTCGACTCCGTCGGCCTGTACGTCGAACACCTTGTCCACCGTCTCCTCGGAGAGAAGCCGGCGGCCGTTGACTTGGCCGCGCCGCGAGATGACGGAGAGCGCTCGGGCCAGGCCACGTGCGTTGCCGTGTCCGTTGACGGCTCCGAGTTCGGCGGAGCGCCATTGCGGGGTGTCGACGTGCTCGTCACGTGCGGGGCTTCCGAGCAGCGTCCTGGTGAAGATCCCCTCGGGATCAAGACCCGTGGGTATACCGCCTAGCTGCGAGGGGGCCACCAGATCGGCGATACGCGGCCAGTCGGCCCGTCGCGCGCCGATCTGGACATCAGCTTGCGTCGGTTCGGCGATCTCGGTGGCAACGAACTCCGTCAGGCTACGACCGCTGGTCCGCCGGACAAGCTCTCCCACCAGTTGCCCTTGGGTCTGCACGTGGTAGCCCGAAGCGGAGCCCGGCTCCCACCAGGGTGCCTGCGCGGCCAGCCGGGCACTCGCGGTAGGCCGATCGTAGAGATCCTCCATGCAGAAGGGCTGCTCCCAGCCGGAGAGTCCCGAGGTGTGGGCCAGGACGTGACGTACCTCGATGTGCTCCTTTCCCTGGGCGGCGAACTCGGGCCAGTAGTGCGCGACCGGGCGGTGCAGATCCAGCGCGCCCCGGTCGACGAGGATGAGAGCCGCGAGATTGGTCAGGGTTTTCGTGGTCGACCACATACTCACCAACGTGTCCCGGTGCCACGGAACGGTCCGTGCTTCGTCCGCGTGGCCACCCCACAGATCGACTTCCATGACCCCGTCCACATCGACGGCGATCGACGCCCCCAACTCCTCGCCGGCTTCCAGGTGCGCCCCCAGCACCGCTCGTACCGGTTCGAATCGGTCTGTGCTCGTTCCCTCGACGCCCATGCTCTTCTCCACTTCGGTCGACAACTGTGAGGCTCTCGCCCCCTGATCAGGCCCGGTTCTCCGCCTGGAACATCCAGCTCTGCTTCTCGAGATCGGCCGTCAGTCCGACGAGGAGATCCTCGGTGACGACATCCACCGGGCCCAACGCGACCATGCGCTCACGCAGCCTTTCGGTCACGGCAGAGAGCGCGTACACCAAGGCTTCGACGGCGTCACTGTCCTTGGTCCAACCCGGCGGAAGGGCGGGCACGCCACTGGCTTGCGCAACGGTCCCGGCCCGTCCGTCCGGACTGACGCCCAGGGCGGCCGCGCGCTCGGCCACCGTGTCGGCGTGGTTCCGGGCGACGGTGGCGGCCTCGTCGAGCTGCACGTGAACCGAGCGGAAGCGCGGGCCGTACACATTCCAGTGAGCCTGCTTGGCTACCAGGGACAGGTCGAGAAGGTCGGCCAGGGTCGCCTGCAGCGCTGCACCCGCGGTCTCGCGGTCGCGCTCGGGCAGAGGGTGGTTGACAACCGGCACAGGAGTGCGGTCCTTTCGTGACAGGCGCCGGCGCTCAGGCGGCGAGGAAGTCGAGCAGGGCGGCGTTGACCTCGGCCGCGTGGGTGAGCAGCAGCCCGTGCGGAGCGCCGTCGATCTCGACGTACCGCGCGTCGGGCAGGCGGCGGCGGAACTCGCGGGCCGTGGCGTCGATCGGCAGGATGCGGTCGGCGGTCCCGTGCAGGATCAGCGACGGCACGTCGACGCGCTCCACGTCGGCCCGGAAGTCCGTCAACCACGCCGGGACGCACGCGTACGCCGCCATGGGCGCCGAGTCGATGGCGGTGGCCCAGTTCGCCCGCAGCGCGGCCTCGCTCAGCCGCGACCCGAGCGTCTCGTCGGTGTTGAAGAAGTCGACGAAGAAGCTCTCGTACCAGGCGTAGCGGTCGGCCTCCGCCTGCTCCGCGATGCCGTCGAAGACGCTCTGCGGCACACCGGTGGGGTTGTCCGGCGCCTGCAGCAGGAACGGCTGGAGCGAACCGAGGAACGCCGCCTTCGCCACCCGCTCCGAGCCGTGGACGCCGAGGTAGCGGGCTACCTCGCCCGAGCCCATCGAGAACCCGACGAGAACCACGTCACGCAGGTCCAGCTCCGTCAGTACGGTGTCCAGGTCGGCGGCGAAGGTGTCGTAGTCGTAGCCCGTCATGGTCTTGCTCGACCGGCCGAAGCCACGGCGGTCGTAGGTGATGACGCGGTAGCCGGCCTTGACCAGCGCATCGGTCTGCTTCTCCCACGACTGCCCGTCCAGCGGGTAACCGTGGATCAGGACGACGGGCTGCCCCGACCCGTGGTCCTCGTAGTAGAGATCGATACCGGTCGAGCCCTCGGTGCCGACGGTGATGGTTCCCATGGTGTGCCTTCCCGCCCGTGCGCCGTGTGCGCACCGGGCATGGCACAAACCTAGGAATCAAGCAGGTCGGACCGCGTCCGTCGGACTACGGCTTCGGCGTACGTCATGGTGCTGCGTCTTCCGTGTACGTCATGACGCTGCGCTTTCGGGGTACGTCGTCGTGCCGCCGAGCACCGCGGCGAGTTCGCCGCGGGAGGTGACTCCCAGTTTGGGGAACATCCGCTGGAGATGGGTGCTCACCGTCCGGGGCGAGACGTACAACCGCTCGCCGATCTCCCGGTTCGTCAGGCCCTGCGCGGCGAGCTGGGCGACATGCAGCTCGGTCGAGGTCAACCGGTCGACCGTGGCCGGATCCTGGCGCGGGGACGACGCGCCCGCGGCGCGCAGCTCCTGCCGTGCCCGTTCCGCCCATGCCGACGCGCCGAGAGCGTCGAAGATCTCGCGTGCTGCCTGCAGGGCGACGCGGGACTCCGCGGGCCGCCGGTGACGCCGCAGCCACTCCCCCAGGGCGAGGCGCGCCCGCGCCCCCTCGAACGGCCAGTCCACGGGGACAGCGTCGAGGGCCGCCCTGTACAGCGGCTCGGCGGCATCCTGCGGGCTCAGCAGGGCCCGGCCCAGTCGCAACCCGCAGAGCAGGGCGGGCGAAGACGTCGAATCCCCGAGCGGGGTCAGCTCCCGCACGATGTCGCGTGCCACCCCCGCGGATTCGCTGCGCACCGCCGCCTCGACCAGCTCCGCGACCGCATAGAAGCGCAGCCAGGAGTGGAAGGCGGGGTCGGCCGGGTCGAAGACGCGGTGCAGATGGCCGAACGCGTCGCCGTAGCGGCCCTGGCAGAGCGCCGCCTGCCCGCGGGCCATCTGCATGATGGCCAGCACCGGGCGCCCTCCGCTGGGAAGGGCCTCGCGTTCGGCTTCCGCCGCCCATGCCTCTGCCGCCGGGTCGCCGCTGACGGCGGCCAGCTGCGCGCGGATGGCATTCACCATCGCGTGCACAAGAGGCTGACCGGTCTCGCGGGCAAGCGACGCGGCCTCCTCCGCCGCGAGGGAACCAGCGCGCACGTCACCCAGCCGCGCGGCGCTCCCCGCCTGGACGCAGAGGGCGCGGGCCAGCATCGACAGCCTGCCCTGCGCTCGCAGGACGTCCAGCGACCTCGCCGTCAACCGGCTCGCCAGGGCGGGAGCGCCCACTGTCACGGCGGCGGCACCCAGGAGCTGGTCCCCCTCCGCGTTTTCCGACGAGCGCTCCAGCTGACCTGCCAGGCCCTCCATGACCCCTTCCCCACGCTCGACCGGCGCCGAGTACGCCCGCAGAGCGACCAGGTCGGCGTTGTCGGCAGGCACGGGCATCCGGGCGGCAGCGTCGGCGACCCGCTCGCGTGCGGCCGGGCCCGGCTCTCCCCAGAAGCACTGCAGGACCGCGCTCCACAGCATGCGCAGCCCCAGTGTCGACTCGCCGGCGGCGATCTCGACCGCCAGCTCGGCCAGCTCGGCGGTCGCGGCGCCCTCGCCCCGCGTCCCCTCGGCCAGAGCGATGCTGACCCAGGCCGCGCGGCCTTGGTCCCGGACCGAAAGGTCCAGTGCGCGCGCCTGGGTCAGCAGATGCGTCGCGATGTCTCCTTGGCCCGACTCCAGCGCGAGCTCCGCCGCCCGGAGCAGCCGGTCCGCCCGCGCGGAGGGGTCCTTCGTCAGCTCCGCCGCTCGCCTCAGCGCGGCAAGAGCTGCGGCTACGCCGCCTCGCCGCAGGGCTCTGCCGGCAGTGGAGTCCAGATCCCCTGCCACTCCTTCGTCGAGACCGGCGGTGGCGGCGGCACGGTGCCATGCCTGTCGATCGGGCTGCCCCTGGAGCGCGGCGGCCAGCGCGGCGTGCGCGGCCTGGCGTTCCGCGGCGGTGGCGGCGTGGTGCATCGCCGAGCGGATGAGGGGGTGCCTGAAGGCGGGTCCGTGGGCCTCCACCAGGCCCGCGTCGATCGCTGCCTCGAAAGCACCGACGTCGACCGCCGTCCCCAGCATCCGGGTCGCCGCGGCGAGGCATTCGTCCATCGTCCCGTCACCGTTGAGGGCCGAGAGGAGCAGGACCGCACGGGTGTCGGCCGGCAGGCGGGAGACCCGTGCCGTGAACGTCCGCTCCAGCCGCGCGGTCAGCGGCAGCGGACCCGGATTGAGCGCGTACGCACCGCCGACCGACTGCAGCGCGACCGGCAGCTCGGTCAGCGCCAGCGGGTTCCCGGCGGCCTCCTCCAACAGCCGCCGTCTGACCTGCTGTCCCAGTCCGGGGGCAACCGCGTCCAGCACCTCACCCGACACCTCGTCCGTCAGCGGGCCCAGGTGCAGCACAGGCAGGCCGGCACTGCTGAGGCGGTCGTCGAGGCGCCGGGTGACGGCGACCAGAACGAGTGGGTCGGACTCGATCCGCCGCGCCACGAACCCGAGCACATCGAGGCTGGCACGGTCCATCCAGTGGGCGTCCTCGACGACCACCAGCAGTGGCGCCTTCGCCGCCGCGTCCGTCAGCAGGGTCAGCGCGGCCAAGCCGACGAGGTACAGATCGGGTACGGCCTCGTCGACGAGCCCGACGGCCGCGAGCAGCGCGGTGCGCTGACGTCCCGGCAAGTCGTCGATTCCGTCCCGCAGCTGGTGAACCAACTGGTGCAGTCCGGCGCAGGGTAGGTCTTCCTCCGACTGGACCCCCACAGCGGTGATCACACGGGTCCCGCCGCGTGCTGCCGCGCCTGCGGCCTCCGCGACCAGCGCCGACTTGCCGATCCCCGGCGCTCCGGTGATCACCGTCGCGCCGCCCGAACCGGCGGCCCCCTGCTCGACCAGGGCAGCCAGCGTGCGACGCTCCGTATCGCGACCCAGTAGCGCCCGCCGATGCATGCCGCACCCCCCGTTTCTCTGTGCCTCCCCGGCACCCGACGGCTCCGCGTCCTGGCGGAACCGGCGACCCGGCGGCATCTCCGCTGGTGGGCGACCTGTAAGCCTGGCCTGGATGCCGTTCAGCAATGGTATGCATGCCGCCGAGCGGGAACGACCGCTGTCCGCATCCGCGAACCACCGCCCTGTCGACGTCCTCCACTCCACTCGGTGTGCTCCACTCAGTGGAGTGGGTGCCGAGCGCGGTGGCGTCCACTCCCGGCCGGTAGGACTCCACTCGGTGGAATGGATGCGCGCGTCGTCGGTGCGCACCACCGCACCGGGTGCGCACCAGCGGGTCCACTCAGTGGCCGGCCTCCCGGCCGTGGTGCGGTCCGAGCTGCTGTGGGTGGTGCACCTGCTGGTCGTCCGGGCGCACCGCGCCGGTGTCGTCGTCCTGGTCGGCGTAGCGGTTCGCGGGGACGCGGTCCGAGCGGGCGCGGGAGTCGTCGCCCACCTTGGCGGACACGTCCTGGAGGCGGCGCAGCCGGTCGGCGGTGAGATCGAGGGCTTCCACGTCCGTGCGGGACGCCCGCAGGGCCCGCAGCGCCGTCATGTCGATCGCCTCCCTGCGGCCGGGCTTCTGCTCCTGGTCGTCGTGCTCGGGGTCGGCCGGCTCGGGCGCGAGCAGGTGCTCGGGCATCGCCGCCTGCTGGTGAGCGACGACGTCGTACATCCGGCCCCGCACGACGGCGGCGGCGGTGGCGCGCAGCTGCTCGTGGACCACCGCGCCGGCGAGGAAGGCGCGCTCGTACTGGAGCGGGATGCGGGGGATCTCCCACTCCCCCGCGTCCCGGCCTGCGGGCCGGGGTTCGGCCAGCTCGCCGGGGTCGGCCGGGGGGTGCCGGTCCGGGTCGGACGCGGGGATGGGTGGTCGGCGGCGGGTGGGGGTGTCGGACAGGGACCACCGGGCGGTGTAGAGGCGGTAGTCGGACAGCAGGCCGATGATGGTTGTCGGCTCGGTGATGTCCAGGCAGTGGGTGGAGATGGCGGCGGCCACCACCTGGTCGTCCAGGCCGGGGTCGCGGCGGCGGCCGCGCAGGACGAGGGCGAGGTGGCGGCGGGCTTCGGCGAGCAGGTGCCGGCGGTGGAAGCGGCCGCCGTCGTTCATCACGAACACCGTCGCGGTGACGTCGACGGCCGCCAGGGCGACGTCGACCACGGCCGCGACTCGGGCCCGGATCGCGGCGGCTGCGGCGCGGGCGTACTCGAGGAGAGAGGTGATGACGTCTGCGGCGACACCGGAGGTGAGGATCGCGCTCGCCTTCCACCACGCGCGCAGCTGCGCGAGCGGCCGGGCCGACTGCTTGGGCGGGCGGGTCTTGCGGGCGGCGATGGCGTTCAGCTTGGCGCGGGCCCGCTCGGAGACCACGGGCAGGAACAGCGGCTCGCCGTCGTCGTCGACGGCGGTGACGTACTCGTGCTCCAGCTCGGTCAGGCAGGCGGCGATCTGGTCGCTGCGCCAGGAGGTCCAGCGGATCAGCTCGTGCGGCACCCCGGCGATCTCCATCACGGGGCGGCGTCCTGGGGTGACGGTGCGCGGCTCGGTCGCCAGCCCCAGCGCCTCACAGACCTCGGAGGCGACCAGCTCGTTGTAGAGCGCGGACGCCGCGACCGTGTTCTCGTGCAGGGCCGTGGTGTGGATCGAGCCCCACTTCCCGTCCAGGCGCTGCCCCTTCACCGACACCATCAGATGGTCATGAAGCAGTGGTCGTCCGGAACGCGCCTCGTAGTGGCGGAAGCGGGCGGCGACCAGACCGCCGGGCGGCCTCACCCGGTAGATGCCGTCCTTGCCGTACCGGATCACCGCGACCTCGTTCGATCTTGCCCGTAGTGGTGGGCGAGCGCGGCTTGGTCAGCCGCGGGGTGATGCCGTTCTCCCGACAGATGCGCTCGAAGAGCACCTCCACCGGCTGGGGGCGAGTATGGCGGCCGGTGAACTGCTTGCCGTTGTCCGTCAGGACCTCGAAGGGCACTCCGTAGCGGCGCATCGCGGCGGTGAAGGCCGAACACACCGCGCGGGCGCTGGGCACGGCCACGACGGTGGCGATCACGACGAAGCGGGAGTGATCGTCGATGCCAGTGACCATCTTGCACTCCCGGCCGTCGGCCAGCGGAACCCCGCCGACCAGGTCCATCTGCCACAGGTGCATCGGCGCCTCACGCTGCCACCGGCGGTATTTGCGCGGGTGCTGCTGTTCCTGGGTGCGGACCAATCCGTTGCGGGACAGCACCCGGTGGACTGTGGCCCGCGACGGCGCCGACAGCCCCCGGCCCGCGAGTTCGTGAACGATCCGGCGGGCACCCCACCGGGGATGCCGGCGACGCAGCTCACAGATCTCGGCTTCCACCTCGGCTGACAGCCGGGTGGGACTGTTCCGCGGGCGCCGGGAGCGGTCCAGCAAGCCGGGCACGCCTTCCTGCTCGAACCGCCGTCGCCAGCTGTGGAGAGTCTGACGTGAGGTGCCGTACCGGGCTGCGACCTCACCGATTGGAGACCCGCCGAGCACCTCGCGGACAGCCCGGTAACGGTACTCGGCCAGCTGCTGCACATCCACGACGACCCACGAAACCACCACGGCCACACCGAGAGTCAGGAGATGACCGACGTTCAGCCGAACGTGTCAACCATGTCCGGAGGACAAACGGTCAAGCATCTCCTGAGACCTCACACCGACAGGCCAGCACATACCCACGATCAGAGAAAGTGACCAGCACTTAGAAAAGATGGCTGCAACTGATCAACGAGCCTGATACCTGACAAGCCCACAGCTCAAACGGCCGCTACAACCAGCCACCCAGCCACCCAGCCACCCAGCGATCGCCTCCCCGCTGCACACCCCCACGAACACAGCCAGACGCTCGAACTGATCAGCCCAGCTCAGACACCCGCAGAACCGATCACAAAAACCGATCCTGGACAGCTGCGCTCGCGGAGCTGGGCATGCAGTGGGCATAGGCGGATCGCTTGCTGCGGTTCCCGGAAACCGGAACGGCAGTACTGGACCGCGCTACAACAGGGGACGCACTCGTCGCGGCCGCGCCTCAACACCGTGCGGGTGCAGCCTCTTGGGCTTGGCTGACAAGCAAGCGGCCGGCGTCGGACACTGATGGCCTGTGTCCGACACGACTGTTTCGGACGGACCTGCTGTCGGCTTCGGCGGCAAGGTGGGCAAAGTGACGGGGGTGCGGAGATGCCGGGCGCAGGTAATCGGGGTCTGTCGAGGGGGGCGCTGATCCGGCAGCGCGCGAAGGCACGGTTCGTGGGCCGGCGGGCGCAGTTGGCACTGTTCACGGAAAACCTGTCGAAGGATCCGCAGTCGGAGGAGGATCCGGCGGAGTTTTTGTTCCATGTGCGTGGTGTGGGTGGGGTGGGAAAATCCACGCTGCTGCGGCAGTGGCAGGAGGCGGCCCGACGTGCGGATGCGGTAACGGCGGTGGTGGACGAGAACGACGTCCACGGCGTGCAGCAGGCTCTGGTCGAGCTGGTCAGGCAGTTGGCGGAGCAGGCCGGTCCGTGCAAGGAGTTCGACAAGGCCATCGAGCAGTTCCGGCGGGAGCAGGTGGCGCAGGGGGAGCCGGTGCCCATGGAGGGTGAGGCGTCGGTGTCGAGCCGGGTGGTGACGCAGGCTGCTTTGGGGGCGGCGTCGCTGATTCCGGGTGCCGGTGTCGTGACGGCGATGGCGAATCCGGATGCCGCGGCGCAGGGGCTGGACCGGCTGCGGTCGGCGTCCCAGGCTCGTGCCCGGCGGCGGGGTGCTCGAGGTGATGAGGCGGGTGTGAGCCGGGCTTTCGTCGCCGAGCTGGAGCGGTTGTGCCGTCGTCATCGGTGGGTGGTGCTGTTCTTCGACACGTGGGAGCAGACTGCCCGGTACCTGGACGGGTGGCTGCTGAGTCTGCTGGACGAGGAGTTCGGTCCGGTGCCAGCGAACGTCATCGTCGTTTTGGCCGGCCGGGACGAACTGGCGGAGCGGGAATGGGCACCGATACGGGATCAGGTCGCAGATGTGCCGCTGGAAGTCTTCACGGAAGCGGAGACCCGTTCGCTGCTGACTTCGCGGGGCGTGACCGATCCGGATGTGGTGGAAGCGGTGCTGCGCCTGTCGATGGGGCTGCCGCTGCTCGTGGAACTCCTTGCCCTGGCCCGCCCTCACACAGTTGAGGAAGTGGACGCGGGCGGGGACCTCGCGGACGTGACGGTCGAGCGGTTCGTGCAGTGGATCACGGACCCTGAGCAGCGCGAGGCCGTGCGGGCGTGTGCGCTGCCGCTGCAGCTGAACGAGGACGTCTTCGCTGCCGCGGCCGGGCCTGGGGCGGAGGGGTTATGGGAGTGGCTGTGCGGGCAGCCGTTCGTCAGTGGCCGTGGCGGCTTCAAGCACTACCACGCGGTGGTACGCGCCAGCATGGTCCGCCAGCAGCGCACCCACGCTCCTCAAGGCTGGGCTTCAGCGCATCTGCGTCTGGCGAACACGCATGCCGCCTGGCGTGCCGCGGTCGAGGAACGTCTTCCCGAGGCCAAACACTGGAAGGATCCTGAATGGCGCCGGCACCGTCTGGATGAGACGTACCACCGGTTGTGCGCGCATCCGGGAATGTATCTGACGTCCGCTCTTGAGCAGGTGGTGCATGCTGCGGGCCAGGACGTGGCGGTACTGCGGCAGTGGGTCGAGACCTTGGAGCAAGCCGCACGCGATACCGCGGACGCCGCCCTGCTCGCCTGGTCCACACGGCTTGGGGAGGCTCTCGCCGACGACGAGTCTGTCCTTGCCTGCCTCGCTGCTCTGCTTGCCCATGGCCAACTCAGTACGGCGGCTAGAGGCTGGGCTCATACCTACCGTGGCCAGCGCCTCTACTTCTCCGACCGGGAGGAAGAGGCCCTTGTCGAGTTGGACCGCGCCCTCGCGTACGACGCCCGCAACGCCCAGACCTGGGCCCGACGTGGAGAAACCCACCGCTGGCTCGACCACCACGAGCAGGCCATCGCCGATCTCACCACTGCACTCGAACTCGACCCCACCTACGCCTGGGCCCTCGGATCCCGCGGCCAAGCACACCAGCAGGCCGGCCGATACGACCAGGCCGCCGCCGACCTCACCGCCGCACTCGAACTCGACCCCACACTCTCCTGGGCCCTCGCGTCCCGCGGAGAGACACACCGCCTGGCCGGCCGATACGACCACGCCATCACCGACCTCACCGCCGCACTCGAACTCGACCCCACCTACGCCTGGGCCCTCGGCGCGCGGGGGGAAACGCACCGCCTGGCCGGCCGATACGACCACGCCATCACCGACCTCACCGCCGCACTCGAACTCGACCCCACACTCACCTGGGCCCTCGGATCCCGCGGCCAAGCACACCAGCAGGCCGGCCGATACGACCAGGCCGCCGCCGACCTCACCGCCGCACTTGAACTCGACCCCACCTACGAGTGGGCCCTCGGATGCCGCGGAGAGACACACCACCTGGCCGGCCGATACGACCACGCCATCACCGACTACACCGCCGCACTCGAACTCGACCCCACACTCACCTGGGCCCTCGCATCCCGCGGCCAAGCACACCAGCAGGCCGGCCGATACGACCACGCCATCACCGACTACACCGCCGCACTCGAACTCGACCCCACACTCACCTGGGCCCTCGCATCCCGCGGAGAGACACACCGCCTGGCCGGCCGATACGACCAAGCCATCACCGACTACACCGCCGCACTCGAACTCAACCCCACCTACGCCTGGGCCCTCGCATCCCGCGGCCAAGCACACCGCCAAGCAGGCCGATACGACCAAGCCATCACCGACTTCACCGCCGCACTCGAACTCGACCCCACCTCCGCCTGGGCCCTCACCGAACGGGGCCAATCACACCGTCAGGCCGGCCACTACGAGAAGGCACGTGAAGATCTAGAACGGGCCATTGAAGCAGACCCTGAAGATCTCTCCAGCATGTTCGAGAAGCTCATGCTCGATACCGTGGAGGAGGGCCTCGAGGCATGTGCGGAGCAATGGAGACGACTGCTCGCATCCCCAATGAACCCGCCCGACGACGCTGCCACCAGGCTCTTTAGGTTTTTCCGGGCCCTGCTCCTCGAACCAGAAAGCGGTGTGACAGAGGCAACCGAAGAGTTCCTCCTCGCGAATCCGGATCACGAGTCCATTACGGAGGTGCTGACCTATCTGGCAGAGCTGACTGCCGTGGGAGACGGGGTGGCTGATCGCGCGCGCCAGTACCGCCAGCTGATTACGGAACGCGCCTCGGAGTGAGCTGGTAGCCGACGTACCGGTAGACGTCAGGCGTGTATAGACGCGCGCCAAGCCTATGGGGGCACTCACCGCATAACCAATGATCACTGGGAGAGGACTGGGACAGCAGCGGCATCAACAACATGGTCATCTTCTGCTTCGACCTCACCCTGGCTGTCCTCGCTCACCGCCACGAGCGCGGCCCTGACTTCCTAATCCACGACAGCCACCTCTACGACGGCGTCGACGAACGGCAGGTCGCGCGAGCCCTGGCGCTCGCAGCCGAAGTGACGGAGGAAGAGCACATGCAGTACATCGTCACCCTCAACACCGACACCCTCAGTACCGCTGCCCAGCGCGGATTCAACCCCGAACCCCACTTCCGAAGCCCTCGTCTCACCGACGACGAAGAGGGCGGCCTCTTCGGCTTCCGTTTCAGAGCCACAGGCAAGGCAAAGGCATAACGAGCACCCCGCACCGATCGTGATAGCCGCCGGGAGTCTCTCGGCCGCCTCAGGAGCGGATACCGTCCCGTGTCGTCGTTTCCTGGAAGAAGGCGCGCAGAGGCTCGTCAATGGCCTGCTCACAGCTGCCGCAGTCGGCTGCGGCGTCAAGACGTGGTGCGAGGTCCTCGGTGTCGTGGGGGGTGAGGATGAGCCAGCGCAGAACCACCTGCCGCAAGATCAGCCGCAGCTCACGCAGCTGAGTCTGCCTTTTGCTCTCCTCCTGCTCTTTGAGCAGGTCTCCGTGTACATACAAGGACCGTGCGTTGTATGCGTCCCGCACTGCCTTCGTGACGAGTTCGCGCAGCGCTGGGGGGAACAGGGCGGCCGTGCGAGTCTGCATCTTCTTGCTGATGCCGTCGTGCTTGTCGTTGGGACTGGCTATAAGGGCTTCCAGAGCGATGACGTAGTCCAAGTGCAGCTCGTCTATCTCTTGCTCCCATACTTCGTTGTCGCTGGGGGTGCGCTGGTAGGCCTGCAGCAGGTGTCGGGCGGCCCGTTCAAGCCGTCGGGCACGTTTCCTGGGCAATGTGCGGCCGCTGGTTGCGCCAGCCATGACGGCATCGATCCTGGCGGTTACTGCGGAGCAGAAGGCCTGCATCCGCGGCAGATCTGCCGGCGCGAGATGGAAGCTCCCCGTCTTACGGGCTTCCATTTCGACCGGGGTCCCGTGGCGACTCGCAATGGTCTCGATGGTGGTCGGTACGTCGTTTCGGTTCAGTTCGAAGTACCGGCCGCGTTCGACTCTGAACACGGCATCGACGTGCAACAGGTCTGCGCTCCACAGGATAAGGGGGAGCAGCGCTCTCCAGTGGCGGGCTTCCGGCCGAGGACCGGCGGTCTCGAACCAGTGGGTCCCTCTGCGGTCCGGCGTACGGTCAGAATTCGGGACATGGACGAAAGGCGCACCGATTAGAAGATCGAGGTCGAGCCCGCCCGGCTGCAAGCCATAGAGCGCGGGCATGGGGCCCAGCTGCTTCAGTTCGTCGGTGGTGAAGGTCTGCAGGGTGTAGTGCCCCAGCGGAACTCGTGCACCTTCAGGAAGATCGCCGGTCAGCAGCAGCCAGTCTTCGGCACCCAGTGCCGGGGCCGTACAGAAGGCAACGAAACTGTCCGCGACCTCCTCCACCGACACAGTGGCCCCTCGGGCGATCAAACGGGTCGCGTCGCCCAGCCCGGATGCACCCAGAATCACGGACCATCGGGGCAGCCAGTCACCAGTGAGCTTTCCGTACAGGTCACGGTGCCCCGACACCGGCGCCGCCAAGGCCACTGCGTTGCTCAGGTCATCCCACTCCGGCCGCGCTGCAAGCGCTGCGTCAGAGACGGCCTGAGGATTGGAGGGGAGATGACGTGCCTGATCAAGCCAGGCGAGGGTGGCTTGACGTAGCTGGGAGGGACTTTCCATACCGCACGAAACTAGCGCACCTCTGCTGTCTGCCCCGCTCCTCCTCTCAGCACTCCGGCCAGTTTGCCGCCCTTTCCGTGCGGGGCATGGAGAGGACGAAGCCGAGGCCTCGCCCGCCTGATCCGCGATGATCGAGCGAGAAGCCGTACAGCTGCCGTGCGTTGGAGGCGAAAGGACACGCCATGAGTGAGACCACGGCGTGGCGGCCTACGCCGTCGCGTCCCAGCCGTACAGGCACGCGGCCAGGGAGCAACACTAGGCATCCTCACGGGCGACCTGCCGTGCGAGGACGTCGCGGTCGATGTACAGGTTGACGGCGGCGACCACCTCCGCCAGGCCCGTGTCCCCGTACACACAGCACATCCCGCGCGCCGCGGCCGTATGCCCGCGTCGTCTGCGGAGCGCCGTTGGGCCGCGACGCTGTTCGTCCCGATTCGGCAACTGCCGGACACGAGTCCGTCCGGAAGACCCCGCATCGCGAACGTCGGATCGGGATCACCGGATCGGGGGATGGTCGCCGAACTCCCGTGCCCTCCCACCGGGCGGAGTGGTTGAGGTTGTGGCATGGGCTCGATGCGGTGCGGGGAGGACCGGGGTGTCGGCGGTGGCCGGGACGGCAGCGGCCGTTCAAGAACTCGACGAGGACCAGCGCGCGGCACTCGACGCCTGCGTGGTCGCGGCGCTGGCGTTGAGTAGCAGTGATGGCGAGGCACAGGGGCGGATGCGGCTGCTGATGGAGTGCCATGGTCGCTACGTGCGCTCCTTCGGGGTCCTTGAGCAGGCACTGTCGTACGAGGTGTTCGCCCGTCGGCTCCGCGGAAGCCGAGTGGCCGACCTTCTGCCGGGACAGCCCCAGGGAACAGTGCTCGGCCAGCTGTGGCTGCTCGATGACGACGGCATGCCCAGCTCGGCGCTGCACCGGCTCGCGGTGGAGGCCTCTGAGCACGGCCACCAGGCCCCGGGGATCGGTGCCGACATCCGCCATCTGCACAGCCTGCTGCGGGCGGTGGGGATGCTGCCGGTGAGTACCGGGCTGTCGCGGATCTCCGGCGAGACCGTCCAGCACGCCGTCTTCCGCGCGCTGAGTGCCGCCGGCTTCGAGGCGTACACCCAGGGCCGGGAGGCGATGGTCCGCACGCCCGTCCTGACACGGCGCGATCTGTCCCGGAACACCGCGTTGGTCGAGCTGGGCGCGTACACCGGTATCTCCCCGACGCGGCAGTTCGGCGGCCTGTGGGCAGCGTGTCCGATGTGCAGATGGACGATGCGGGCCACCTACCGCCCCAACGGCGTGGTGGACGTCGAGTGTGAGGACGAGCGCCACAGCCTGCTGGGCGCCCGGTACCGGGCCGAGCCGACTGCGGTGGAGGGCTGGCGCCTGACCCCGTGCGGCGAACGGCGCACCCTGCCGAAGCTGCTGCCCGTGGAGGGCTACGTGGCGTTGCCCTACGCCCTGTGGCTGTGGGTGACGCTCCCGGGCCTGCTGGAGGTCGAGCTGCGCGACCGGCTGGTCGCCTTGGGCGCGGAAGTGCGGCTGTGGCCGTTCGGCGACGCCTATGACCTGCATGTCACTCGTCTTGGCCGGTCCAGGGCGTGGCGCGTCGACGTCAAGACCTGGGCCGACCCTTACGGGCTGGCCCAGAAGCTGCGCGAGGATCCCGAGGGGCCCGGCGAGCTGTGCTTCGTGGTGCCTGAGCACCTGCGGGGGTACCTGCCGCTGCTGCGCCGGGTGGTGCGGAGCAGCGGGGCGCGCGTGCTGACCGATCCCGACCTGGTGGCAGAGGTGGATGGGGCGTGAGCAGGACGCTTGCCGGGGCTCTGGCCTTGGCCGAGTATCTTCTTCCCGCCCGGTTCCGCGACGGGCGGCAGGTGGTGCGCGTCGCAGACGCCCATGTCCTGCTGAGCGGGCACGCGCCGCGTGCCGTGGCGGGCTGGGAGCAGTGGTCAGAGGCGGACAAGCAGCGCCTCGGCACGCTGTTGGGCACCCGCCATCGAGGGGAGGCGCTACTGCACCACGTCGAACGGACCGTCTACGACGTCTTCCACACCCCGGACGCGGACGACCCGCTGCCCGCTCTCTACGCGCTCGGGTACAGCGAGCGGGGGCGGGCGCTTGAAGTGCTGCCGACTCACGGACAGGACCCTGCGGACGTCGCCGAACGCCTGCTCGCACCGGCCAGGCGCCGGCGGCTGCTGCGGGTCGCGAGCGGATCGGGCTGGTCGGCGCCAACATCGCGTGGGCGGGTCCAGCTGGCTTTCCCCGACGAGCAGGGGGTGTACAGGTCGCCTCAGGTCGTGACCGCGCCGTCGGTGGAGTTGGTGCTGGACGCCGATGAGCTCGGCTGGCAGAGCCGGGACACCGACCAGGACATGAAGGGCCCGGCCTTCCGCGAGAAGCAGATCGCGCTGCTGCTGCGCGGGACCATCGGTGGCGGGCAGCGCCCCCTGGAACCCGTCGTCCTGCCGCCGGGCCGGATGCACCTGCTGAGTGCGCCCCCGGGCGTGGGCAAGAACGTCTTCGGCCGGGGGCTGGCGATCCAGCAGGCAGGCCTGGGCCGCACCACCGTGCTGGTGGTCAGCGACAACGGCGACGTCTACGGCGAGGCCTTCACCTTGCAGCAGGAGCTGCGGGCGGCGGGGGTCAAGGAGACGGCCACGCCGTTCATCGCCCCCAACAGTCGGTACGACTTCGCGCTGCGCTCCGCCGGGAAGTTGGAGGGCACTGGCGTGCCGCTGGCGCAGGCCCCGGCGAGCATCGCCTTCCTGATCAACAACTCCGCCTACGGGTGTGCCGCGCAGGCGCAGCTCGAGGGACGCGACGCCTTCGAGGCCGGCAGGGAGCCGTGCACGGTCACGGCGTCGGATGCTTTCGGCCAGACGGAGCGGGCGCTGTGCCCGTATGTGTCGTCCTGCGGGAAGTTCTCCCACGTCAGGGCCGCAACGACGGCCAGGATCATCGTGACCACCCACGCCTGTTTCCAGTCCGGGATGATCAAGGTTCCAGTGGAAGTCGACGGGGAGATCCGCAACAGCATCAGCGTCCGCGAGTTTCTTCTGCGCCTGGCGTCCTATGTGGTCGTCGATGAGGTCGACGCCTACCAGTCGCGGGGGTTCGACGAGTGCGGCGTGCTGGAGCTCGCGTCCCGCTCCCGCCCGACCACGGTGCTGCGGCGCATTCGCGACAGCCTGCACCAGGCGCCGCCGCGGCTGGCGGTGGCCGTGCGTCGGCCCCTGACCCGGGCGGTGTTCCTGGCCGAGCAGCTGCTCGACCTGGTGGCCGGGGAGGAGGTCTGTACCGAGGTCGCCCAGGCGCGGGCCCTGGCCCGCGGGCAGGACCCGCGCCGGACGCGGCAGGTCCTGCAGGACCGCAAGCGCTGGTATCAGCCCCATCAGTGGGACCGGCATCTGCTGGAGAACCTGATCGGAGTGCCCCCTGACGCTGCGGCCACCGACGAGCAGGCCGACTGTCTGCAGGCCTTGCTCCCGCGCGTGGCCACCCGGCCAGGCGACCGCCCTTCCTCCGCCGTCCTGCCGGACCGGCTGCTGCCCGTCCCGGACGTGCTGGAGCGGATGCTCACGATCGACGAGGACGGCGAGTGGCAGCTTGGCTCCCTCAAGGACGACCTGCGGGAGATCCTCTCCGCCGCGCTGCCCGCCTTTTGCGCCGCCGAAGGCGGAGCCGACGAAACACCTGCCGAGTCCACGGTCCCGGCGCAGCGCGGGCCCAACCAGCCGGAGCCGGAGCGGGCGCCCACGCGCACCGAGGTCACCGCAGGCGTCCTGCACGCGCTGATCATGAAGACGTGGCTGACGGCCATCGTCCACACGATGTTCAACCTGACCGACAGGGCCGGCGAACTCGCCGGGCACGGCATCGACGCGGCCTCCGAGCTCGCCGACGCGATCGGCCACCAGGGTGCCGGCACCGTCGTCCCGTTCGGGCCGCTGGGCCGCCAGCTGGGCGGGTTCCGCTTCGAAGGGCTGGACGATCCAGGTGCCCATGCGAGTTTGAAGATGGAGGTGCTGCGCGCCGACCCCCACACCGAGACGCAGTTCCTCGGCAGCATCGTCTCTCTCGCCCTCAGCGGCCGCCAGCGTACTGTCCTGGGCATGTCCGCCACCGGCTTCATGCCGGGCGCGGCCCGCACCCATCTGCTCGGCCGCCCCGACTGGGCGATGCCCGACACCCTCCGCGAGGGTCTGACCATCTACAACAGCACCCCCGTTGCCGACGGAAAGCTCTTGGCCGTCGGCAGCACCCCCTACCGCGAACGCGACCAGCGGGTCATCTCACTGGCCGCCGGCTACGCACCGGGCCTGGTGCGCGACCTGGACCGGCTCGCCGCGGAGGCGCGCACTCGGCATCGCGCGCGGACCCTGATCACCGTCAATTCCTACCGGCAGGCGCGCCTGTTCGCCCAGACCCTGTACGACACCGCGCTCGCCCTCGGGCGGCGGCTGCGGATCTACGTCGCCGTCGCGGACACCCCCGACCTGTCTCTGCCGCCGGTCTGCGACGCGATCGGCCAGCTCACCCGCGACCGTTTCGCGGAGCTGGCGGACCTCGACGGCGAGGTACTCATCTCGCCGCTGCCGCGCACCGAGCGGGGCTTGAACGTGCTGACCGTGTTCGAGGGCGTCGCCGTGTCCGCCATCACGCTGATCGCCATGGGTGTGCGGCCGGTCATGCCGGCCGACGACCCGGCGGTGCTGGCGGCCAGTGTCGCCGCCCGGGCTTGGCGCGACACCGTGCCTGGCGACGACCCTGCCGCCGTCCTGGCCCGGGCCCGCGGGGCGGCCGACGCGCACCTGCGCCTGAACCTCAACGCGCCCAAGCGCTTCTCCGCCCTGCCCGACGAGCTGAAGTACGAACTCGTCGCCACCCTCCTCGGGCAGAGTGTTCAGCTGGCGGGCCGCGGACGCCGCGGGCAGACCCACGTCGAGCTCCACTTCATCGACGGCGCCTTCCACGACCCCACCTGGGGGTCTGACCTGCCCACCCTGATCCGCGGGCTGCTCGAGCGGTCCCCGCAGGACGACCTCGCGCAGCTCGGCGCTTCTTACGGCCACACCATCGAGGAAATCGCCGAGTACGCCCACGCCCAGCACCTGCTCCCCGCGCTGCGCGCGGGCTTTGACGCCTACCTGGGAGAGTACGCATGAGTCGCCCGCTCGACAGCGTCGCCCGCAAGCAGGCCCGCCTGCTGCAGTTCCGCACCGCTCCCGCCGACCTGGGCGAGGTGATCGCCTACCGGCCCGACGCCCCCATAATGGATCTGGTCGTAGAGCTCTCGCGCGAGTACAAGCGCAACGTTGGCGCCGGTCTGGACGTGCAGCCGCCCTACCGGGCGCTGGAGTGTGTCCTGCGCGCGGCGGCGGGTACCTGGGCGCGCTGGCAGTGGAACGACGGCTGCTACGAGCTCCTGTGCGCGGCGCCGATCAGCGCCGAGGACCGGCGCGACGTGTTCTGCTACTGGGCCGAAGCCGTGGTCCCCGGTGCCGACGGTCGGCGCATCGGCGAACAGCTGGCCGAACTCCTTGCCCGGGCCGAGCCCCGCTCCGCCGTTCTGCCCCCGCCGCCGAGCGCCGGCAAGCGCTCGCGCGCCTGGTGGCCGGGCGAGCTCGCCCGCTGGCGCCTGGCCGAGGAACTCGCCGCCCTCGAGTGGCCCCGAAACAACGGCGCCCCCGTCCGTTTCGCCCTGTGCACCGACGGCCGCCTGGCCGCAATCGGCCACGAACTGCCCGCCGAACCCGACCGCAAGGGCATCGTGCGCCACCTGCTGCCCCGTATCACCATCGGCACCGCCGCCAGCGGGCACTCCCGGCGCCACGCGCTGACCGTGAACGCCACCACCACCCTCCTCGCCACCTCCTGGAAGGGTGTCGCCACCGTCCTGCTAACCAACCCCGACCAGCCGCTCGTCGTCGCCGCGGCCACCGACGGCCCGCCGTGGAAGCGCCGCCTGAACGTCCCTGCGGTCGCCGCCAGCCGCCGCCTGGCCGCCCTGCCCCGCCTGAGCGCGAACGTGCCGCCCTTCCCCGAGCACCTCGCTGAGGACGCCTTGGCCGACACCGCCCCGGGGCCGGTCTGGGCCGTCGCCCCGGCCAGCGTCCCCACCCCCGGCCTGGGCCGCGGACACGGTATGGAGTTCTTCCGCCGCGTCGAGGAGGCCATCGACACCCGGTGCGAGAAGTACAGCCACCGCAGTCCCGTGTTCATCGAGGTCCCCGGCATCAAGGTGCCGCCCACCGAGAGCGGCTCACGCGTCAGCGGACCGATCCCCCTCGAACGGATCCCCGCCGCCCTGGACGCCGCCGGCGTGGACACCCTCCTCGTCCCTGTCCTGTGGAGCACCGACGAGGTCCGCGCCCGGGTGAAGGCCGCGATCGCCGCCCAGTGGGGCCCCGGCGAGGACTGGAAGGCCGCCGAAGGCGTCGCCGAACCCGCCGCCGGCGGGCGTATCGAGGTCGTCTTCCTCCACGACAAGGCCAGTGCCCTCGGCCACGGACCGCGCACCAGCGCGGAACGCGAGCGGGACCTGGCGCAGATGCTCGCCCCCCACACCCGCGAGGACACGCTCGTCGCGGCGATCTGCGAGACCGACTGGGACCCCGAGCGCTGGTACCCGAGCGTCGAAGCCCGCGAGAAGGCCGAGGCCGAGGACGGCAAGTGGCCCTCCAAGCAGGCTCTCGCGCGCCTCGCAGCAACCTCCCAGTACATCAAGCAGGCCCCGCCGCCGGTCCCCACCCACACCCGGGAGGGCAAGCCCTATAACGAGAAGTACCGCGCGAAGAAGGTCGCCTCCCGTCAGAGCGGCCTCGACAGCTCGACCGCGAACGTGCTGCGCGAGATCCTCAGCGGCGTCGGCGCCACCGACCACCGCCTCGGTGCCGCGTTCGGCAAACTGCCGCTCGAGAACTGGTGGCACATCGGGATCCACGTCCGCCGCCACGCCCAGCGCCGCACACCCGGCAAGCGCCGCACCACCGAACCGGCACCGATCACCGCAACCCTCACCGCCATGCGCCCCACCGGCGGAAAGGACGCCCCCTGGCAGGTCTGGTCCTACAGCCCCCAGGCCGGGCAATGGCAGCCCCACAGCCCGGCCACCACCGCGCTGCACGCCGCCGACCTCGCCTGGGACGTCAGCGGATACCGCGCCGCCGCGGACGAGACACTCCAGGCCCGCGCCGCCGCGGACATCGTCGAGCAGGCCCTCGTCGCCACCCGCACTCAACTCCCCGCACCAGCCCCCACGGTGCTCTACGTCGACGGCGACGCAGCCGAGTACATCTGGGCGGGCCTCACCGACGAAGCCCTGGGCCAGGACCCGCCGCCCGGCATGCCCCGGCCGGCGTCCTGGCTGCCCGGCCACAGCCTCCCCCGCGCCCAGCGCCCCCTGGCCACCGTCCGCGTCATCGGCGACCTGGAACGCATCGGCCGCCCCACCGGGGCCCACATGCGCACCAGCGACGGCACCTGGCGCGCCACCAACACCACCAACAGCCTCTTCCAACTCGCCACCGACGACGGCACCCTCACCTACCCCGACTTCCTGCTCATCAACGTCCCCCGCACCTGGGCCGCCGGCCCCGCTGGCCGCTTCGGCAAAGACGAGACACGCTTCGACAGCGGCAGCCAGAGCAAGAACGGCTACGCCCACACCGCCACCCGGTTCACCGTCATCGCCCAGAGACCCGACGCCGACTGCGACCTCATCGGAGCCGTCGCCGCCGTCCTGACCAACCAGGGCATCACCTCCGACGTCCGACAACGCACCCCCACCCCCCTCCACCTCGCCCGCAGGATGGACTCCACCCACCCCTACTACCGACGCACCACGGAAAGCACCGAGGACGCCCCCGATACCGCAGAAGACAGGAACACCGCGCAGGAGGAGACAACCAGCCTGTGACCCCAGGCGCGGTGGCACGGACGAGGAGACGGCCGGGGCGCTGCAGGCCACGGTCGGGATCCGGTGTCCCGGGCAGCTCCCGGCCCGCAGGCCGCAGGGAGCTGCTGCTCCGCAGGGAGAGAATGGGGCGAATGCGCGCTGCATCCATTGCCTGCGGCGCGCACCCCCGGCGCGTCACCACACCACCGGGCGCCACTGTGGTGCGCTCGCCTTCTTGCGCCGTGACCGGACCCCGTGCCTCTTTGAGGTCCGGGGTCCGGTGCTGTCAGCTACTCCGGCTGGTCTGACACACCGCTCGGGTTGTGAACCCACTGATTACGCATCTGGGTGAGGAAGTCCTCGAGCCCCGTCCGATTGAGCCGAAATCTGGCACGCTCAAGATCGCGTTGTTCCCAACCAAAGGTGAAGGGGCCGTCGAGGGGCCCTTCGGGCGGCGGCGGTGAAGGCAGGTGCTCCCAGTCTTCGGCAGTGAGTACCACCGGTGATGTGGTGCGAAGGATCGTGAGCGGTGCGTCACTCTGGGACGTGCTGATGAGGACACGCATCTCCCAGTTGCACCCGGCGCGACCCATCGGTACCTCCCCTGCGAGGAAGACGAGGCCACCGAGACGCCAGCGCACTGTGGTGGTGTTCCATACGTGCTCGCCGAGCTGATAGGCCTTGGTGTCGCTGAAAGAGACCAGCTGCACCGTCGGGCCGGAGACCCATCCATACGCCGTGGCCGGCGTGGGGGGTGATATGGCGGCGCCGTGCCGATCCAGCGGGACGGCGGTGACTTCGAACGCAGTGCTGTAGTCGTTGCCCATCCTGTTCCGAGCCGCATTGGTCACGGCGGTGAAGCCCCCCGACTGCATGAGAGCGGACGAGACCGCCTCTTCGTCGACGTCCGTGGCTGCGGCGAACTGCTGCACGACTTCGGACAACGAGGTGAGCAGAACGAAACGGTCCTCGATTCCCTCAAGGTCCTCGTTCATGGGGAAAGGGAAAGAGGTGCCGTCCCCGAAGTCGCGAGTGTTCTTAGAGACGAAGTAGACGGTCTCGTCGGGGTGCTCCCGCGCGTACTCGACGGCGGTCAGCCAGATTGCCGCGTCTCTACCGCCGATCTTCACCGGGGTCCCGTTCTCCTTACCCTCATAGAACCTGCAAGGAGGCAGAACATTCATCTCGCGCTGCAGCCCCTGGAGTAGGGCTTCTTCACTGGTGGGCAGCACGTCGACGATGGTCCGGTACTTGTCTCGCCAGTGCTCCTGGAAACCCTTCAGGTTCAGTGGCGCCAGGGACCCCTGGGGCCACGGCACGGCGTTGTGAAGGCTCTGCAGGGCGGCACGAGCCTTCTCGTACTGCTCGCGATACGGGACTGCACGCTGGGCTGTGAGCTCCTCCAGCACCACCCACGGCACGGCCACACTGTCGATACCAGACGTGCGGATGGTCCTCAGCAGGTCAGTGCTGACGCTGTCGAACGCGAAGCTGCGCAAGATGCTCGTGTCGAGAATGATCAAGGCGTGGCTCCTGGTGCTCAGAGACTCTCGTGTCGAGGATCTCAACGCAACGTGCGGGAGCGCACCAGGATTTGGAGAGATGGGGCCCCGTGTTCGGGGTGCGCAGCCCCGGCCGCGGTCTTGCCCCGGCCCGGGGCAACCGAACACACACCGCGCCCTCGTCGCCATCGCCTGACCGACCGCCTCGGCACACCCGCACCGACGATGTCCGCACCAGCTGCGCGCCCGCCGGCGTGCCACACTCGCTACCGCACCGCTCTGATGAAGCAGGGCCCTCGGTTCCCATGCCGCGCCGGGACGCGGTTACGCACGTTCCGGTTACGTGCGAGGCGTCGGCTCGATGAGCAGTGCCTCCATGGGTTTGCTGCGGTGAGGGCGCAGCACCTCCAGCCAGGCCACTCCGTCGTCCAGGAGACGTCCCATGTATCCGAAGCCGTTCCACCCCAGATCGACGAAGCAGCGTTCAGTCGGCTGGTCCCGGCCGAACAGCCGCTGACCGTGCAATGTGACTTCTCCGAGGTCAACGCCCCGCTGTTCCAACGCGACCAGGGCGCACGTCGCCGCCCGGCGCAACGGGCTCGTCTCCACCCAGCGCCTCCGTACATGCCGGGCGGCTTCAGGGTCCTCGATGTCTCCGTCCAGCAGCCTCAGCGGCGTGATGGTGATTTTGCCCTTCGCATGCCGGTTGAACAGCTCGATCCGCGCCGGGCGCGGAACCGGGCTCTCCAGCCCCTCGAACTCTGTGAGCATGTGGTCCCTGGGCGCCGGCCCGGCTTCCGGATTAGCGGTCAAGGAGGCAAGGCGCTCGCGAGCCAGGGAGAACGGCTCGCCTTTCCGCCAGAGCAAGAACAGCTCGAAACCTTCGTCCTGCAGGCTGCTGCGGTCGCGGAACTGAAAGGAGATGCCCCGGCTCCGGCCCTGCAGGGCCTGCCTCATCCCCACGTACGAGTCACGGCCGCTGATCGATGCATCCAGCGATTCGCCGAGCCAACGCTTGTCCGTGCCGTGCTCGATGACGACGTCGACATCGTTGGGCTCCAACGCCCCACGCGCGTACGACCCGAAGACGTACACCTCGTCAACCAGGCCCAGCGGCCAGGCGCCGTCCTCGAGCCGCGTGATCATGTCCGCCAACAGCCGCGTCGCCCGCTCGCGCTTCACCCGGTCACGCCCTCGGCATACGCGGCACGGAACTCCTGTGCCACCACGAAAACGGACCCCGGAACCGCACGCGGCTTCCCGTCCTCAAACGTCCGTCCGATCAACTCCGCAGCGGCCCTCCCCCGCTGCAGCTCACATTCCTCAACCGCGGCGGCGAACTCCGCAGGCACCTCCCGCCGGTCCACCACGCCCGCCACAGCAACCTGCGGGTAGGAACCACCAAACGTCTGCAGCTTCACCCACCCCAGGGACCGGCCGGCCTTACGCATCGCCGAGCGAATCAGAGCAACCCCGCCCAGCTCCTCCGCCTCGTCAACACCGAGCCGGAGCTCGTACGACCCTCCGAACCCGCCACCGCCCGGCGGACACGACCGACGCAACAACGGCACCAGGACACCAACAAGACGCTCATGGCGCGGATCACCCGCAAACGACGGCATCCACCGAGCGTAGCCAGACACGACACGACCTCACCCGGCGT
>NZ_JBHVOC010000034.1:0-66777 GCF_044142145.1 Streptomyces sp. BK79
CCGCTCCCGCTCCGCGTGAGCGGATGCGGCTCGCTCCGCTCACCGCCAGGCGGCACGCGCTGCGCGCGCACCGCCAACCGCAGGGCACCCGGGCCGCGTTGCGGCCCGGGACCGGCCTCCGGCCGACCGGTGGCCTCCGCTGCGCTCCAGCCACCCACCATCCCACCGCCTGACCCCACGTCACCCGCCGTACCACGGGGCGCGCCACGCTCCGCGCGGCCCACCCACGGGCCTCACGGCCCGAGCAGTAGCAAAGGGAGGAGGGGTGACGCGGGGTCGGGGCCGGCCACCCGGAGGAGCGGGTGGGTTTGAGGGGGCGTCAAGGTTTCGGATTGGCTTGCTATAAGGCAAGACTAACAGCTTTCAGCCACGTTCGGGGGAATCTCGGCATTCTTTGTGCTTCATTTCTGATAGCGAGATAGACTCTGGACTCAGAGCACACCACCCCGGACCGCTCCGAAGGGTTATCGAGATCCACCCGGCCGCCTTGCCGGTGCTCCGGTGGGGCGGATCGACCAGCCGATCGCTTCAGTCCAACCGTAGCCCTTGCGGCTCCTCTAAGTGCAGGTTTCCCGTTTCCCGCCGCTCGAATCGACCGGACGGCACCGCAGGAGAAGGCAGGCGAATATGTCGAGCACTGACCGCGCTGATCAGCGCGAGGCAGCCCAGCGAGAAGCCATTGACGCGGTCGTGCGCGCCCTCGAATTGCCTGCAAGATCGCTTGTGCCCGAGCGGGGGCTTCGAACGCAGGTGATCATGGCGACCGGGTCCGGGAAGACCCGGGTGGCGGTCCGCAGTGCGGAGGAGCTCCACGCGGGCCGTGTGCTGGTGCTCGTGCCCTCGCTGGACCTGCTCGCCCAGACCGAGGCCGCGTGGCGCGAGGGAGGCCGCCGGGGGCCGATGATCGGGGTGTCCTCGCTGCGCGGTGAGGAAGTGTCCTTCCCCAACACCACGGACGTGGACGAGCTGGTGGAGTGGACGCGGGGCCTGGACAAGGTGACCGTGTACGCCACGTACGCCAGCCTCGGTCTGGGCACGCTGGAGCGGGCGCACGCCGGGGGCCTCGCGGCCTGGGACCTGATCGTCGTGGACGAAGCCCACCGCGTTTCGGGCCGGATCGGGAAGCCGTGGGCGGTCGTCCACGACAACCAGAAGATCCCGTCCCTGCGCCGCCTCTACATGACGGCCACGCCCCGGCTGTGGCAGCTCGGGGACGAGGACGAGGCCGGCGCCCCGGGCGAGCTGGTGGCGAGCATGGAAGACGACCCCGAGGGCCCCTTCGGCAGCCGCTGCTTCACCCTGACCCTCTCGGAGGCCATCGACCGGGGAATCTGTGCCCCGTACCAGGTCGTGTGCGTGGACGTCACCGACACCGCGCTCCAGGCCGCGCAGCTCCTGGGCGCCGAAGGCCGCTCGGCAGAGGTCCGCGGGGCCCGGCTCGCCGCGCTCCAGACCGCCCTGGTGAAGGCGTCGGCCGAGGAGGGCTTCCGCAGGACGCTCGTGTTCCACCACCAGGTCCGCGAGGCCGAGGCGTTCGCGGCCGGCCTTCCGGGCGTCGCCGCGCAGCTGCATGCCTCCGACCCGGAGCTGTACCCGAAGACGATCTGGGCGGACTGGCTGTGCGGCGACCACAAGCCGCTCCACCGGCGCCGGCTGCTGGGCGAGTTCGCGGCCGGGATCGCCACGGACGGCACCGTGGTGGAGAAGTGCTTCCTGTGCTCGGTGAAGGTCCTGGGCGAGGGCGTCGACACCAAGCACTGCGACTCCGTGTACTGGGCGGACGTACGCGGCTCCATGCCGGACCTGGTCCAGGCCGTAGGCCGGGCGCTGCGGATGCAGCCAGGCGAGGGCAAGGTGGCCTCGCTCGTGGTGCCCGTGCTGCTCGGGCCGGGCGAGACGGCGGATAACATGCTCACCTCCAGGGCGTTCGGCGGCCTGGCGAAGCTCCTGGAGGCGCTGCGGGCCCACGACGCCCGGATCGTGGAGACCCTCGCGGAGCGGCAGGCACCGAGCCGCTACAAGCGCGTCAGCAAGGACGACAGCGGGAAGAGCACGGGCGGGAGCGGCGAGGGCTCCGGAGGCGTCAGCGCCCCCGCCAAGGCCCTGCTGAAGTTCTCCACGCCCCGCGACCCGGCCGCCCTCGCGGCGTTCATCAACCTGCGCGTCCTCAACCCCGAGCACGAGCACTGGCGGCGCGGCGTGGAGGCCGCCGTCATCTACGCACGCGAGCACGGCGACTTGAAGGTGCCGTTCACGTTCCGGGTGCCCGCCGTCGAGGACCAGGAGGCGGAGGGCGAGGGGTGGCCGGCCGCGCTCGCAGGGTTCCCGCTGGGGCAGTGGGCCGCCGACGCTCGCCGGTTCTACGCCCGCGGCAACATGGACGAGGACCGCGTCGCGCAGTTGGAGAAACTCGGCATGATCTGGTCGCACTACGACGTCGCGTGGGAGGAGGGCCTGTCCGCCGCGCGCGGGTGGGCGGCCGAACACGGGCACCTCCTGGCCCCGCTGGACGCCACCTACCAGGGATACCGGGTGGGCATCTTCCTGAAGAACGCGCGGGCCGCCGCCAGGAAGGCGCAGGACATCGAGCAGCGGCGTGCCGAGGGGCTCCCGGTGGAATCGTCGGCCGGGGCGCTGTCGGACGAGCGGCGCGAGCAGCTGGAGGAGATCGACGCGTCCTGGTGCCCTTCGTGGCCGGTGACGTGGCAGCGGTGCTTCCACCTGGTACGGATGCATCTGGACGCCGGTGAGGCGCTGCCCACCGAGGCGGGCGACGTCGTGCGCCAGGGCGAGGACCTCGGCCGGTGGGTGCAGTCGGTCCGGCTCGGCTGGGACCAGCTCACCACCGTGCAGCAGTGGATGTGCGAGCAGGTCCTCGGGATCACACCCGCGAGCGAGGACGAGAAGCCGCGCCCGCGCCGTACGCAGGCCGACAAGTGGGCGATGAACTACGAGGCCGCCAAGCAGTTCTACGAGCGCGAGGGCCACCTCCAGGTCCCGCGGAAGTGGGTTGAGCGGATCGTCGGCGAGGACCAGGAGGAACGGGAGCACAAGCTGGGCGCCTGGATCGGGAACCAGCGCTCCCGGGCCGCGACACTGACGCCGGAACGGATGGAGCAGCTGTCCGCCATCGGCATGCGGTGGGCGTAGGGGGTGGGTACGTCGGAGGGCCCCCGGCCGCTGGGCGCGGTCGGGGGCCCTCCGACGTACCAGGGTGGAGCGTGGTCAGTCGTCTCGTCGTACGACGGTGCGCATCGGGTGCGAGCGCAGGATGCGCCTGTTGGCGGGGGGCGCGCCGGGCGAACTGGTGGCGAGCATGGAAGACGAATGGAAGACGATCCGGACGGGCCGTTCGGTAACCGAGCGTTAGTCGGTGAATTAGTCCGCCACTGGGTTTCCGGTGTCTCCCAGTATGGTGCCGCAATTGGGACACTGAACGTAGCCCATGAGTAAGGGTGCCTTTGATAGGTGGATTTCACGAGTGCAGTAGGGACACATAGTTACATTTCCAGGGATTATTTGGTCACTGCCCAAGATCACGGATGTTATGGAGGCTGGATTAGCAGGATCCGCTTCCTGAATCTGCCGTAAACGGTATGCCATAGCAACCTTCTCGGCATCCGCGCGGCGTAGGTTTCGCAGAGCCGCCTCAATAGGCGGTAACTCGGCCATAGGGCGTTTTGTGCAAGCTACGTGGAGTACTCGATTAGCCATGCGTTTGTCCAGTCGCGCCAAAAGTTTCAGCAGCTCCACAGGCGAGCAGCGCTCTCCTGCAGTTTCCAGGACGTGGAGGCCAGCGTCGGGATCGTCGGTCAGCAGAGGTAATGCGACGTCGGCGATATCGGCAGCTGACCGTAGTAGCACGACCCGCTCGGCAATCATTCGTGAGTCCGCAAACCGCCTTTTCCTGCTCATTTCTGCGATCGCCGACGCCGTATCTGCGAGTGGCGATGACAACACCTTTTGGGATACGAACTCGAAAGCCGGATCGCCGAGTTTTTCTCGACGCAGCAAAGCCGCTGTTTGAAGGACATCGGGGAAGGAAAGCTGATGCGCCATGCGTGAGAGCAGCGACTGAAGGGTCACGTCATCTCTGACGGGGTTGTCGGACGCTGCGTAGTTTCGGATACCGGCGACCGCTTCCTCGGGCGTCAGCGTAGGAGGCACCGGCTTGTCCGGAAGGATGTCCGCCACATCATGCGAGGTGAGCGGGTTGTCCACTGAGTTGTCCAGACGTAGCTCGCTGGCGAGCTGATCTAGACGGTCGGCACGGTCATCCAGATGTCGGGCTGCTTTCGAGAGGGCGAGATCGATGTCGTCGCTGCCGGCATTCATGGGTTCCTGCATCACAGGTGCTGCAAAGGGCGGCTCCGAGGCAGCGGCGCCGGATGTTGCGCCACGCAACCGTTCCAGTTCCTCGGTGAGTGCACGGACCTGCTCAGCAGCCTCTTCCGCGAGTTGGTCTGCCTTCTGACGTTCAGCCTTGGCCCGTGCCAGCTCTGTCTCGGCGGTGTCGCGTTGTTGTTCGGTCCTGGCCAAGCGTTCATAGACCTGAGTTGGGTCCGCACGGGCAGGATCGGAAACGCGTCGACGGTCGCGTTCGCGGGCCAGGTTGGTGATGTCTCGTTGCAGTTTGTCCACCATGGACAGCAGGATCAGTACCATCTGGTTGGCGTCATTGCGTTCCCGCTCGAGTTGCTGCTGGCGCTCCAGTGCCCGTAGCAACCGGTCGGATACCTCTATCGAGCGCTGCTGAACAAGCACCAGTTGCGTATCGGGCGGTGCAGACTCTTCGTTCTTCTCCGTACGGGCTTGCAGACGGGTGGCCTGCACCTCGGCAAGCCGCTGCCTTCTGCGCACATCGTTGGGTGAACAGATATCCGCAATGGCTTCGATAAAATCCTGCCGCAGCGCTAGACCCGCCAGTCTTTCCGACAATGCACTACGACTAGGAATGCGCCCGTCCGTGAAGTGCTCGGGTGTCAGCTTGTCACGGATGTCATCCATACGCATGCCGGCTTCGTCCAGCCACTGCCGCAGCAAAGCGGCCGCAGCGTTGTCCTCGGCAGACTGCCCCTTCAACGGCCCCCACGGGCGTGTCCGTCGGCCCACGTCACCCCTCGGCTCTCTCCGAACTGCTCTGACCTTATCCAAGCTTGTCCGGACCGAAGGCCGAACAAGTGGACCAGGTCTGTCACGAACGGAGAACTTGGAGGCGTCGCCAAGCCCAGGAATCAACGACATCGAGCAGGAGACATCCGGTGAACCCCTCTCTGCAGCACGCCCTCGACATCGTCATGCAAGGCATGCTGACGGAGCTGCCTGCACAGTTCGTCACCGCATCCGTAGCAGCAGTTGCCACATGGCTACGCGCTCGGAAGAAGGCAGGGGCCAGACGCCCGCCCCACTCCGGTGCCGACGCAAGGCCGACCTGCTCCATCCCGGCGGAAAACGCAGCAGTCGGCACTGATGAGAAGACGACCCAGTCCCCTCCCTCGGCAGGATCTCAGCTCCCATGACGGCCAGGCAGGGCCGAACCGCAGGTTGCCGCGGACGTCGGTGGGCCCGTCATGCGACGGGCCCACCGCGTTGTCAGTGACGTGTCTGCCACCACAGGATCAGCAGCGTCACGGCGCCACTGCCCAGCTTGTACGCCACCCCCTGGAGGAATTCTCTCGGGAGGTTCCGTCCCTGTTGGCGTACCCATGTGCGCAGGTGAGTGGTGGTTGCAGCACGCGGCCTGTCCCGGCGGCGTGGGTGCTTACGCCGGCGTTTGGCGCTACTGTCGTCCATACGGAGTTCCTCTCGTTGATGGCGTGCGGAACACCGCGCAGGGAGCCCTCCCAACTCAGAGGCCTAGGAAACCTGTTGGGGTGTAGGGCTCCTTCTGCGCGTTCTCAGGGAGTGTAGCCACGGTCACCGACGCACTGGGGCATCCGCGCGTGCGGAGGCAACCAGAGGCAACCAGGGTCAACATCGAGCGTCATCCAGTGACATCGAACGACTCGGCGCCGTCGTTGCAGCGCAGGTCAGAGGGTGCCGAATGGCGCACCGTGTGAGTGTCGTCACGTGTGCTGTCTGCGGTGTGTCTCTGATCTGCTTTTCTCGTCATCCTCGAACTCCTCATCCGCACGGTGAGCGAGACTCCACAGCAGTGGCTTCGGATGGCGTCCGGGATCCGCAGTGTGAGCGAGGGGCCGCGGTCAGCGGCGGGTGAAGTCGTGGAGCCGGTCGGCCAGGCGCCGGTCGGGGCGCTGGACGATGATGCAGGAGCCGGTGTCGGTGGCGGCCAGGCGGTCGATCTCCATCTCCAGGCCGGCGGTGGGGGCGTTGGCGCTGCTGGTGCCGGTGCGTCGGACGTAGGCGGCGACCGCTTCGAGGGTGGCGAGGAAGACGTCGTTGGGGGTGTCGGTGTCGATGACGTCGTCGGTGACGACGTAGAGCCAGTGGCGTGCTTCGCGGGTCTCGCCGAGGGCGAGGTGGTGCAGGTGCAGGCAGTAGGCGGCGGCGCGGTGTCCGGCGCCGGCGGCGAGCTGCCACCAGAACTGGGCGCTCTCGTGGTGGTCGGTGAGGTGGAGGAGGCAGGCGAAGACGAGGGCGCCGTCGACGTCGAGCTGGTCCTCGGTGGCTGCGTCGGGGTCCTGGGCGAGGCGGTCGACGTGGTCGGCGGCGTCGGGCTTGTTGAGGATCCACCGGCAGATCACCGACAGGCGCTGTCCGGCCTGGGCGGCCCGCAGGGTGTCCGGGTGGGGTGCGGTGGCGAGGGCCGCGTCGGTGGCGAGGCGGCGCAGGGCGGCGCCGACGTCGAAGCCGTCGTGGGGTGCGGTGGGGATGCGGGCGTCGGCCAGGAGGTCGTCGATGACGGTCACCGTCCTGCCCCCTTCCTGTTCTTGCTTTCCGGTGCGGGCAGGCCGAGCCGGATGCGGAGGCGTTCCTTGCCCTTGCGGCCGTGATAGTCGACGGTGCGGGTGTCCAGGCCCATGAAGCGGGCGATGCGTTTGGTCGGGTAGCCCAGCAGGTAGCGCAGGGCGATCACGGTGAACTGGCGGGTGGGCAGTTCCAGGATCGCCTCGTACAGGCCGCCGGCCGCCTGGTTGAGTTCGAGCTCGTTGCGGACCGCCTGGAGATTGAGCGCTATGGGCCCGTTGATGAGGAAGGCCGGCGGGCGGCCGTCCTGCGCCAGCCGACGGGTGACGCCGCGGTGCAGCACCGCGAGGGTCTGCTGCTCCAGGTCGCCTTGCTGCAGCAGCGAGTCCCAGCCGCTCAGGATTTCCAGGAACACCTCGTGGACCACCTGTTCGGCTGCGCGCCGGGTGCCGAGGTGGATCTCCGCGAAGTCGTGGAAGAACTCCTGGTGACCGAGGTAGAAGGCCTCGAAGTCCAGAGGCAGGTCGGGAGGGGCCTGGACGGGCTGGCCGTGGCCGCCGTCCTGGGGCGATACGCCAGTGCTGACGTCGCCGTTGCCCATGTAGTCCTCCAGGCGGTGCGAGCACAGGCCCTCTCCGTTGAAGACCGGTGCGCTGGGAACGCAGGCCAACTGACCTACGTGGGAAGCCAGTTGGTTGGCCTCCCTGGCACCACCCTGTCGATTTTCGGGGACGGAAACTCATGCCGCTCCAGGAAAATTACTACGCAGAGATCATCTTCGTAAGCGGAACGTGAGTCCTCTCGTGGTGTACGTGTTCGATGCGTGCCCTGTGAGCTGCACCTTCGCACCCCCGCCTCTGACGGCGCCGGTCAACAGGCGTCCCGTCCGTGGCGTACCTCACACGCACGCCGAAGCTACCCGGGCGCAGGGCAGAGCGATCCCGTCAGCTCCGAGCCGACTGCTGACACAACCGATCGGCCCTCACCCGTTCGAGTGCGCACAAAAGCGAGCCCTGCCCCGGCGCCACCACCAGCCGCGGCCGTCACCACCGCAGGAACGACGGAAGCCCGGCTCCCTCCAGACGAGGAGTCGCTTCCCCTCCGGTCGCCGCACAGGCCAGGCCACCCCCTCATCGCCCCGCTCACACTGCCTGCGCCCGCGGCCAGAGACTCGCCTAAGCAGACGGTTCTGCTGGACGGCTCTATGCACTGAGCGGTGTTTGAGCGGCGTGCGTGACGTCAGCCACGAGCTCGGTCATGTCTGGGCCGTAGGCGTCGGAGTTGGTCACTTTGAGCAGCAGGCAGAAGGAAGAGTTCTTGTGCTTCCGAGCGAGCTGTTCGAGGTGGCGGGCAAGGTAGCGGGTGGCGGCTTGGTTGGTGATGGCTACCTGTCCGCAGAAGAGGAACACCGGCCGGGCACCGGCTTGTGCAACGAGTCGGGCGAGCAGCACGTACTCGCTCGTCCCGATCTCCAGTGGGTACCGTTCCTGCCCTATCTGGAAGACACACTGGTCAGCGGCCTCACTGGGGTCGAGACCAGCATTGACTCTGACTCCCGGCAGCAGGGTCTGCAGGTGCGCTGCCATGCGTTGGTTGGAAACCGGCCCGCCGAGGCAGAACTCCGTGTCCTCGCCAATGCCCTGTCTCACGGACGTATGCGTTACCAACGTGATGCGTGCGCCGCACTCCTTGACCAGCGCTGACAGTTCCGAGAGGGCGTACACGTCGTGGTCCTGCACCGACTGAGGATTCCCGCCGGCCTGCCGGTTGATGACAAGAAGAGCATCTGAGCCATCCGGCAACCCCAAGAACTGCTGTCGTCGCCGGAGCCTGACGCGCCACAGGTACGTGCGAGCGATCCATGCCAACGTCGCGCTGATGCCTGCAGCCACCAGGCCCAGCAACACGTCACGCAAGTCTTCTGTCATGAACACGCATCGTAACGGTCTCCGGAATACCGAACCCTGGCGTCCGTAGAGGGTGAGTGCGCCCGCAGCTTGCCCGGCAGCCGAACGCACCCAGGCGCTGGATCTCGCGCATGCTGTCGAATGCCGGCGAGGGGGTTGAGGTGTTCGTCAAGGAGCACGTTGCCTTCGGGGTCTGTCAGGCTGACCTGTACGGCCCATGGATCAGTGAGCGCGGTGGTTTGCACGTCCAGTACGACCAGGCGGCGGTCGGCGAGGATGCCGCGGGCCCATCTCCGGGCGTGTCCGTGGTCGGCATGCCAGGAGGCGGGCCGACGCATCGCCCGGATGGCATCGTCCAGGCGGGCGTGCTGTTCCCGGAGCGACTGCACGTGCCAGTGTCGGCCGGTGTCGTACTGAGCGTGGACGGTGCCCAGGTAGCGGGTGTCCTCGTACACCGCCCAGGTGGGCCGCTCGGTGTCGCCGGGCCGTACGAAGCGGACGTCGGCGTTTCCTGGTTCAGGCGACAGGTGCGCGAGACAATTCGAAGTGACGGGTCGTCGAATACGTGGCGACCGCTGTGTTGGAGCGAGGGGGGAGCTGCTGTGTCGCAGGCATGGAAGATCACGGTGATCGTGCTGGCGGCGGGTGGCGTGCTGTCCACCCCGCTGATCTGGCTGCTGGACAGCCCGGGGGCGGGGCAACTGGCCGGTGCCACGGTTCAGGCTGCCGTCGGCATCGCGGCGCTGGTCTGGGCCCTGTTTCAGCGTCCGCCCTCTGCCGGGCCGACGGACAAGGCTTCCCGGACTGGGAAGGCCAGCCGCGGCGGCGTCACCGGCATCCGGCGGCCCGGCGCCCGGGGACGTGGCTCGGCCACAGCTGAGCGCACGGGAGAAGCCAGCGGCACGAACTCGGTCTCCGGCATCGACTACTCGAACTAGGCCCAGCGCCATGAGTAAGAAGCCTGAAGCGTCAGTGACCGCCGAGGACACTGGTCGAGCTATGGCCGCCGGCGATGAACCGGCCGTGACCGGCTATCGTGGCCCGGCCCCGGGAAGCACCCCTGGTTCCCCCACCTCCGTCCACCTGTCTCACACCGGAGACGCGACCGCCACCAACGGCGGAACTGCCATCAGCGGCTACGTTCACACGCTGACTGTGCAGCGCGCGCCGCGGGAACCGGCTGCCTGGCCGCACCAGGTAGGCGTGATCCCCTCCGAGGCCAGGTCGTTCCAGCACCGTGCCGAGGCGGACCGGCTACGGACGGCGGTCGAGGGCGGAGGCACCGCCGTCCTCACCCAGGTGCTGACCGGAATGGGCGGGGTCGGCAAGACCCAACTCGCCGCCGACTACGCCCGCGCCGCGTGGAATGACGGCGACCTGGATGTCCTGGTCTGGGTTACCGCGAGCGCCCAGTCGGCCGTGGTGAGCGCATACGCGCAGGCTGGTGTCGAGCTGTGCCGGGCCGACCCCGACGATCCTGAGCGGGCAGCGAAACAGTTTCTGGCCTGGCTGGTTCCCAAGCCCGGGCAACGTCCGTGCCGGTGGCTGATCGTCCTGGACGATGTCGCCGACCCCAGCGACCTCATCGTCCACCCCGACGATCCCGGCACTCGCTACAGCCTGTGGCCTCCCGCCAGCCCGTACGGCCGGGTGTTGCTCACCACCCGCCGCCGCGACGCCGCGCTGTTCGGTGACGGCCGCCGGCGGATCGAGGTGGGCCTGTTCACTCCTGCCGAATCAGTCGCCTACCTCACTTCGGTCCTGCATGCCTGCGGCCGCACCGAGCCCGGCGACCAGCTCACCGCTCTCGCCGCCGACCTCGGGCACCTGCCCCTGGCCCTGGCCCAGGCCGCCGCCTACCTCATCGACTCCGGCGAGAGTGCGGCCACCTACCGCGATCTGCTGGCCGACCGCGCCACGGCCCTCACCGACCTCGCCCCCGACGCCCTGCCCGACGAACAAGCCACCGCACTCTCCGCCGCCTGGTCCCTGTCCATCGACCGCGCCGACACACTGCGCCCCGCCGGCCTGGCCCGACCCATGCTCCACCTGGCCTCCCTCCTTGATGCCAACGGCATCCCCCAGTCCGTCCTGACCAGCCTGCCCGCCCTCACCTACCTCGACCTGCACCGGACCGCTTCGAGCACCGTGCAGGCGCGGCGCCCGAAGTGGTGGCCGAGCCGGCGGCAACGCCCCGCGCCACCAGTCACTACCGACAAAGCAATCGGCGCCCTGCGCGCCCTGGACCGGCTCAGTCTCATCGACCACACACCGCAGACTCCACACCAGGCCGTCCGCGTCCACAGGCTCATCCAGCGCGCCACCCGCGACACGCACACTCCCAACCAGCACGACCAGGCCGCGCGCAGTGCTGCCGATGCCCTGGTCGCGGCCTGGCCCGAGATCGAACGCGATACCGGCCTCGGCCAGGCTCTGCGCACCAATAGCGACGCCCTTACCCATCACGCCGAAGCAGCCCTATACCGGCCCGGCGCACACACAGTGCTGTATCGCCTCGGTCGCAGCCTCGTCCAATCCGGCCAGGTAGCCAGCGCGATCGACCACTTCGAGCACTTGGTCGCGACTACCAACAGCCACCTAGGAGCCGAGCACCCCGACACCCTCATCGCCCGGGGGGACCTCGCTTCCGTTCGGGTAAGTGCAGGGGACGCAGCTGCGGCCGTCGAGGAATTCGCTGATCTCCTGGACCACAAGAGGCGGGTACTCGGCCCCGACCACCCCCACACCCTCACTACCCGGCACAACCTCGCCTCCTCGCGGGGAAGGGCGGGAGACGCGGCCGGAGCGGTGCAGGAATTGGCCAACCTACTGCCCGACCGAGTACGGGTACTCGGCCCCGACCACCCCCAAACCCTCACTACCCGGCAAAACCTCGCCTTCTGGCGGGGAAAAGCGGGGGATGCGGCCGGAACCGTCCAGGCGCTCGCCGAGCTTCTATCCCGCATGACGCGGGTATTCGGCCCCGACCACCCCCACACCCTCATCACCAGGAACAACCTCGCCTCCTGGCGAGGAGAAGCAGGGGATGCGGCCGGAGCGGTGCAGGAATTGGCCAACCTACTGCCCGACCAGGTACGGATACTCGGCCCCGACCACCCAAGCACCCTCCGCACCAGGAACAACCTCGCCTCCTCGCGGGGAGAAGCAGGGGACGTGGCCGGAACCGTCCAAGCGTTCGCCGACCTCCTGCACGACCAACTACGAGTCCTCGGTCCCGACCACCCCCAAACCCTCACCACCCGAAACAACCTCGCCTTCTGGCGAGGAAAGGCAGGGGACATGGCCGGATCCATGCAGGAATGCGCCGACCTCTTGGACCATATGACGCGGGTATTCGGCGCCGACCACCCTGATACTCTCAGCACCCGAAACAACCTCGCCTTTTCGCAGCGAAAGGTAGGGGATGCGGCCGGAGCGGCACAGGCATTCACCGACCTCCTGCACGACCAACTACGAATACTCGGCCCCGACCACCCCGACACCCTCACCACCCGGAGCAACCTCGCCTCTTGCCAGGGAGAAGCAGGGGATGCGGCCGCAGCCGTCCAGGCACTCACCGACCTCCTGCACGACCAACTACGAATACTCGGCCCCGACCACCCCGACACCCTCACCACCCGAAACGACATCGCCTACTGGCGAGGGGAGGCAGGGGATGCGGCCGCAGCCGTCCAGGCACTCACCGACCTCCTGCACGACCAACTACGAATACTCGGCCCCGACCACCCCGACACCCTCACCACCCGAAACAACATCGCCTGCCGGCGGGGAGAAGCAGGGGATGCGGCCGCAGCCGTCCAGGCACTCACCGACCTCCTGCACGACCAACTACAGGTACTCGGGCCCGACCACCGCACCACCCTCAGCACCCGGTACAACATCGCCTATTGGCGAGGACAAGCAGGGGATGCGGCCCGAGCTGTCCAAGCATTCACCGACCTGCTGCCCGACCAACTACGGATACTCGGCCCCGACCACCCCGACACCCTCAGCACCCGATACAACCTCGCCTCCTCGCGAGCCGAAGCGGGGGATGCGGCCGGAGCCGTCCAAGCACTCGCCGACCTCTCGGACCACATGACGCGACTGCTTGGCTTCGACCACCCCGACGTGCAAAGGGTTCGGCGAAGTCTCAACCACTGGCAGAAGCAGGCGCAGAACTTCGGATAACGATCGTTCACGGGATCCCGGGTCGATCGGCCGGACAGAACGGCGGCGGTGCGATGGCAGGCTTCCTCGGTGTTGCCGTACCGGGTCGTCGCCGGCGCTCTGGACGAGCGCGGCCACGATCACGGCCGCGAGGCAACCCGCCAGGCACCGTCGGCCCAATGGCCTGGCCCCCGGCCCTGATGAAGCCCTGCCCCGCCAGGGCTTCGCGGCGACCTGGCCGTCGGGGTGGAGGTAGTAGCCGTCGCCGATCCGGATCGGATCCACGGACTCCAGCGGCACGAACGCCACGATCTCGATCGCCTTCGCCGTCGGCAACGGCAACTCCCGCAGCTCCTCATCCGTCACCGGGACGACCCGCTCCTCGGTGAGCAGGTAACCCTTGCCGATCTCCGACGGGACACCTCGCGGTCCTCCAGCTCACAGATCTTGCGGGTACGAACGCGGCCCATGTCCGACTGGTGATACAAGTGAAACTTGGTCGAGTGGTCCTCGGTGGCGCTGACGACGTGGATCGGCACCGTGACCAGGCCAAAGGAGATGGCGCCGGACCAGATGGTGCGGGGCATGGGGATACCTCCGGGACAGCCCCGAGCACGTCCAGGCTATGTCAGGCCCAACGGAGCAGCACCTCAACCAGGAATGCGGTTCGCGGCCGGATGACCGGCGAACCGCGGCGCGCAGTCCAGCTCCGCTGGTGTCAGGCGCCACGTGCTCTGTGGGCGGGGCTACCCCTGCAACTCCCGAGACGCCGTACGCGGCGGCCGCACGGCTGGGCTGCACGGTGGACCAGGTGGGGTATTGCGCGCGCTGTCAAAGCTGCTGCCAGCGGTACGGCCCGGGTGGAGGGCCGCTGTGCCTGTCCTGTAGGGAGATCGTCGAGCAGGCCCGGATAAAGTCTCCTCGGACGCGGTGAGCTACGCTGGCGCCGGTCCGGCTCCAAGGCTGCGGCGAGCGCCCTTCGACGCCTGCTGAGGAAGACCCAGCACACCGGGTGCTCAACAGTTCGGCGACATCGGGGAGACGGACGGCCGGGAGGTCGATCATCCGCCTCGTCGCCGCCCAGCGCCGACCCTACTGGGCTACGCGGTCCAACTCGCCCAGCATGTCCTCTAGACCGAGGTTGAAGATAGCCCACCCTTGGAAGGCGACGGCGTCGGCCTGCAGCGCCCGTTTTGCCGCAGCGCGCTGGGTGGGGGCACCAGACCGTAGGCGGCGCGCATGCTGATTGAGGTCGTTGAAGGACCCGATGAGTACGTGCCGGTCGATCCTTGCAAGATTTTCGTGTCTCGCTCTCATGACCCGGTGACGCTCGAGAGACATCCACGCCATTCCAGCGCCTTCGACGAGAGGACGGATCTCTCGGTCCAGTTGTTCCCAGAGCAAACCAAGTGAGTCCATCCATACGGCTTGGTCGCGTCCGTCACCAGTAAAGGACTCCCGGAACGCCATGGTCCGTCTCTCCACCTGAGCCGCAGCCGAGAGCCCCTCTCGTTCAAGCGCCTGTATCAGCTCTTCGTTGATGACGAGCAGCTCAGAGACCTTTGAGTCGAAAGTCGGCAGCACCCCCGGGCGCACATGCTTGAAGGCCAAAGCGCGATACGCCTGAGTTGCGAACCTTACTCGGTTCTGTACAGATCGACGCTCGATTGCCTCCGCCTGCATCTCGCTGAGATGCGAGAGCACCACGAGAGCTGTTGGGACACCGAACAGCAGGCTCGCGAAGCTGGACGCGAGATTCGTGAGGAAACTTCGGTTCTCCCACCACTGATGTGCGTCTCCGTAGATGCCCAGCCCAACGGCGGCACAACCAAGAGGAAAGCATAGATAGACCACCCACCGAATGGCTCGCGGAGTGGTCCGCCACCATTGTCGTGATCCTGCGATCCAGCCCTCCACGAGCTCCCTTCCTCTCCCCGACCTGGTCGACGCGACGTTAGCGGATCACAGCATCACCATGCGCTTCATGACTACAAATCGACCGCCAAGAAGCCCGCCGCCGCTGCGGCGGAAGAGTCCGCTGAGGCCGTCCCCGAGACGCCCTGGCCCGTACCGCACGCAAGCCGGCCCCGCCCCGGACGCAGACGTCGTGGCGATGTTCCTCGATCACTACGGCACCCTCGCTAAGGCCGACCGGCAGCTGCAGCGGGCGACCGCACACGGCTGGTACCTGTACCCCGTCCCGCTGCCCCGGTCGGCGGACGACTACCGCACGTACGAAGTCGAGATCACCGGACTAAGTTAGGGCGGGTCCTGACCGACGCCGAGCACGCCCGGTGTAGGGTCTCGCGGCCCGTGGCATACGGACCGGTGTCTTTTGGGCGGCGGGTGTGGCGAGCTCTCTGGGGAGGTTGCTGGTGGTCATGAAGGCGCTCAGTTCGGACCCCCAGGGAACGGAGGCGGCGAAGCCTTCGGCGATGTGAGCGGTGGAGCGTACGGGCTGAGGCAGGTGCCGGTCACGGGTGAAACCGAGCATGCGGGCCATGGCACGCCAGAGCCGGGCGTCGGGGGTGATGCCGACGGCCGCATGGTGGGCGGCGAGGGGGTTGCCGGCCCCGGCGGCGAAGCGCCACCAGTACAGGGCGCTTTCGCGTCGGTCGAGGGTGTAGAGGAGGAGGCAGGCGAAGATCTCGGCGAGGACCGAACGACGGCACCGGCTGGGGCGAGGGCGCCGGTGTGCTGGCCCTCATGCGGCTGTCCGGCGCCCGCCGTGCCGGCCCGTCGCGTCCTCGCGGTGATCCGCGGCTCGGCCGTGAACCAGGACGGTGCGTCCAACGGCCTGACCGCGCCCAATGGCCCCTCCCAGCAGCGGGTCATCGAGTACCGCCCACGCCAGTCATCGCACTAGGGATCGACGCGGACTAAACAGTGGCATGGTGGGCGACCTTTGTCCCAGTACTCGTTATCGTGTCGGCCATGACCAGGACCCTTGAAAGTCGTCGAGCGGACGACACTACCGATCTTGAGCGCGATTTAGTCCACCTTGCGCGCGTGGCGCTGGCGGGCCGCGGTCAGGATGTCCGGATGCTGCTTCAGCGCATGGCCAGGCGCTACGGCCGCGGCAACGAGGCGGTTGGCAAGGCTCTGCAGGACCTGCTGCGTGACGCTCCGAGCGTCGATGCCCCCTTGCGCGGCCTGGGTAACACCGCTCCCGTTCCGCTGGACATGGACAGCCGTGTTCCTTTGATTCGCCCCGATCATCTGATGCCCACGATCACTCCGGTTCTGACTCAAGACGTCCGTGAGGCCGTGGAGCAGCTCTGCGACGAGCACCTCGGTCGTGACCGGCTCCTCTCAGCCGGGTTGACCCCGAGCAGGAGCGCGCTCTTCGTCGGCCCCCCGGGAGTCGGCAAGACCTTGGTCGCTCGCTGGATCGCCAGCCGCCTCAACCTGCCGTTGCTGGTCCTCGATCTTTCCTCGGTCATGAGCAGCTACCTGGGGCGCACGGGTGGCAACATCCGAAAGGTCCTGGATTACGCCAAAGCGAGCCCTTCCATCCTCTTGCTGGATGAGCTCGACACTGTGGCCAAGCGTCGGGATGACAGCGCTGAGGTCGGCGAACTCAAGCGGCTGGTGACCGTCCTCCTGCAGGAGATCGATGACTGGCCGGCGACGTCACTTCTGCTTGCAGCCACCAATCATGGTGATCTCCTGGATCCCGCCGTGTGGCGACGCTTCGAAGCGGTGATCGACTTCCCGCTCCCGGACGCCTCACAGCTACGCGAGGCCCTGGATCAGTACTGCGAAGGTGAGGCGCCTGCGGACGTCCTGACGGTCATCGCCCGTGCTCTCGCGGCTCAGGGCGCGTCCTATTCGGAAGCTCATCGCGTGATGACCACTGCGCGCCGACGGGCAGCGCTGGCCGACCAACCTGTCGGAGAGACGCTTCTGAGCGTGTGCAGCGAGCAGTTGAGGCAATTGCCCTTTGCAGAAAGGGTGCGCTTGGCGGTGGACCTGGTGCAATCTGATCACATGTCGCAACGGCGCGTGCACGAGCTGTCAGGGATCAGCAGGGACACCATTCGCAAACGCGTGCGGCAGCAGGAGTCATAGGGATAGTTCTCGTGGGGGGAGCGTCTGATGCCCGGACCGCACAACTTTCTGCTCGGCCACGGCGAGAGGCTGGTTGAACCCGTCACCTTGCCAGCTGGTGGCGGCCCGACTGAGCTGCCCTACACCCAAGAGGAAGCACGCTTACGGTTACGCCCCCAAGTACGGGACGCGGTGCGCCGGTTCGCGCAACTACCGGCCGGAGCCTGTCCTGACGGACAGGTGGTCGGGGTCCTCACGATGCACCCTCAGTTCATCGCCAAGAGCTACCACCCTGCGCAGCTACTCACCGACCTGGGCCTGGCCTATGTCGGCGCCCGCAACGCCATCGTCAGGCCCGAGAAGTGGACCAAGAGGGAACCACCAGCTCCCTCAGAGACCGCAGAGCTGTTCGTGGCAGGTCGGCGAGCCGCATTCACGTTGTGGAACCAGCGCATGCAGGCCGGGCTCCTCCCCGGGGGCGATCAGCTGCGGACGGTCGAGGCTTTCCGAGCGCCGACAGTGCAGGAGCGCCAGCGCAATCTCGCCCGCCTGTCGGCGGAATCGCCGCTGGTGGAGGTGGGACTGCACCTGCCACCCCGCCTGCGGGAAAAGATCCTCACAGGCTTCGCCGCCTACGTGGAGTCCTTGGGAGGGACCGCAGAAGTCGGTCATGCACTACAAGCGCCAGGGGTCGGATTCGTGCCTGTCCGGCTCGCGCCCGAGGCGATGGACCAGCTCTCCCAGTTCACTTTCATGCGCGTCGTCCGTCCGATGCCCAGACTCCGAGCATTCCACCCGGTGGAGCGTGCCACCACGGCACCAGGGCTCAAAGCGCCTTCCCTTCCCTACGAAGGCGCTGTCGATCCCGACGTGAAGATCGCAGTCCTCGACGGAGGTCTCGAAGCTGGCGGGCCCATGGCTCCCTGGGCACGCCCCCGTGAGCTTCCAGGAACCTGCGGAGCCACCCGTGAGTACCTCGACCACGGACACAACGTCACCTCCGCCGCACTGTTCGGCCCCCTCATCCCGGGTCAGTCCGCCCCTCGCCCCTTCGGAACCGTCGATCACTTCCGCGTGGTCGACGAGGAGCCGGAGGACGACCTCGCGCTCTACCGGACCCTGGACCGCATCGACAAAGTGCTGCAGGACAATCCCCATCAGCTCATCAACCTCAGCCTCGGTCCCGATCTGCCCATCGAGGATGACGAGATCCATCCCTGGACCGCTCTGCTCGACTCGTGGCTGTCGGACGGCCAGCGACTGCTGACCATCGCGGCAGGCAACAACGGCAATCTGGACCGCGCGTCCGGGAACGCCCGCGTGCAGGTCCCCTCGGACAGCGTCAACGCCCTGTCCGTCGGAGCCGCCGACTCCACCCGGCCCTCATGGCGACGGGCCCAGTACAGCGCACTGGGCCCGGGGCGCTGCCCCGGCATGGTCAAACCCGACGTCGTCAGCTTCGGCGGAGACCACAAGGAACCGTTCTTCTTCGCCGCACTGCATGGCCAGGACGCCCCCTCCATGTCGCTCGGAACCAGTTTCGCCGCGCCAAGCGCCCTGCGCATGGCAGCCGGCATCCGCGCTCACTTCGGTCCCGTCCTCAGCCCTCTCGCCCTGAAAGCACTTCTCATCCACTGCGCCGAGGACAACCCCCAGGACACCTCCGAACGCGGCTGGGGCCGTCTTCCGGGAGAGCTCGAGCACTACGTGATCTGCCCGCCTCACACCGCCCGCGTGGTCTATCAGGGAAAGGTGCCACCCAAGCAGACCGTCCGGATGTTCCTGCCCCTCCCAGAAACCGTGACAACCGGCGATGTGCAGGTCACAGCGACCTACTGCATCGCCTGCCCCACCGACCCACGGGCCCCTCGCAACTACACCACCAGTGCCTTCGAGCCCACCTTCCGGCCGAACATGGAACGGCTCAGCCCATCCGGCAAGGTGCCCAAGTCAGAACCGTTCTTCCAAGCCCGCGACTACATGAGCGAACAAGAACTCCGCTCTGACGCCCATAAATGGGAGACCGTCAAGCACAAAACAAATGTCTTCAAAGCAGAACGGCTGAAGCGGCCGGCCTTCGACGTCCGCCACGTCTTCCGACTCGACGACCTCCCGCCAGACACCAACCCAGAAGTCGCCTACGCCCTGGTCATCACCCTGAAGGCTCCCGCCGTACCAGACCTCTACGACCAGGTCGTCCGCACCTACGCTGCCCGACTCGAAATCCTTCAACCCCGCATCGACATCCCCATCACCATCCGACCCTAGAAGGCTCAAGGGCAATAGGACCTCTGTCCCACCGCCTTCGGGAGCTCGACCTGTAGCTGGCAGCTGTGGTCGGGTAGCCGGGTCACGGCAACGTGATCCTGCTACCCGCAGACATGAGCCGAAGCTCAGGAGTTGTCACCAGCGGGACCGGCTGAGCTGGTGAATGAGGACGATCGAGGCATCCGACTTGTCACAGGCGCTCATTCGGCAATCTTTCTGTCACCCGGGCTGTGCAGCGGGAAACTGGGAACTGCGAGTTCGGCTCGGGACCTACGCTGGCGCTACCTTCCATCTTGTCTAGGAGTAGCGTGCCGCCTGCCTTCGTTCACCGGATCACGAAGTACGACCCCGCCGACCGTGACGAGCACGGCAGCTACCGGGGCGCGGAGGAGGCGGTCAGTGACCACGGGCCAGTCGAGGCCGCGTACCTGGAGGCAATCTCCGCGTTCGCGGAAGCTGCGGGCATCGACCGGCTCGAAATCCGTGAGCCCTCCGTCACCGGGCTCGTCCACTTCGGTGCCCAGCCGGTGGTCGAGGGACACGGTCTTAGCGGTCTCTTCCCGGCTGACCTCACCGGTTACCACGACGGGGCCGAGGTCTCCTTGGCGGTGGCCCTGGAGCTGATCCGCGTCATGCTCCGTGAGCAGGGCGCCTGGTGTCGGCTGGAGGCGGGAGATGTTTTTACCGTGCACGTCGGATGGGACCAGTACGTGTACGTGGGCAGCGACCGACCCTGCACGGACGCCGTGGCCCGTACGCGGGAACTCGGCCTCTTCGCGGAACCGCTGGTGGCTTCCCCCTACGCCGCGGAACCAGAGGTGACAAAAGCTGCCGACGAAGACTTCTGGGCTTCGGTACGCACCGAGCTGGCGACGCGACAGGGCCTGCTCCTGGAGGAAACCCACATCGCCAACGCCACACGCTGGCACCGTCTCACCACGGAAAACCTCAACACGGTGCGCGCCGGTCTCGGCCCTCGCGCCCTGCTGACCGTCTGGCCCGACCTACAATCCGACGTCGGCGCGGTCCTGACCGCACTGCCGTCCGAATGGCACATCGAGTTCGTCTGGGAGACGAAGGACGGAACGATCAGAGACGTGACCGTCGATGAGACCCAGTACCAGGAACTCGCTGCCCTGGTAGCCGACGCGCGAGCGGCCTGCGCCCTGTCCCTCTACACCGACGAACGCAGTCCGCTGCTCCAAGCCGTTCTGCCCGACAGCGACGGTGTGCTGCGCGCACGATGGTGACCCGGTGCCAAGCGACTGGCCAAGGCGACGACACCCCATAACGCCGCCGGTGACAACCAGCCTGCCTACGTGACAACTATCCTGCTTCGGCTCACAGGCGGTCAGCCTGTCTGCGGGCGGCACCGTTCCTAGAGCTCAAACTGCACATGCTCGAGGTCCGTGAACTGGACCTCCAGGCCTGCGGCGCGGCGGCCGCCGTCGCGGAAGTAGACCTCACCGAGTGCTTCGGCCGCGAGGTCGCGCAGCTGCCGCTCATCAGCGCCGGCGTCTTGGGCGTCGAACAGGCGGGCGGCGTGGTGAGGCGGCAGGGCAAGGGTGAGATGCCGGACGCGGGCGTCGTCGGTGGTGCCGACCGGCGCGGTGAAGCCCAAGCGCGCGCGGGTGTCAATGATGATGCCCGCGGTGGTGGCAGCCTGGCGGCGGGCCCGCTCGCGGACGCGAGGTTGCCAGCGCTGACGCACGGCATCCTCCAGGCGCTGCGCGAGGTCGGCACGGGGCCGGCGGATCTGGTCTTTCACGTACCGCTCGACGGTGCGTTGCGAAATGCTCAGCAGGCCGGCCGCGGCGCGGGTGCCTTTGAGCTGCTTGACCAGGTAGCGCATCTGCGCGCCGGCCGACTTGGGTATGGGGCGGGTGAAGGCCCGCTGTACGGCGCGCTCGATGCCATCGTCGATGATGCCCACGGGTGTCTCCGTTCATGATCGGCTGTGGGGGCCGCTGCCGGGCGATCACGCACACCGGCGGGGATCCGCCCGGAGGCGGGATGCAGGGCCCAGACAGTGGTTAGGGGCAGTTGGCGGGTGGGCTCTCCTGAAGGGGCCTGTCAGAAGGGAGCGGGTCCCTGCGCCGCTGCCGCCGGGGTCTGCGTGAAGTCGGCCATCCAGGGATGGGCTGCCAGGAGCTCGGCGCGCAGGCGGGCGTCCTCCGCGGCGTCGGCGGTGACCTGGTCGGGCTCGAGGTCGGAAACGGCCGAGGCCTCCATGGCTGCGCGATGGATTCGGCGCCGCCGCTGTGCCTCCGCGTGCAGTGCTTCGCGCTCTGCCGTTGCCGGGTCGGCTTCCTGCTGCTGCGGGGCCTGCCCGGAGAGGCTGGCCGCGAGGGCTGCGAAGGCAGCCGCAGCTTCCTCCGTGCATCGCTGGCACACACCGACAGCGGGGACGGCACCTGGGAACGGACGGCCGCAGTCGACGCACTCGGGCGTCCGGGGCTTCTTCTTGCCGCTCTTGCCCATGGGGGGCGTCTTCCCAGCGAGACGGTCCGCCCGCCGGCTCTCCCGCCGCTCCGAGCACGCCCGGCAGTCCTCGCCGGTGTCGACCATGGTGCCGTCCTCGCAAGACAGGTCCGCGCAGTACGGCGTGGGGGCGAGCAGCTCCAGGGCAACGCCGATCGCCGACCGCAGCTCACCGTTGTGGAGCGCGGGCTCGTACCCATACGCCGTCCAGCGGCGGGCGATCCGCTCCTGCAGCTGGTCCACCGTGCGGGACTCCAAAGCCTCCAGGACGGCGGCGCGGTTCCGCTTCGGGATGTGCCCGTACGGCAGCTTGGCGACCAGCACCGGCGGCAACAGTGCCTCCACGGCATGCACCGCTGCTGTCTGCTCCCGGGTTAGTGCAGAGTCGTCCGCATCCCGCTGCCCCGGCACGCCGGCCTCGAGGCCTTCCTTCGACGACGAGCCATCCTTGCCCGCCGCGGCGGAGCCGCTACGCCGTCGAGCGCTACTACCTGAGGTTGAAGTGCTACGCACGCCACCGGCGCTACGCGCCGAAGGCGCTGGTTCCCCTGTGGACGACGGATCTGGAACAACGGCTCTAGATAGGGCGTCACCCATGACGCCACCGGTCACGTCACCCATGACGCCACCCGTAGCGTCACCCATGACGCTACCCCCCTCGGAAGTAGCACCCTCGGGGGTGGCGTCACTCATGACGCCACCCCCCTTCTTCGCTGCCTTCGGCTTCTTCCGGCGGGCCCGCTCCTTGCGCCGCTGCTCCTCCCGCTTGCCTTCCTGAACCCGCAGCCTCTCCTCGTAGGCAGCCCTCCAGCCCGCCAGGTCGAAGCCCGGGGCGTGCTCGCTCACCCACGCGTCGACGTCCAGGCCGGGGACCGTGTGGCCGTATCGGGCGACCAGCTGCGGCGGGGTGCCCGCTGGCGGTGTGACGCCGTGGATCAGCCACGCGTCGTGGATCTCGTACAGGTTGGCGTCGTTCTCGTCGGGCTTACCCTCCACCTTGCGCCGGTGGACGGTTACGAGACCGATCTCCTTCTCCAGGTAGTCCGCGGCCCGGTCCACGGTCTGCTTCGAGCAGTCCAGACACCCGGCCAGCGCCTCCCGGCACGGATAGCCCTGACCGGTGTCACGAGAGCCGACGTCCGCGAAGGTCACCAGCAGCTGATGGCTTCGTTCACCTTCAGTGACAGCGTTTGCCGACCAGTTTGAGCGGCGGTTAGCGATCTCTGGGACGATGAATGTTCACGAGTTTTGGCTCTGGTCCAATTCTTGTGGCGCGGTTACTGATCGCGACCGATCGGTCCCAGGGCCTCCGCGATCCGTTGGACTTCGTGGCGCCACTGAGCGGCGTCGTCACTGTCCACCCAGCCGGTCAGCAGTTCCGATCCGTCTTGGAGTACACACTGCAGAGCGAGCACGGCTGACGAGCGGAGAGCCAACGGAAGCTGCGGCAGAGGTTCTCTGGGTCCGTCATCAGGGTCGATTACAATCCCGCTGCCTGGGATTGTGCTGGCAACGAGAGCCGCGGCGGCCACCGCTTCGGTGCCGTCGCCGCCATCCACGCGTGCTCCGGGATCCGTGACTCGCTGGAATGCTTGCTCGAGCACTTCGATGACCTTCTGAGAAGTCAGTCCCTCGAGTTCATCGACGAAGTCGGCAGCGAGATCGCTGTCGAATGGGCCTGTTCCCCACGTTCCCATGCACGGCTCCGGGTATCGCTCTCGCGGACGAAGCCAGCATTCCAGCAGACACTGACAAACGCTCAGGTGGCCAGGAGGACTCGTTTGCGAAGCAAGGCGAACCCCGCGCGGCCGAACATCTGGCGCTTGAGCATTTTGATCCGGTTGACATGGCCCTCCACGACGCCGGAGCTCCAGGGGAGGGTGAGACCGGCGGTGACGGCGTCGAGGTCGCGCAGGAGGTGCTGAGCGAAGTGGCGGAGGCTGGGCAGTTCGGGAGTGGCGCTGGCTGCTTCGATCCATTCGGGGAGTCGGTCGCCTTGCAGGTGAGTGAGCATGTGGGCGAAGGAGCGCACGTGCTCGGCGAGTGCTGACAGTTTGGGGCAGTTGGCCAAGGCGGCTTTGAGGTGGATCCGGTCGATTTCGGGTAGCGCATCGGGGTGCGTGAGGATCCAGCGCGTGACGGCGCGGGCCGATGGCGGTCGGGGGCCGACCGGTTGGGGCTTGCCGCGAAGGGTCCTGCTGACGTAGTCGCGGACGCCGGCGTAGCCGCGGGGATAGCCCTGTTCCTTGATCTCCTCCCACAGTTTCCAGGCGTTGGTGCAGCCTTCCTGCCAGCGCTGGTCGAGGTAGGGCTTGTAGTCGTCGAGCCTGGTCGCACGGTTTTGCCACTGACCGGTGAACATTTCCTCCGGGGTGGTGGCGCGGGAGAAGCGTAAGATCGTGTTAAGTGTCATGCCGAGCTGCCGGGCGACGGACCGCTTGCTGTGACCGGCGGCGAGGAGAGCATGGATGGTGGCGTGCTTGGCGCGGGTGCGTTCGGCGAACCGGCCAAGGTGATGACGCGGCCGGCTCCGGCTCCTCCTGGGGTTCCTCCGGCTGTTCCGGCGTGGGGCGCAAGCAGCTGCGGTGCCGGTAGACGCACTTCTCGGCGGCTTCACCCAGGTTGTGCCAGAGGTGCCATCGGTCAGCGACCTGGAGGGCCTGCGGGGCGCCGCGGGTGGCGCCTTCGGCGAAGAAGGGGGCCCGGTCACGGCAGATGATCTCGATGCCGGGCCGCTCGGCGAGCCAGGCCGCGAGCGTGTCTGCCTCCCGGTCGGGAAGGAGATCGATCGGGCGACGTGTTTCGATGTCGACGAGCACGGTTCCGTAGATACGGCCCTTGCGCTGGGCGTATTCGTCCACGCCGACCACGCGCGGTGTGGTGGTGACGGGGTCCGGAAGCGAGGCGATCAGCCTCAGCAGGGTGTTCCTACTGACCGGGACTTGGAAGGCATCCGTCATGCGGGCGCCCGCCCGGCCTGCGAGCGCGAGACCGACCGACACCAGCGTCGATCGCAACCGCTCGGTCTGTCGTCCGAACCGACGTGTGAGCCCAGGGACTTGCTCAGCAAAGGTCTTGCGCGTGCAGGAGTCCTCCGCGCAGACGAACCGCCGCACTCGTAACGACACCACGACCAGCTTGCCCGCTGTCGGCAGATCACGAGGAAACCGCAGGTAGGAGCCATGTATTCGCCCAGACCAGCATCCGCACTCCGGACAGGCCGCCCGTCCTGCGGTCGTACGAGCCTCAACCCGGACGACTGTGTCGGACACCTCGACCGACTCCAACAACACGCCCTCGACCGAGGAGAACAGCAGCTCATCCAGCTGCGGAAGCACTTCATTCACGGCGAAGGACTGTCGACTACACCACCGTCCAGTCGGGCGATTTTCGGGCGACCTCAACTGCCATCACACGAAGATCAACAGTTACCCTGCGTGCACAACCACACGAAGTGGACCAGAGCCACTACTGCTCGATAAAGCCAGCATGCGCTGGGTGTAGTTCTGGATACCTGGGGGGAGCCGGGTGGGTGCAAATACCGCCAGGCAGGCGGGCATGCACTCACCCGCCCTCCGCAGCCCGACCCTCAAGATCAGCGTGCCTCTTCCACGGGTATACGGCGGGGGGACTGGCCGTGTGCAGAGGCCGGTGGCGGCGATGCGCTCTGCCAGCTGCACGGCAGAGGTCGTGGCTGGCGGCGGTATCGAGCGAGGGTAAAGGGTAGCCCCGCCCCTCAGTGGTCAGGTTCCGCGTTGGCGCAGCCTCTCATTGGCCGCCCGTCTCCAGTCTTCCTCGGCTGGTTCAGGTGGGGCGACTGGTTGCTGAGTCTGTGCGGATTGCCGCATGGAGTGCCCGTAGTGGTCGTTGTGCCGGTGGATCAGGTCGGGCTCGCGTTGCCCCGGCCATACCTGCAAGAGGAAAACCTCCACGGGCTCTGTGATGTGGGCGTCGTGTGCTCGGTCACGGCCGCGGGCGTGAACGCGGGCACGGTAAGCCCCGGGCCCGAACGGTGTCAGCACTGGCAGTTCGGGAAGGGCATCCATTATGGCGGTGACTCTCATGTCACCCGTGAGGGATTCGATGCTGTGGTCCACCACCTCGTCCCACGCCTCGGCAGGCTCGGGAAGTGGGATGGCGCTGTGGTAGATCTCCACGGTCACATCGACGGGGCCGCTGTTCACGCCCGCGAGGACGACAGCGAGCCCTGGCTTGGAGAAGATCAGTCCGTTCTCCGGGTGGAAGGAGGGCTGCGTGTACTGCCCTGCGTCCGCCAGGTGGAAGGCGTGGTACTCCACCTGTACCTGACCGGACGCCCTCGCAACGGGTTCACTCATGGCCGGCATCGTAAGCGCTGCCTCCTCAGGCGACGATCCATACGCGGAAAGCATCCCGCTCGATGACCCGGTTCTCGATGTAGAAGCGGTTCAGCAGACTACCTGCGCTGCTGTTCTGTCCCGCTGGGGCCAGCTCACGACCGTGCAGCAGTGGATGTGCGAGCAGGTCCTCGGGATCGAGCCCGCGTCCGAGGACGAGAAGCCGAAGCCGCGCCGTACGTAGGCCGACAAATGGGCGATGAACTACCAGGCCGCCCGCCAGTTCTACGAACGCGAGGGGCACCTCCAAGTCCCCAGGAAGCACGTCGAACGGCCCGTCGACGGCGAGGGCCAGGAGGAGCGAGAGCACAAGCTGGGGGCCTGAATCGGGAACCAGCGCAGCCGGGCCGCGACACTGACACCGGAACGAATGGAGCAGCTGTCCGCCATCGGAATGCGCTGGACATAGCCGGACAACCACAACGGTGCCGAACGGGTGTTCCTGTCCGGCCCCGTTGTGGTTCAGGGAGGAGGGTGCTGGGCGAGCCATTGCTGGAGTTCGCGGTGGCGGAACTGGTAAGCGGCGCCGCTGTAGCGCAGTAGGCCGGCCGGGACGGCCCAGTCCATGAAGCGGGCAAGCCGGAACGGAAGGCGGCCCCGTGAGCACAGCAGGAAGACTCCATACCGCCGTGTCGCCCCAAGGCCGACCGTGAGCGCGAACGCGAGCGTGAGCCCGAGCGCGAACGAGACCGGGAACGCAATGGGGAGCCAAAACCCGCCCCATACCCAGGGCACGGCCACGAGCCCGACCACGAGCCCGTGGACCATGTCGTCGCGGACGATTTTCCCTGGGTTGGCTGCTGGTGTCGGTTCTCTGCTGAGGCTGGATCGGAGCGCGTCCATGACCCCGTATCCGAGCCATCCGAGAACCCCGAATATGGAGCCGTGACTGAGCCCGACGTCGAGCCCTTCGGCGAGTCCCCCGTCGAGTTGCCCGTCGAGCCTCGCGTCGAGCGCGACCCAGAGCCCGGTCACAGTCGCGAGCGCGAACCCGAATCCGAGGCCGCGGGTGAGCCAGCGGGTGAGCCAGCGGGTGAGGCCACGTAGAAGCCCCCTGAGTCTTGTTCCTTCGTGGTTGTCCTTGCGGATGCTGGGAAGGCGGCGGGGCTCTGCAGCCCGGAGTGCAAATGCACCTGCCGCAAGGATCATGATCACCTGGAGGCGTGAGGAGAAGTCGATGTACCCGGTCAAGGGAAAGAGCACGGCCAGAGGCAGGAGGAGGACTGTGAGGGCGGTCAGGAGAGCGTCGGTGATGCGGACGCGGGTGCGGCCGGCGAGGGGCCAGAGGCGGTGGAGGGTGAGGTCGGTGGCGGGGTTGCGAGTGGTGGTGCCGTCGAGGTGGTGGGTGAGGTGGTGGAGCCAGCGGTGGACCTGGTCGGGCGTGTAGTGGCGGGGGTTGGATGTGTTGGCGGTGGCGGTTTCGGTGGCGGCCGGGATGTAGCGGGCGAGGAGGTCCTGGTCGAGGGCGTGCGTGGTGGGGTGGTCCAGGAGTTCGGCCGGGTTGCCGGTGCGGTGGTAGACAGTGGCGGTCAGGCACAGTCGCCATGGGGTGGACAAGGTGGCTGCGAGGGGGCCGGTGGGGTGGGCCTGCAGGTAGTCGAGGAGGGGCTGCCAGCGGGGAGGGTCGAGTGCTCGGTCGCGTAGGTAGGTGATGGCCTGCTGGGTGTTGACGGGGGCGATGGCGATGCGGGCGGCGTCGATCAGCTGGAGCGCGGGGGCGAGAGAGTCGTAGTGCTGGGTGCGGCAGGTCAGGACGAGCGGTCCGGCGTCCAGGCCTTCCTGGTAGGCGTTGAGGGCTTCCAGAGCGGCGAGGGCCCGCGGTGGTTGGGGGTCGGGGGTTCCGTCGTCGCGGACGGGATCCATTTCGTCCAGTCCGTCCAGGACGGGCAGCACCATGCCCTGGTCGACCAGTGAGGCGGCCCGGTCGCGGGGCCAGTCGTAGGCGTCCACCAGGCGCTGGACCAGCAAGGTGGCCAGTGGCTGGCTGGTGTCCCACTGCGCGAGGGGGATGCGGACGGGCACCGGATCGTCGTCGGCGCGCTCTTTCAGGAGGGCGAGCATCAGCTCCAGGGCCAGGACCGTCTTGCCCGCTCCGCCCGCCCCGGTGATGACCAGACGTCGGGGCCGGGTGGCTCGGTAGTAGTCAAGAACGTTGGGCAGGTCAGCGGCGGCGGGCTCGTCGGTGAAGGTACTCCCGGCCGGTGGAGCGATGGCGGCGCGGCCTGCTGCGGGGTGGAGGACGTAGGCGAGATTGATGCGCCGCCTGTCCGCGCCAAGCAACTGCCGCCGCACCGTACTCTCGCCCGTCTGGACCTGCCGCTCGAGTGTCTTGGCGCGGCTTCGGGCGAGTTCACCGTCGTTGCCCTCGATCGGTTTGCGCAGCGCCATGCCGGCCAGTGCCGCACCGACGACACCCGCAAGGAGCGACAGAAGGGTCGCTTTGTCGACGGGTTTGGAATTGTCATTGATGTTCCGCACGGCGAAGACTGCGCTCGCCACGATCGCCACCCCGAACACGCAACCGACAAACTGCCACATACGCCGATGACGGCGTCCCCCGAGTCCAGCCATACCCCGATCATGCCGCTACCCCCGCCAACCGAAAGCCCGTTTGGCCTTTCGCGATTCCCCGAGACAGGAGAACGCCGCTGCCGGCAGCCTGGCGGCCTGCACAACCACCCATACGCGAGCCGGACCGGGCCGCCGACCGGGCCCGGCAAGAGCGCGAGAAGCCGCTGGGTCGCGACTCCCTCCTGGTACTTGAGACGCAGACCTGTTCGACAGAGCAAGGCCCGGACTCGTCGTCCGGGCCTTCGCCATGTCCCACAGCTTTGAACGGGTGGGGCGCCGATGGTCTGTAGTACGTGGACGCGCAACGACATCGACGGCAGGCTGTTCGGTCAAGCCGGGATCTCGCCTTCGAGGATCGCGGTGACTTTATGGCTCATGAACTCCATCCACTCGTCTCGGTCGTGTCCGTTCAGCGGATGTAGCACTGCGGGAAGCGGCGCTCGGCACAGCGATCGGAGATCGGCTGCCGTTCTGTCCTCGCCGTACTGCAGCCAGTGGTCGACAACAGCCCATCCTTGCTTTTCCACAACCGATTGATCGGCATGCTGCGCGGTCCCCCGGCCGCTGGGCGTGAGGGCCCAGGCCAGAGGGCGGAAGTAGACCTCCGAGAAGACGTCGTAGTGCTCTACGTGCCGGATGACCCGGACAGCGTTGTACATTCCCGCCAAGCGGGTCCGCCGGTCCAGGCACACGGCCAGGCGCAGACTGGCGCCGTCAGGCATCGTGATGCGGTCGCGACGGCTGCGGAGGTCCTCGGCAAGCCCTCGGAACATCACCCTCAGATGTGGGCTGGTGGCGAACATGCCGATAAGGATGGACCGGGCCACACGGGCCGGCGCCAAACGCACAGGCGGCAGGTAGAGACGCTGTTGCAGGTTCACGCGTGCCAGCATGGCGTTGCTGAAGTCCGCGTAGGCGGCGTCGTAGTGGGCGCCGGCCATGTTGTTGCACTCGCTGCACAGGCCGTGGAACCACATGCCGCCCTGTGCGATGCGCCCATGGCCTAGGACTCGGTCCTTCAGGCGCACGTTGGCACTGACCACCCGTTCCTTGTTGCCGGCGGCCTGGGGAGGCACGTGGGCCTTGGTCATTTTGCGAACGTCGCCGCAGAGACCGCACGGGCGGCTACCTGCGCTACGCAGGTCAATTCCCAGAGTTCCAGGCGGTCTTCTGTCAGGCACGTGGAAAGCCTAGCCGGGGCATCGGACAGAGCCGGAACGATTAGTCAGCTTCTTCCTCGATCCACTCGGCTGGTATGAGTGCTTGATTGTTGTCATAGCGCCATCGCTGAGCCACGTACGGTCCGAAGTCGGGGTGGTCGAGGTCGGCGTGTTCCATGACGATGACTTGGAACTGGCCTTCCAGCAGGCGCAGCGTCTGATGGATCGCTTGGAAGATGTTCAGCAGTGCCCCGGCGCCGGGGCAGCCGAGGCGCGCTCGTCGGCGAGCTGCTCACTCACCCGGTCAAGGACACGTTCGGCGGTGGCGAGCTCGTCCCGCTCGGCCCGCACCTCCGCCAACTGCTTGGCTAGCTGCTTTTCGAGTTCGTCCAGTTCCGCACGACGCGCGGTGATCCGTTTCAGCAGTTCGGGATCCAGCATGCGTCGGATCGTAGAAGGCCGTCCGACCGCCACGGGAAGGAACCAGCGAACCCACCGCGACCGTTACTCACGCGCTCACCGCACTGAGCGTTCCAGCGCACTCCGATGATCGGAAACCCACCGGTAGGCCGCCCGGACGTGCCTTACCGCCCCTGCGTCACGGAGCCGGGCCATGGCGACGTCACCGGCATCAGCCTGGGACTCGATGCCCCGCCAACACCGGTCCTGCCACCACAAGATCGTGGACACGAGACGTTGCCGGTCCGCCAACTCGTAACTGTCAACGATCAGCCTCAACCGCCGGGCAGCCTCCTCGACATCGGTGACTGAAGGGCCCAGATCGAGGTACTGCCAGCAGACAAGAGCGATGTCATGGATCCGCGCGCCCGGCGCCGCGAGGTCCCAGTCGATGAATGCCGCTGGTCGAAGCTCCCTACCGGACAGCTGATAGACCGTGTTCTTGGGCGACAGGTCGTTGTGGCACACGACCTCTTGGTCACCGGCCAGCGGAGTGCCGGCCGTCAGGTCGTGGAACTCACGCACGAGCCGGGCGACCGTCGCCAGACTCTCGTCAGATGAGACAGCAGCAGGTTGACGCGGCTCCCACGCCACATGCCCCTCGAGGTAACTGAGAACCTCTCGGCCCTCGTCGTCCACACCGAGATACCGCGGAGCACCACTCCAGCCACGTGCTTCAAGCAACCTCAGCAGATCACCTACGAACCTCGTGCGAGCCAAGGCAGGACGGCGCACCGTGTCGCCGACACGAACGACCGCATTGACGAAACCTCCGGGCAAGGGCGACTCAGGCATCCGTCCACCCTGCCTGATCGATACCTCGAACTGCCATTGACTTGTCCTGATGCTTGATCCGCCCCGGCGCACACCTCCCGCCGCCCGCCCACCACAGGGCAGAACCGGACGGGGTCGGGCCGGCGTCCGAGTGGGTAGATCCGCAGACGGGCCCCGGCGAGGGGACCCGGCTCGGATCCCGGGCGGCGGCACGGACTGCGGGAGGCAGCGGCGTGGAGGATCTGCGGCCGGAGGACCCACGACGGATCGGCGCGTACCGGCTGCTGCGACGGCTGGGCGGCGGCGGCATGGGACAGGTCTTCCTCGGGCGCTCGCGGGGCGGCCGGGCGGTGGCGGTCAAGGTCGTGCGGCCGGACCTGGCGGACCAGCGAGAGTTCAGGCGGCGCTTCGGGCGCGAGGTGGAGGCCGCGCGGAGGGTCGGCGGCTTCTACACGGCGCACGTCCTGGACGCGGACCCCGAGGCCGATCCGCCGTGGCTGGCCACCGCATACATCCCCGGCCCGTCCCTGCAGCAGGCGATCACGGACCAGGGGCCGCTGCCGGAGACCTCGCTGGGACAGCTCGCCGCGGGCCTCGCGGAAGGACTCGCCGCCGTCCACGCCTGCGGCATGGTCCACCGGGACCTGAAACCGGGGAACGTGCTCCTTGCCGAGGACGGCCCGCGACTGATCGACTTCGGCATCGCCCGGGCCGCGGACGACACCCTGCTGACCGGTACCGGGGAGGTCATCGGCACTCCCGGCTTCATTGCCCCGGAGTACCTGATGGGGGACCGGGCCGGACCGCCCTCCGACGTGTTCGCGCTGGGCGCGGTGCTCGCCTACGCGGCGACCGGCCGCCCGCCCTTCGGCGGTGGAGCCGCCCAGGCGGTGAACTACCGGGCGGTGCACGAGGAACCGGACCTGTCCCAACTGCCCGCCGCCTACGCCCGTCTGGTCGCGGACTGCCTGGTGAAGGACGCCGCCCGGCGGCCGGGCGTCGAGGAGATCATCGACCGTGTGCCCGCCTGGGACGCGGACGCGCCCACGTGGCTCCCGCCGCGGGTCGCCACGATGATCGACGAGGCGCGTCCCCCGGACTCCGCCGGCACCGCCGTCGCCTTCTTCTCGGGCCCGGACATCCCGGTACCGCGGGGCTGGTCGGACGCCGGAATCCGGGCCCGGGAGCAGGCGCGTGCCGAGGCGGAGTCGGCCCGGGCCCGCCGACGCCTGTCGCGGCTGCTCCGCGCGGCCGAGACGGTGGGCCGGGGCATCACCGACCCCGGCACGCGCTCCCGCGCCCTCGCCCGCGTCGCGGCGGCCACCGCCCCCGTCGACGCGGAGCACGGGAGGTCACTCGCCCGGCTGGCCCTGCGGTCCGCGGCCGAGGCGAGCGAGGGCCTGGACCGGATACGGGCGCTCGCCGATGTCGCGAAGACGCTGGCGGCGACCGACGAGCACCACGCCCGGGAGGCAGCGGAAGAGGGCCTCGCCCTGGCGAACGCCGTGCGCGGGCTGCTCCGCGGCGCGGAACGCCGGGAGGCGCTGGCCGCCGCCGCCCCGGGCCTCGCCGCCGTGGACCCGGCACACGCGGAGTCGGTCGCCACCACCGTGGGAGAGGGGGAGACGCTGGCCGAGGTGGCCGAGGTGATGGCCGTTCGCGAGCCGGGGCGGGCGGAGCGGATCGCCAGCGGACTCGAGCCCGACCAGGCCGACGACGTATGGAGAGCCGTCGCCCGAGCGCTGGCCCCGAAGGACCCGCGGCGGGCGGAGCGCGTCGCACGCCGACTCACAGGCCGCTGGGCCGACCTCGATCGGTACGTCCTGAACGACATCGCCCAGGCGCTGGCGGCCACGGACCCCGAGGCCGCCGTGCGGATCGCCTGCGAAGGGGTCGTCGTCCATCCCGACACCCTCGCCAGGACGGTGGTCGAGGCGGCCACGTCGGCCGGTCCCGCCAGGGCCGAACGTCTCGTGCGCGCCATCCCCGACGCCTCCCTGCGGGACAGCGCCCTGCAGGTGCTGATCGAGAAGACGGCCGTGGCGGACCCGGATCGCGCCGAGCAGCTCGCACGGGGCATCGCCGACGAGGAGGAACGCGCGGAAGCCCTCGCAGACGTCTTCTATGCCCTCCTCCACACCGACTTCCCTCGCGCCCAGCGCGCGGCCCGCGGCATCCCTCCGGGGCAGCCCTGCACCCGAGTGTTCGTCCTGGCCACCATGGCCGAGAGCCTGGCCTCGTACGACCCCGGGTGCGCGCAGAGGTTGCTCCACGAGGCGGAGACGATCGCGGTCGGCCTGGACGATCCGGACGAGCACGCGGCCGCCATGACGCAGCTGGTCGACGTGCGGGCCCGGGCCGACCTCGACAGGGCCGTCCACCTGGCCCGACTGGCCCGGCAACCGGAGCAGCGGGTCGAGATCCTGTCGGCCGTCGCCGCCTCCCTTGCCGCAGTCGCCCCCGACCGCGCGAAGGCCCTGCTCGCGGAGGCCGAACGGGCCGCGCGGGACCTGCCGGATGCGGGAGCAGGTCACATCCTGACCTACGATCTGGCGCGGCGCCTGGCCGACTTCGCCCCCGAGGTGGTGCCGCAGGTCGCAGCCGACGCCGTCCGTGTCGAGCGTGAGGCGGACGGCAACCGGGGCGACAGGTACAACGTGCACGCCATGGACGCCCTCGTCTGCCTGGCGGAAGTCGACCCCCGCCGGGCCGCGGACCTCACGGTGGAGCACGGCCGCCTGGCCAAGAGCCCCGCCGACGCGCTGGCAGACCTTGTGGAGGCACTGGCCGGGCAGTCCGGCTGGGAACTGAAGCGCCTGGAGACCCCCTAGCTGGTCCAAGGCAGGCGGACCGCTTCGATCTCAGGGTCCGCGAGCAGCGCCTCGACGAGCGGGTGGGGGCCGCAGACCTTGGTAATCGACACGCAAAGGACGTTCCTGGGGTGATCTCCGGCTATGGAGGTCACCCCAGGCCGCGTTCATGTGTACGCCGACAGACAGGGCCTCAACCAGCGGTGGACCGGGCCGCCATCCCGCTGCCGGAGACCTTCACCGATCTGCTCGCCCGACTGGTGACAGAGATCGAAACGGTGGCGAAAACCTCACCGCTGGCAGCACTGCGAGCAGCGCGCCGGCTCGACGTGACCGCCGCACAGACCGCGTACTGGCCCGCCCACGAAGCCCGCCAGGACACGTCTCTCGAACAGGCCGCCACCGCACTCGGCCTGAATGAAGACACAGCACGCAAGCTGATGGCCCACTTCGGCGGCTGGAGCCCCTACCGCTGACATCCCAAGGCCGGAACGTCGCTCAAGGCCCCCTCCGGTGCAAGGGCGGGGCCCTCCCCTCGGTTTCATCCCTCGATCCGGTGGCCGTGGCGCCGGTCCCGGGTATGTCGGTGCCGGCCGTTGGTAGCAAGGCGTGACCAGCCGGTTCTTCGAGGGGACTTCCGTGCGCCGTACCGCCGTGCTCGCCGCCGCCGTGACCGCTCTGCTCCTTCCCGCCACCGCCCACACTGCTCCCAGTCGGGCCGCGGCCCCCGGGGACACCGTGACCCTGACCGTGAGCGAGGCCCTCGACGCGCTCGACATCGCGCCCGAGGACACCACCGAGTACAAGCGCAGCTACTTCAAGCACTGGATCGACGCCGACCGCGACGGGTGCAACACCCGCCAGGAGGTCCTGCTGGAAGAAGCCGTCGAAGCACCCGAGCAGGGCGCCGGCTGCAAGCTCACCGGGGGCCGCTGGTACAGCGCCTACGACGACACCTACATCAACGACCCCAGCGGCACGGACGCCGACCACCGCGTGCCGCTCAAGGAAGCCTGGGACAGCGGCGCCGCCGACTGGACCCCCGCAGAACGGCAGGACTTCGCCAACGACCTCGGCGACCCCCGCTCCCTGGTCATGGTCTCCGCGCGCAGCAACCGCTCCAAGGGCGAGAAGGACCCCGCCCAGTGGCAGCCCCCGGCCGCCGGAAACCGGTGCGAGTACAATACGCTGTGGGTGGTGGTGAAGACCCGGTTCCGTCTGTCCGTGGACCCCGCGGAGAAGACCGCGCTGGCCAGCGAACTGGCCGACTGCCCGGACGACGTGTTCATCGTCGAGCTGGCCCGGTAGCCGCCCGGCGGTCTCGTGCCAGCAGCAACGGCGGCAGACACCCACCCCGCTAGTCGTCCTTCCGAAAGTCCGGGCCCGGTTTCCGTTCGCCCACCTCATCACCCAGCGTTCACGACCATTGGCGCCCCGATCGGGTGACAGACCAGGGTCCGGCGAACTGCCAGCCCACTCCGGGGCGTGACAGCGGGCATGAGATCGATCAGCGAGGCACACGTGGCGCGGCCGGGTCTGGCCGTGGTGGAGATCGCCGCCTTGGACGACGCGACCGCTTTCGCCGTCCAGGAACTGCTTGCTGTCCAGTGCGCGATCGCCGCGGCAGAACGCACGGTGCACGAGCCCGGCGAACCCGGCGTACGGCTACGGCTCTTCCTCGACCTCCACCCCGACAACGACCAGGACAACCCCGTCAGCGACGGCGCACCGACGGGCACCACGTTGGCGGACACAGGCCCGGCCCGCCCCGGGGAAGGCCTCCATCGTGACGATGTGGACCCTGCCCGAGCCGATGCTCACCACCGCCGTGGACAGCCCTGACCTGCCCACCGGACACGGCGGAGATCAAGTGGCGGGAATGATCCACCGCCAGCCAGGGCCTTCGCCCAGGCTGCTACGGGACATGGAGGTAGGTCTACGCACCGTCGCTCGGTCGTTCGCCGCCGACTTCCACGCCTAGGTAGCTCTCGCGCAGGTACTCGTGGACCGCTTGCTCCGGGACCCGGAAAGCCCGGCCGACGCGTATGGCAGGGAGGTGGCCGCTGTGGACCAGCCGGTAGACCGTCATCTTGGAGACGCGCATCACGGAGGCGACTTCCGCGACGGTCAGGAACACGACCTCGTTCAGGGGGCGCTGCCTGGCCAGCCTGCTCGGTGGCGGGGGCGCCGGGGTGTCCTCCCATGGGGCAGGAGTGTCATCTGCGGGCTCGCCCAGCGTGCGCAGAAGCTGCTCCTTGCGCCGTGCCAGGTTCTCCCGGTCGACTTCTACGACTCCCGCCGTCTGGTCCATTAGGTGACCAAACAGGGTGTCGGTGTCGATGGAGCGGCTCCGCTCGTTGTCCGTCATGCCTGCTCCTCCTTTTGTTCGCGTGGCGGGAGTGCCTCGGCTTCTCCGGTGCCCACGGGCTTAACAGCCTCACGCAGCAGGGCACGAGCCTTGGATATGTGCTTGCGGACTCCGGATGGCTGCAGGTCCAGTAGGTAGGCGATCCGGACCGCGGAGTACTGCTCGATGAAGAACAACACGGCGATCTGCCGACGTCGTTCTGGAAGGCTGCAGATCACCTCCAAGCAGCGTTCGAGGTCAGCACGTGCAAGGACCACATCCACGAGATCGGGTCCCCGACCGGCGTACTTTTCTCGCTCCTCCGTGTCGAGTCGCTCCAGTTTGCGGGACGGCGGATGCCGTCGACCCACTTGTGGTGAACCACGCTGCGCAGCCAGTTGCGGCGCTCGTCATCGGTGCGGTCGACGAGTGAGTTCCACTGGACCGCAGCGGCGAGGAACGCCGTCTGCACGAGGTCCTCGGCTGCGGACTGGTCCTCTCCGGTCCGGACCATGGCGTAGCGCACCAGCCACTCGGCTTCCAGCTCCCATAACGCTGCGATCTGCCGCCTCGTCTCAGGGGGGAGTCGCATCCCTCCTTGACTCACACCGGTCCCCCATCGTGGTCCGTGGCTTCTCCTACCTGCACCCGCATGGCAGGCCCCCCTCGTCCTCGTTCCTGCACCACCACCGTCCCGGCGGGCGCGTTGCGCACCAGGGCGATCAGGGTTGCTCTCCGCTGCCATTCCGCCACCAGAGCGGACATGCCCACAAGGACGGCAACGAGACAGATCCCCAACTAGACCCTGGGCTGCGATAGGACCATCCACAGCCCGACTGTCCAGCGCCCCAGAAGAGTGTTCACGTCATGGAGTCGCACGAGGGGCCAAAAGCGCTGCCCGTCCGCATCAAGATTTTTCCGGAGAGACCCGCGGCATCAGCCAGACGCTGAGGTAACCGGCTCCCTTACGACCTTGGGGGCAATTGAGGTCCGGCAAGCTGGGCGGGGGCTGGTGGGCGGTTCAACAGATGTCGCGCGATTGGGCAGAGCGGCGACAGTCGGGGAGCTACGGGGCGAGGTCCTCGACCGGCTGACGCAGGATGGTCTTCAGCTTCTCGGGAGCGGTCTTGCGCGGATCGCTGAGGTAGATCTCGTGGTGCAGGCCCGTTGGCCGCAAGCCGTTAGCGGCGAGGTAGGTGTGGTGGAGTTCATGCAGCACGGGTGCCTCGTCGTCGTAGGAGCCGATGTGGAGCACTTGGGCGCTGGGGCCTTCGTGGAAGGTGAGGTGTCGGACCTGAGAGATCGTGGGAAGTTCCTTCTTGGCCAGCGCGGTCTGCTTGGCGTCCTCGATCAGCTCCTTGGTGATCCAGGTGGGCATGGTGATGAGCATGGTCCACTTCCAGCAGTCCTTGGCCCGGGTGGTGAAGGCTTCGGGCGTATCCGCCCACCACAGCCCTTCCAACGGAGCGACGACGAAATCACCGCCCACCGTGCGCTTGCTGACGAACTTGAGGGTGTAGGCGACCGCGTAGAGGGCCTCGACCGCGCGTGCGTAGGCGGGCGCCGTGTTGGGGTTACCTATGCCGTCGATGGCGATGAACTGCTGCTCGGGAACGTCCACGACGGCCCACGCCGTGTTCTTGGGCGCGTAGAACTCTTTCCGCTCCCGCTTGACGTCGTACGGAGCCATGGGTGTCTCGCTTCTCCTGGATGAGGCGTATCGCCCGGTGATACCCGCGTACGGCCTTGGGGCATTCGTCCCGGGCTGACGGGTTGTCAGTGGTAGGCGGCACGATCGGGAGATGTGACGTCTTCCCTGAATCGTGCCGCCCTGTCCCATCCTGCCTTCACCGGGATTTCCCGCCAACACTTCGCCGAGCTCGTCTTCGAGCTTGCGCCGCGTTGGGAGGCGTCCCGGGAATCCGACCGCACCGAACGCCGCGGTGGCCAGCGTCGGCGGGCGGCTGGTGCGGGCCGCAAGGCCAAGCTCGTGTTCACCGACCGGCTGCTTCTCACCCTCATCTGTCTGCGGCTGCGTACCCACTGGGCGTCAGTCAACGACACACATCAACCAACGATCCGATGATCTCGAAGGAAACGGCCTAGCCCGCGGTCCCGGCTGCTACGACCAGGGCCTCAGCGGCGAGCAGACCGAGCTTGTGGGAGGCGAGGGGGCTGTCACCCGTCAGGAGCTTCCGGTCCGGGCTGGAGGCCACCCGTACTCCGCGCGAGCTGCTGACCGGCCAGGAGGTCGGCCGCCACCTGCGCGAGGTCATCTGGATGTCGACGGTCGTCCGCTCCCGCGGGGTACGGCGGTGACCGCCACGGCGTCGAAGTCGGCCGCGCCGATAGACGTCGAGACCGTTCACGCCACGGACGACAGGCTGTTGTGGGGGGTCGACATCTCCGGGGGCGAGGGGGAGTACCTCGCCGGCCTGGTGCGCGGGCACGTCGGGCTGCTGGTGAAAGAGGTAACCCCGCTGGTGCCCCGGCTGCGCGGCCACCAGCGATACGTCGCCCGGTGGGTCCTCGTGCAGAGCCGGCGCATGCTCCGCACGTCCCGAGGCAACGCCTCCCCCGAGCAGCTGCGGGACCTGGCGACGCAGTGCCGCGCCCTGCTCGTCCTCCACGAGTTCGCCTCGGGATGGGTAACCGTCGATAATCCTGAGTGCTGTGTTGGGTGGTTCGACGAGACCACCCTTCACTCTCTGTGACGATTGAAATGTTGCGGGACGTGCACGAACCGTGGTCTTAGGATGCGCGAAATATGCAACCACCACCCGCGGGAGACAAGTTGAGAGAGCTGATCTGCGTCGCACCAGAGGTCCGGGACCGGCTCGTCGTTCGGTTCGGAGCTGAGGTGCTGGCCTGGTGTGATGAGTTGCCGGCTCTCGTGGACGAACTCGCTGCCCGCTGGAATCTGGAGCCTGTCGCGGCAGGCGGAGGAGGCACCTCGCGGGTGTTCCGATGCTTCAAGCGGGACACTGGCACCCCGGCGTGGCTGAAACTCACGCCGGAGCCCGGGATTGCCCGGGAGGAAGCCGAAGCTCTGCGGGCCTGGGCGAAGACGCCGTCGGTTGTCACGCTGCTGGCACAAGACCTGACCGCCGGGGCCCTGCTTCTGGAGGACGTGGAGCCGGGCGTGCAGGTGAGCCAGCGTGCATGGAATCTGACCGAGGTTGCGGCGCTACTGCGGGACCTGCGGGACCCTGCTCTCGCGCCGGGCGAGCACTCGGTACTGCGGCGTCTCTCACACCGCGTCGACTTCGTATTCGACTTGACCGACCGCAGGCTGGCAGCGCGCGACGTGAACGATCCGGCTGCCTCGAAGGTGCTTCGGCAGGCGCGGGCGGCAGCCCTGGAACTTGCAGGCAATGGGCCTGTGGGACTCGTGCATGGTGATCTCCACCCGGCCAACGTCCTGTCTGGTCCGGGCGCCCGCATGGTGGCGATTGACCCGAGGCCGACGTGGGGCGACCCGGACTTCGACGCTGTGGACTGGGTGTTCGAAGGAGTTGAAGATCCATCCGCGCTGGAGCAGAGGGTCGAGGAGCTGGCGGCGCTGGTTCCTGACATGTCTCCTCGTCGTGTGATGGGTTGGTGCCGTGCCCTGGCCGCCCTCATCGCGGTCCCCAGAATGTGTGCGGGGCGGGACGACTCAGAGACTCAGTTCCTCATGACTCTGGCCGACAGCTGAGTGCTCGGTCGGCCTCAAACGATCTCGTGCCACGGTGCCTGTCAGCCGCTGTGATCGCCCGGAGCGTAGCTTTTCCAGGGGCTCCGACGTCGGCGGCGCTGCGGGTGGTGCTCTTGTCGTGGTAGCCGAGTGCCTGGGCGATGACGGGGGCGGGGGTCTGAAGGACGAGCTGGCGGATAGCGGAGGTCCGGCCCTTCTCGGCCGGGATGCCGAGTTCACGGGGGGGGCGTCACGCAGGGTAGCGGGGTTCATGGGCTGGCTCGCGCGGCGGCCGGGGAAGAGCCAGGGCGAGTTCTGATTGATGGCGGGGGTGCTGGCGGGCAGGGCCTGGAGGTAGCTGAGCAGGAGGTCGGCCACGGGCTCAGGAACTGGGGTGGGCGGGTCGCCGAGCCGGAGTGCGACGTGCTGGCCCTCGCGAAGGACGTCGTCGACTGTCATGCGGACGATCCGGCTGACCGGCTGGGCGAACAGCAGGACCAGACACGCGGCGACCCGAACGTTTCATCAGGATCGAGGCCTTCGACACTGACGCTGCGGGCACCGCCACCGAGTTGCTGCGCTTCGGGCACCCCTGGGCCGCTGTCCACGCCATCCATGCCCCCGGGCGCTTCTTCTCACCCGGGCCCCCAAGGTTTCAGGCCGTTCACCCCGGTCAGTAGACGTCAGCCGTCCGCGGCCCCGTCGGCGTCATCGACACGGCCGTCGCTTTGCCGCAGACCCGACGCGCGCTGCGCGTCAGGAGTTCTCCTGGGGTTCGGGTCCGCTGGGCGGGGTGGGGAAGACGTCGGTGCCGGTGGTCTTGGTGATGTGGGGAGGGAGAGGGATACCGGTGCGCAGGGCGGGGTCGGGTACCGGGGGTCCCCAGAGTGTGGTGACGGGGAGTACGCCGGCCCAGACGTCCAGGCCGGCGTCGGGGCTGTCGCCGTCGTCGGGCGGGCCGGTGCGTACCTTCACGGACGCCTCCGCCAGGTCGAGGGCCAGCAGTGTGGTGGCCGCGAGTTCCTTGCGGCTGGGTGTGCGGGCGTAGTCCCACTGTCCGGGCACGCACTGCTCCGTCAGTACGCGCAGGCCTTCGAGTTTCTCGTCGGGGTCGGTGACCACGCGTGGGGTGGCGTAGATCATGGCGCAGCGGTAGTTGACGCCGTGCTCGAAGACGGAGCGGGCCAGGACGATTCCGTCGAGCTGGGTCACGGTCACGCAGACCGTGGCGTCGGGTGCCTGGACGAGGCTGCGGCCGGCCACGGACCCGTGGACGTAGAGGGTGTCGGCGGTGGCGCCGTACGCGGTGGGGACGGCCATGGGGGTGCCGTCGACCACCACGGCCAGGTGGCACAGGAACCCAGCGGCCAGGACGGCGTCCAGGTCCGAGCGTCGGGTACGGCCCTTCTCGCGCATGCGGCGCAGTCGGGTCCGGTCGGTGACGGGGAGGCTGGGGGTGGGGGTGGTGTGGGTGTCGGGTGTCATGGGAGCACTTTCTCGTGTGCCTCCAGCAGGGCCAGGGTGTCGATGGTGGCCTGTGCCGCGGCCGCGGGTGCGGTCTTGAAACCGGCGCCCGACCAGGCGGTGGCCATGACCAGGGGGGAATCGTCCGGTTCGGCGCCCAGGACGGGTCCTTCGTCGCTGTAGAGGTCGACGCCGTACCGGCCGCCGAGACAGGCCGCCCCGGCGATCCACGGCCAGCGCCGGCTCACTCCGGTCCTGATGTGCTCGATCTGGTCGGTGGTCAGTTCGTCGCCGCCGTCGGCCGGTACGTCCCACTCCTCGACCGGCCGTCCGGCGAGGAAGCCTCCGGTGGCGGGGCCGTCCGGCTGGGGGCGGCCCCACATGCCGGTGACGAGGTCGCTGACCGCGGGCAGCCGGCGGCCGGCCCGGTCGAAGTAGGCGTAGCGGATGCGTTTGGTGCGCACGCGGGGCCGGGGGCCGGGGTGGGGGGACGTGGGCCCGGCCGACAGCCGGTGACCGGCTATGGCGGGTGTGCCGGCGCCGGCGGCGAGGACCGCGACGCGGGCGGTGACGGTGCCGGAGTCCAGGGTCACGCGTACGCCGTCCGGGCTCGTGATGACCTCCTGGACCGTGCCGGGCAGTGCGGTGGCCCCGTCGCGCAGGGCCAGGTCGAGGTGGGTGCGGGCCACGGTGGGGGGATGGGTGTGGCCGCCGGCGGGTTCCCAGAGGGCTCCCGCGAGGTCGTCGACCGTCATGTCCGGGAAGCGGTCGTGCACCTGGTCGGGGCTCAGCAGGTGGACTTCGATGCCGGCGGCGGTCAGTTCCGCCGCTCCGGCGCGTGCTTCGGCGAGGTCGTCGGCGCCCAGCAGGACCAGCGATCCGGTGCGGTGGAAGGGGAAGCCCGGCCCGTCGGTGGTGGGGTGGGTGCGGGACCACAGGAGGGTGGTGCTGCGGATCGCCAGCGCCCGTTGTACGGGGTCGGGTTCGTAGGCCCGTACCAGTCCGCCGGAGAAGTCGGTGGCCCCGGGGCGTTGGGCGCAGGGCAGGGTGACGGCGACACGGCGTCCGGCCGCCGCCAGTGTCGCGGCGGTCGCGGAGCCGACGACGCCCGCGCCGATCACGACGACGTCGTAGTCGGGGGTGTGGGGGGTGGGGTGGTGCCGTGGTAGGGCGGGCGGGGCGGGTGGGACGGGGGCCACCTCCCAGCCGTCACCCGGGGCGGACGTCACCGGGTCGCCGTCCGGGGTGAAGTCGAAGCCGGCGGTGGTGCGCAGGGTAGTCAGCAGACCGTCGCCCCCGCCGGATACCGGGCGCGTGCGCAGGGCCGTGGCCAGGGCGGTGAAGGCCGCCGTGACGCGGGCCGGGGCGCCGCCGCGCAGGCGGGCCACGCGTGCTCCGCGTCCCGCCGGGCCGGCCAGTTCGGCGAACTCGTCGACCGCGCAGTCGTCCGTGACGTACAGCTGTCCGGTGAAACCCGTCTCGCGCAGGTGCCGGACGGTGCGGGCGGCGCCGAAGTGGGTGCCGCACACCACGATCGCCGCCTCGGGGGGTGGCGGCCCCTCGTCGGTGGCCGGTCGTTCGACGGACAGGCCGGGCGGGTGTCCGGGGAGGTCGGTGAAGACGGCGGCCAGTCGGGCGCCGTACTCGCTGCCGTCGTCGGTGACCAGCAGCCGGCGATGTCCCCGCGCGGCGGCGTCCGCGCACAGGGCGGGTGCCTGGCCGTGGTCGGTGGGGCACCAGCGCAGCGCACCGCCTCCGCTGCCGTCGAGCAGGCCCGGCGCGGTCGCCAGCGGGAGCACCACGGGCAGGCCGGCCGCCCGGTACAGGGGCAGTGCCGCCCGGGCGCCCATGCTGTTGAAGTGCCCGATGACGGCGTCGTAGCCGCCGCGGGCGACGACGGCGGCGGCCACGGTGGCGCCGGCCGCGGTGTCGCCCCGGTCGTCATGGAAGTCCCAGCGCAGCCAGGAGTGCGTCTGCCGGGCGGCGGCGTGCCGCAGCAGCTCGCCCCAGGCGGCCCGGGGGCCGCTGAAGGGGCCGACGACCGCGACCCGGGCCGGGCGTACGTCGTCACGCACCGAAGATCTCCTTGGCCTGCGCCGGTGTGCCGAGGACGGTGCCGGGGGCCGGGGGCACGAGGGCGTCCTCGTGGACGCGCCGGCCGGGAGCGAGCCCGAGCAGGGCGGCCAACCGGGCCGAGCCGTGCGGCAGGGCGGGCGCTGCCCACGCCGACAGGGCGGCGGCGACGGCCAGTTGCCCGGCCAGGGCGGCTCGGTGGGCAGTTTCACCGCGCGGCCGGTCCCGCTCGTGGGCGCTGACGTGGCCGAAGACGGCGGCGCCCGCGACGATCTCGTCGAGCAGGGCGATCGCCCGGCGGGTGTCGAAGCCGTCGACTCCGTAGGCCTCCCGCAGGGCGGTGACGTCCTGGCGCAGCCGGGTGCTGAGGCGGTCCCAGAGTTGTCCGCGGGGGGCCTCGGCAGGGGCGCGGCCGTCGCACTCGTCGGCCACGGCGGTGAACAGGGCGAGGAGCCAGTCGTTCCAGTCGCGTGTGAGGTGGTCGCGGCTGCGGGCGAGGGCGGTGAGGCTGAAGCTGGTCTGACGTCCTTCGGGGCGGTCCGCCAGGACGTGGTAGCGCAGCACGTCGGGGCTGGTGCGGGCGAGTTCCTCGTGGGCCCACACCGCGTGCTGCCGGCTGGTGGAGAACTTCAGGCCCTCCAGCCGGTAGAACTCGTTGACGACGAAGGCGCGGGGCAGCGGAATGCTCCGGTCGTAGGCCGTGAACGCCGCCGGGAAGAGCAGGGCGTGGAAGTAGCCGTTGTCGATGCCGAAGAACTGCACGGGCGCGGGCGGTGTGGCGGGGAGGTGGCCGCGTGCCTGGGAGTACTCCCGCAGGTAGCCGGGGGCCATCTCGAACCACACGTAGATCCGCTGGTCCCGCAGTCCCTCGACCGGGACGGGGATCCCCCAGTCGCCCGGGTGGCTGACCGCGATCTCGGGCAGACCGTCGGCGGCCATCCGCTCGCACAGCGCCCTGAGGTGCGGCGGCATGTCCACGCGCTCCCAGAAGGCGGCCAGGTCGTCCGTGAAGGCGGCCAGCGGGAAGTAGAGGCGGCGGCAGTCGCGCAGTGCGGGCCGCTCGCCGCACAGGGTGCAGTGGGGGTCGAGCAGGTCGGCGCAGTCGTTGGGCCGGCCGCACGGCTCGCAGGCGTTGCCGTTGGAGCGGGAGCCGCAGTGCGGGCAGTCGCCCACCACGTACGCCTCGTACAGCCAGCGCTCGCACGGCTCGCAGTACGGCAGGGGCCGGGTGCGGGCCACCAGGTGGCCGGCGTCGTACAGCCGCTGGAGGAACTCCTGCACGAACTCGGTGTAGCCGGGGTCGGTGCGCGGGTGCACGAGCTGGTCGAAGTCGACGCCGGCGGTGCGCCAGACGTGCTCGATCGTCTCGGTGTGGCCGTCGGCGACGTCCTCGCCGCTGCGCCCGCCGTCCTTCGCGCCGCGGACGGGGACGTAGGTCTGGTGGTCGTCGAGTCCCGTGGTGTAGAGGACGTCGTGGCCCTCGGCGCCGAGGAAGCGGCGCAGTACGTCACCGGCGACGTAGGGGCCGGCGAGGTGGCCGATGTGCAGGGGGCCGTTGGGGGTGGGAGGGGTGGCGGTGATCCAGGAGGGGGGCGTGGTGGTCATGCCGCACCGTCCTGACGGTCCTGGGCCGGCTCGTGCAGGGGCCAGTACAGGGAGACCCATGTCAGCCTGTCGTCACGGCTGTTGTGGACGACGTGCTCCTGGTTGCGCGGGAGGACGACGACGTCGCCGGGCTCGAAGGTCTCGGTCTCGCCGGCCAGGGTGACGCTGCCGGAGCCCGACAGGATGATCATGACCTCGTCCTGGTCGTGGCAGTCGGGGTCGGAGTCGGCGCCGCCGTCGAGGAAGCACGCCATGGCACCCACGGGCGGCTCTTCGGCAGCCCCGGGCCAGGGGATGATGCGCTGACAGGCCATGCCGAACTCCCGTTCGGCCTGGGTTTCATGGATACGGAACTTGGTGACCACGCTCTGACCTCGGTCTGGTGTGTGGTGGGACGGGTGGGCGCGCCTGGGGGTGGTGGCGGGGAGGGGGCCGGGCGGGCGGGTGGGTGCGTGGGGGCGGCCCGGCACGGAGAGTAAGTTCTGGCCCTTGTGGGGCGGTTGAGGCGGGTGGCGCGGTGGACGTCCTCGTCGGCGGCGCGGTGGGGCACGCCGGGTGCGGCGTGGTGGGTCACGCCGAGGTGCGCGCGGTGGGTCACGCCGGGGTGCGGCGGGGGGCGCGCAGGACGCCCAGGAGCGTGCAGACGGTGGCGGCGAGTGCGGCCAGGAGCAGGCCGATGCCGCCGAAGCACAGGAACGCCAGGGCGATGAGCGAGGTGAGCAGGCCGACGTTGCGGATCGCCCGCGGGGCCCGCGCGCGGATGGCGGCGGCCGCGGCGGCGACGTACAGCATCAGGAAGGAGCTGCTGGTCATGGCGAGGATGACGGTGTCGTCGAGTCCGGTGACGGACAGGCCGCCCAGCACCGCCGTGTAGGACACGGTGAGGACGGCGAGGACGCGGAGGGGGGCGCCTTGGGCACGTTCCGCGGCGGGCGTGACCGTCAGGGAGCGGGGCAGCAGGCCGTCCCTGGCGCCGGCCGCCATGAGACGCGACGCGCCCAGCACCCAGGCGTTGGTGGCGACCATCGCCAGTCCGAGCGCCACCAGGGCGCCGACGACCCTTCCGGTGTGGCCGAGGGGCGCTTCGAGGAGGGCGGTGACGACCATCGTGCCGTCCGAGGGGACGGCGAGGTAGGCGGCGGTCACCGACAGGTAGAGCAGGCCGATCACCGGGACGGCCCAGCGCACGGCGCGGCGGTAGCTGCGGGCGGGGTCGGCCACCTCGTCGGCGAGGGTGGAGACGTTCTCCCAGCCGAGGAAGGAGAAGAACGCGGTGACCACGGCGGCCCCCACGCCGCCCCAGCCGTGGGGGACGAACGGGTCGTAGCGGGCGGCCTCCATGTGCGGGGCGGCCAGGGCCACCGCCAGACCGAGGCCGGTCAGCAGCACCACCAGGCAGATCGCCTGGACCCGCGCCCCGGTGTGCAGGCCCAGGGTGTTGAAGAGGACCGAGAGGGCCATGAAGGCCGCCGCCACCGCGTACACCGGGCCGTCGGGGTGGCCGGTCAGGTCCAGGAAGTAGCGCGCGGAGATGATGCCCATGATCGGGTTGCCGATCACGTAGGTGGTGATCAGCAGCAGCCCCGCGGCATGAGCGGCCCGTTCGCCGAAGCCGAGGCGGACCACGACCGTCAGCCCCGAGGCGTCGGGGCGCCAGGCGGACATCTCGGCGAAGAACTTCGCGAAGGGGTAGGAGGCGGCGGCCAGCACCGCCCAGGCGAGCAGGGATGCGGGGCCGGCCTGCTGGGCCGTCACGCCGGGGACGTAGAGGATGCCCGTGCCGACGAGGCTGGTGATGTAGAAGATCACCAGTGCGCGTACGCCGAGGCCGGTCCGCCGGGGTGGTGGGGGCGGAGCGGTCGGCGTGGTCGGCGCCGTCGGCTCGGTGGCCTTCCCGACTGGAGCTGTGTCGCCCGCGGGCAGCCCTGGTCCACGAGACACGGTGGTCGTTCCCCCTCGTCCGGAGTGGTGGCTCGGCGCACCGGTCCCCGGTCGTGTACGTCGGTGCGCGCCGTGTCCCGCAGGGTAGGTCGCCGCACTCGTGGGCCGGTCGAGCCGTCCCGGCCGCTCCCGGGGGCGAGGCGAGGCCGGGGCGGGCTTCCAGGGTTCCGCGACGCGCTTGCAGCGAGGCTTCAGCGGGTCTGTGGTGAGCCTCCGGTGGGCCCTGGGACGGTGCACGGCGATCGTGCGCGTCGGGTGCGCGTGCGTGTCGCGGGCAGGCGCACCGGGGCGTCGGCCGTCAGGCGGGCCCGTGCCCGCAGGGGCCGTAGGGGCCGCAGGGGGCCGCCGGTGAAGGGTGGGGGCGGGTGGGACGTGGCTCAGGCGGCGCCGTCCGAGGCCGTCCCGGACGTGAGGTGCTCGGGCTTGCTGTACTCGGGCTCGGTGCGCCCGGGCTTGGTGTAGAGGACGTCGCGGGCCTGTTCCGCGGCGCGGGCGGTGCTCTCGGAGACGAAGTCCAGGAAACGGGCGATGTTCTCCAGGCGGGCGCCGGCCGGGGTGTGGGAGCCGAGGACGCCGACGCCCTGCCGGGCGGTCTCGACGACCTGGGCGATGGACCGGGCGCTGGCCATCATCGACTGGTACCAGACGTCGTCGTCGACCACGTAGCGCTCGCGGCGGCGTTCGTCGCGTTCGCGGCGGACGAAGCCCTGGCTCTCCAGGAACGCGATCGCCTTGGACACGGACGCCGGGCTGACCTGGAGGCGCTGGGCGAGGTCGGAGGCGGTGAGGCTGCCCGAGTCGGTGAGGCAGAGGCAGGCCAGCACCCGGGCCATCATCTTGGGCATGCCGGAGGCCATGACGACGGTGGTGAACACCTCCTCGTACTCGCGCACCGCCTCGGCGTCGCGCCCGTGGGGCTGCGCCGGCGTCCTGGAGTCGCGGGGGGCGGTCTGCCGGCGGCGGTGGGCGCGGTGTTCGGTGGCGCGGTGGGCCAGGTCGGCGCGGTAGGAGGTGGGGCCGCCGTTGCGCATCACCTCGCGCGTGATGGTCGAGGTGGGGCGGTCCAGGCGCCTGGCGATCTCGGCGTAGGCGAGGCCGTCGGCCAGTCCCAGCGCGATCTGCTGGCGTTCCTGCTGGGTGAGCCTGCCTCCCGGCATCGCGGTCTCCTCACGTGTTCCGTGGTGTCTGCCACCATCGCGTCTTCCACCATAGCGTTCAATCACACTCTATTGCAACGAAGGAGATCCAGGGAGTTGCATTAGCTTTAGCGCCATTGCAACGTTTTCTCGGCTCTCACCTGCGTAAATGTCGAACCTATGCGACGAGCATGTTGCCAGATCCATGAACGCAACGTAGCGTTTCCATCATCAGAAACAACGAACCGAAGGAGTGCACGATGCAGCTGGACAAGAGCGCGACGCAGAGGTTCGACACCCCCGCCCCCGTCGCGGCCGTCATCGACATCCCCGCCGGGCACATCCGGTTCATCGCCGCCGACCGCACCGACACCACCGTCGAGATCCTGCCCGCCAACGCGTCCAAGAGCCGCGACGTGAAGGCGGCGGAGCAGACCACGGTCGCCTACGCCGACGGTGTCCTGCGCGTCGAGGCCCCGGCGGCCAGGAACCGGCTCATGGGTCCTTCCGGAGTCATCGAGGTGACCGTCCAGCTGCCCACCGGATCCCACGTCGAGGCGAAGGCCGCCAGCGCCGAACTGCGGGGCGTCGGACGCCTCGGCGACGTCGTCCTGGAGGCCGCGCAGGGCACGGTCAAGCTCGACGAGACCGCGAACGCCCGCCTCGCCCTCGCCGCCGGCGACGTCACCGTCCACCGCCTCAACGGCCCCGCCGAGATCAGCACCCAGAAGGGCGACCTCCGCGTCACCGAAGCCGTACGCGGCACCGTCACCCTGCGCACCGAGCACGGCGACATCACCGTCGGCGCCGCCCGCGGCACCTCCGCCACCCTCGACGCCGGCACCACCTACGGCCGTATCCAGAACAGCCTCAACAACACCGACGGACCCGACGCCGCCCTCACCATCCACGCCACCACCGCCTACGGCGACATCACCGCCCGCAGCCTGTAGCAGCCCCCGACACCAGGAAGGACACCACCATGAAGCCGCTGCCCGGAGAGAGGTGCGAGGTGGCGGCTTCGGCCGGTCCCGGGCCGGTCGCCTCGTTCGTACGGTTCGTGATCTCCGGCGGCGGTGTCGGAGTCCTCTCCAGCTTCGCGGTACCGCTGCTGGCCGTGACGATGCCCTGGGCGGTCTCGAACGCCGTCGTCACCATCGTCTCCACCCTGCTGTGCACGGAGCTCCACGCCCGCTTCACCTTCGCCAAGGGGCGCGGCGCCGGATGGCGGGAGCACTGGCAGTCCGCGGGCTCGGCCACCGCCGCCTTCCTCGCGACCGGCATCGCCGTCCACGTCCTGCACCTGGTGCAGCCCTCCGCCGGCCTGCCGACCGAGCAGCTCGTCTATCTCGGCGCCTCGGGTCTCGCCGGCGCGGGCCGCTTCCTCGTCCTGCGCCTGTACGTCTTCGCCGGCCGCCCCGCCCGTGCCGTACGGCCCTCGGCGCGGCGGGGAGCGGCGTCCCCCGTTCTCGCGGCGGCGTAGGCGCGTACGCGAAGTCCCGGACCCGCGAAGTCCCGGACCCGCGAAGTCTCGTAGCGCGAAGCCCGTACCGGCGAAGTCCCGTACGGCCAACGGCCGGAACCGGTCCGTTCGCTCGACGTCCGCTCGAGGGTCAGTCCTTCTCCCGTGGAGGATCCGGCCTCGCGGCTCCCTGCTGGGTCAACGTGTCCGTGTGACGGAGCCGTCCGCCCGGCCGTCATGCCCGTACGGCAACGGCCGGCCGCACGCGTTCCAACGTCACGCCTCTCATCACCCTGCTCATCACCCCCCTCATCCGATGGAAGTGCGGTTTCCCGTGGCTACCTTCCTGTACGCACTCGGCCGCTTCGCCTTCCGGCGTCGCGGCCTCGTCACCCTGCTGTGGGTACTGATCGTCTGCGGCGTCGGTGCCGCGGCCGCGTCCGCGCCCGCACCGCCCACCGACCGGTTCTCGATGCCGGGCACCGAGTCGCAGAAGGCGTTCGACCTGCTCGAGGAGAAGTTCCCGGACTCCGGCACCGACGGCGCCACCGCCCGTGTGGTGGTCCGCGTGCCCGAGGGCGGGAGCATCGAGGCCGAGAAGGCGGCGATCGGCGCGCTCGTCGGCGAACTCGGCAAGGCCCCGCAGGTGGCGGGCGTCGCCGACCCGTTCACGGCCGGCTCGGTCAGCGAGGACGGTCGTACCGCCTACACCGTGGTGACCTACGAGGTCGCCGCGCCCGACCTCAGCGACGAGGCCCGTGACGCGCTCACCGCGGCCACCGACCGGGCCCGCGAGGGCGGTCTGACCGTCGAGGCGGGCGGGGACGCGGTCATGGTCGAGCAGACCATGTCCGGCACCGGTGAGCAGATCGGCGTGCTGATCTCGGCCGTCGTCCTGTTCCTCACCTTCGGCTCGCTGATCGCCGCCGGCATGCCGCTGCTCACGGCCCTGATCGGCGTCGCCGTCGGCACCTCCGCCATCGCCGCGCTCGGCAGCGCCCTCGGGCTGTCCGCCACGACCGGGACGCTGGCGATGATGATCGGCCTCGCGGTCGGCATCGACTACGCCCTGTTCGTCGTCTCCCGCTACCGGGCCGAGATCGCCGAGGGCCGCGCCCCCCAGGAGGCGGCGGGCGTCGCGACCGGCACGGCCGGTTCGGCCGTCGTCTTCGCCGGGCTCACGGTCATCATCGCGCTGGCCGGCCTCGCGGTCGTCGACATCCCGATCCTCACCAAGATGGGCCTCGCCGCGGCGGGTACGGTCGCCGTCGCCGTACTGATCGCGGTCACCTTCGTGCCCGCCCTGCTCGGCTTCGCGCCGCGCCGGGTGCTGCGGGTCGCGGACCGGCGGCTCGTGCAGGCCAAGAAGCCGCTGTCGGCGCGCAAGCTGCGCAGGAGCGAGAAGAAGGCCGCCAAGCTGGCCGCGCGGACCAAGCCGAACCTGTCCACCCGCTGGGCCTCGTTCGTGGTGCGCCGCCCGGTCGTCGTGCTCGTCGTCGCGGTGGCCGGCCTCGGCGCGCTCGCCCTGCCCGCCACCAAGCTGGAGCTCGGCCTGCCCGGCGAGGGCACGATGGCGGCCGACACCACCCAGCGCAAGGCGTACGACCTGCTGTCCGACTCCTTCGGCCCCGGCTTCAACGGCCCGCTGACGGTGACCGTCGAGGGCGAGGACGCGGCCGCCGCCGGCGACAAGGTCGGCGAGGAGCTGAAGAAGACCCCGGGCGTCGCCTCGGTCTCCAAGGCCAACGCCAACAAGGCGGGCGACACCGCCATCCTCAGCGTCGTCCCCGAGACCGGCCCGACCGACGCCAGGACCGAACAGCTCGTCAAGGACATCCGCGCGCGGGCCGCTTCGCTCGGGGCGTCCGCGGGTGCCACCGAGATCCTGGTGACCGGCCAGACCGCGCTGTTCATCGACTTCTCGCAGACCCTGTCCGACGCGCTGCTGCCCTATCTGGCCCTGGTGGTCGGCCTGGCCTTCCTGCTGCTGCTCCTGGTGTTCCGCTCGCTCCTGGTCCCGTTGAAGGCCGCGCTCGGCTTCCTGCTCTCGGTGAGCGCGGCCCTGGGCGCGCTGGTCGCGGTGTTCCAGTGGGGGTGGGCCGCCGACTTCTTCGGCATCGAGCAGACCGGTCCCATCATGACGACGATGCCGATCTTCATGATCGGTGTGGTCTTCGGCCTCGCCATGGACTACGAGGTCTTCCTGGTCACGCGGATGCGTGAGGCGTACGTCCACGGCGTCCGGGCCAAGGAGGCCGTCGTCTCCGGCTTCCACCACAGCGGGCGGGTGGTCGCCGCCGCCGCGGTCATCATGATCAGCGTCTTCTCGGGCTTCGTCGTGGAGGACGAGGACCTGGTCGCGATGATGGGCTTCGGCCTCGCCTCGGCCGTCCTGTTCGACGCCTTCGTGGTGCGGATGGCGATCGTGCCCGCCGTGCACTCGCTGCTCGGCGACGCCGCCTGGTGGCTGCCGAAGTGGCTCGGCCGGGTGCTGCCCAACGTGGACGTCGAGGGCGAGCGGTTGCAGCGGCGGCTGCCGTCCGGTCCGCCGTCGTCGCCCGCGCCGCGGAGCGCGCCGGAGCACGAGAGGGACCTCGTGCACTGAGACGGTGCGCGGGGTGAACGGCGGCGGCCCGGTGCGACCTCGACGAGGTCGCACCGGGCCGCCGCCGTCCGCGTGCGGGTCCGATTCCGGTTCTGGGGGACACCGGGGCGCCGCGGGCACCCGAGGGGCCACGAACGCCGGTGCCCGCAGGGCCGCTTGAGATCTGGTCGAGGTCCGGCCGAGGCCGATGGTCCCGGCCGCGGGCCTCCGGTTCACTGATCCCATGGCGACCCCGACTTCCGGCACCGGTCGCGTCCCGCAGCCGTCGCGGCGCGAAGGGCCCGCGCCGCGCGGCGCCGTCCCCCACCGGTACGCCGATCCCCCCACCGCCCGGCCGCCCGGCGCCCTCGCCCCGTGCCGGCCCCTGCCGTACGCCGTCCGGTCCCTGCCGTATGCCGTCCGTGCCCTCCCGTACGCCGCGCACGCCGAAGCCCTGGGCCGGCGCCGCACCCTCACCCACCCGGTCCGGCTCTCTCCGGGTGGGCCCTTCTGCCCGCATCGCGGTCCCCTGCGTGCTCCTGGTGGCCCCGGTGGCCCCGATATAGCGTTCACTCTCATTCATTGCAACGGATCCGAGGAGCGCCGTTGCATTAAGTCTAATTCCATTGCAATGATTTACCCGAATCTACCTGCAGTTATGGCGACTTCAAGCAACAACCATGTTGCCGATTCCATGAATGCAACGTAGCGTTTCCATCATCAGAAACATCGGGTCGCAAGAGCGCACGATGCAGAAGAAGGAGTGCACGATGCAGAAGTTCGACACCCCCCTCCCCGTCGCGGCCGTCCTCGACATCCCCGCGGGACGCGTCCGGTTCATCGCCGCCGAACAGACCGACACCACCGTCGAGGTCCTGCCCGCCGACGCCTCCAAGAGCCGCGACGTGAAGGCGGCGGAGCAGACCACGGTCACCTGCACCGACGGCACCCTGCGCATCGACGCCTCCACCGCGAAGAACCAGGCCCTGGGCTCCTCCGGCACCGTCGAGGTGACCGTCCACCTGCCCGCCGGCTCCCGCGTCGAGGCGAAGGCCGCCGACATCCAGCTGCACGGCACCGGTCGGCTCGGCCACGTCGCGCTCGACAGCGCCCGGGCCTCCGTCGAACTCGCCGAAGCCGAGGGCGCCCGGCTCGCCCTCGCCGTCGGCGACGTCACCGTCCACCGCCTCAACGGCCCCGCCGAGATCAGCACCCAGAAGGGCGACCTCCGCGTCACCGAAGCCGTGCACGGCACCGTCACCCTGCGCACCGAGCACGGCGACATCACCGTCGGCGCCGCCCGCGGCACCTCCGCCACCCTCGACGCCGGCACCACGCACGGCCGTATCGACAACAGCCTCAACAACACCGACGGACCCGACGCCGCCCTCACCATCCACGCCACCACCGCCTACGGCGACATCACCGCCCGCAGCCTGTAGAAGGAGCTCTCCTCATGACCAAGCCGGCCATCGCAGCGAACGGGCTGCGCAAGTCGTACGGCGACAAGACCGTGCTCGACGGCGTCGACCTGATCGTCCCCGAGGGAACGATCTTCTCCCTGCTCGGTCCGAACGGGGCCGGCAAGACCACCACCGTGCAGATCCTCTCCACCCTCATCTCCGCCGGCGGCGGGCAGGCCCAGGTCGCGGGCCACGACGTCGCCGCCGACCCGCAGGGAGTGCGTGCCGCGATCGGTGTCACCGGGCAGTTCTCGGCGGTGGACGGTCTGATCACCGGTGAGGAGAACATGCTCCTCATGGCGGACCTGCACCACCTGTCGAAGCAGGAGGGGCGGCGGGTGACGGCCGAACTGCTGGAGCGCTTCGACCTGGTGGAGGCGGCGAAGAAGCCCGCCTCGACCTACTCGGGCGGTATGAAGCGCCGTCTGGACATCGCGATGACGCTGGTCGGCGGCCCGCGGATCATCTTCCTGGACGAGCCCACCACCGGCCTGGACCCGCGTTCCCGGCACAACATGTGGGGCATCATCCGCGAGCTGGTCTCCGACGGCGTGACCGTCTTCCTCACCACGCAGTACCTGGAGGAGGCCGACGAACTCGCCGACCGCATCGCCGTCCTGAACGACGGAAAGATCGCCGCCGAGGGCACCGCCGCCGAACTCAAGCGCCTCGTCCCCGGCGGCCACGTCCGGCTCCGCTTCACCGACCCGGTCTCCTACCAGGCCGCCGCCCTCGCGCTGAACCAGGCGACCCGCGACGACGACGCCCTCGCCCTGCAGATCCCGAGCGACGGCAGCCAGCGCGAGCTGCGCTCCATCCTCGACTGGCTGGACTCCGCCGGCATCGAGGCCGACGAACTGACCGTGCACACCCCCGACCTCGACGACGTGTTCTTCGCCCTGACCAGCGGCGCCGGCGTCCCCACCCAGCCGAAGGAGGCTGTCCGATGAGCTCCGTGTCCCTCGCCGTGCGCGACTCGAACACGATGCTGCGCCGCAACCTGCTCCACGCGCGCCGCTACCCGTCGCTCACCCTGAACCTGCTGCTCACGCCGATCATGCTGCTCCTGCTGTTCGTCTACATCTTCGGCGACACCATGAGCGCGGGCATCGGCGGCGGCGGCCGCTCCGCCTACATCGCCTACATCGTCCCCGGTCTGCTGCTGATGACCATCGGCTCCACCGTCATCGGCACCGCGGTCTCCGTCTCCAACGACATGACCGAGGGCATCATCGCCCGCTTCCGCACCATGGCCATCCACCGGCCCTCGATCCTCGTCGGGCACGTCGCCGGCAGCGTCCTGCAGTCGATCCTGAGCGTGGTCCTCGTCGGCGCCGTCGGCGTGGCCATCGGCTTCCGGTCCACCGACGCCACCGCCCTGGAGTGGCTGGCCGCCTTCGGACTGCTCGCCCTCTTCACGCTGGCGCTCACCTGGATCGCGGTGGGCATGGGCCTGGTCAGCCCCAACGCCGAGGCCGCCAGCAACAACGCCATGCCGCTGATCCTGCTGCCGCTGCTGTCCAGCGCCTTCGTGCCGGTCGACTCGATGCCGGGCTGGTTCCAGCCGGTCGCCGAGTACCAGCCCTTCACGCCGGCCATCGAGACCCTGCGCGGCCTGCTCCTGGGCACCGAGATCGGCCACAACGGCTGGCTCGCCGTCGTCTGGTGCCTGGCCCTGTCCGTCCTCGGCTACTTCTGGTCCACCTCGACCTTCAACCGCGACGGGAAGTAATCCGCCCCGCGACAGCGCGGGCCACCGCCCGCGCCCCCGGTCGACGACCGCACTCGACAACCGCACACGACGCGCCCCGCTCCACGATCCGCGAAGGCCCGCCGCCGCTGTCTCCGGACAGCCGCGACGGGCCTTCGCTCGGTGTCGTCAGTAGCGGTGGTCGTCAGTAGCGGTGGTCGTCAGTAGCGGTAGTGGTCCGGCTTGTACGGGCCCTCGGGCTCGACGCCGATGTACGCCGCCTGCTCCGGGCGGAGCGTGGTGAGCTTGACGCCGAGGGCGTCGAGGTGGAGGCGGGCGACCTTCTCGTCGAGGTGCTTGGGCAACACGTGGACGCCCGTCTCGTACGCGTCGGGCTTGGTGAACAGCTCAATCTGGGCCAGGGTCTGGTCCGCGAACGAGTTGGACATCACGAACGACGGGTGGCCGGTGGCGTTGCCGAGGTTCAGCAGGCGGCCCTCGGACAGCACGATGATCTTCTTGCCGTCGGGGAAGGTCCAGGTGTGGACCTGCGGTTTCACCTCGTCCTTGACGATGCCGGGGACCTTCGCCAGGCCGGCCATGTCGATCTCGTTGTCGAAGTGGCCGATGTTCCCGACGATCGCCTGGTGCTTCATCCTGGCCATGTCCGAGGCCATGACGACGTCCTTGTTGCCGGTGGTCGTGATGAAGATGTCGGCCTGGTCGACGACCTCGTCCAGCGTGGTGACCTGGTAGCCGTCCATCGCCGCCTGGAGCGCGCAGATCGGGTCGATCTCGGTGACGATCACGCGGGCGCCCTGGCCGCGCAGCGACTCCGCGCAGCCCTTGCCCACGTCGCCGTAACCGCAGACGACCGCGGTCTTGCCGCCGATCAGCACGTCCGTGGCCCGGTTGATGCCGTCGATCAGGGAGTGGCGGCAGCCGTACTTGTTGTCGAACTTCGACTTCGTCACCGCGTCGTTCACGTTGATCACCGGGAACAGGAGCGACCCCTCGCGGTGCATCTCGTACAGGCGGTGGACGCCGGTCGTGGTCTCCTCCGTCACCCCGCGGATCTGCGCGGCGATGCCGGTCCAGTCGAGCGTGCTCTCCTTCAGCAGGGCGGCCACGGCCGCCAGTTCCTCGTTGTCGGCCGGGGGCAGCTCGCCGGTCTTGAGGTACTCGACGCCCTGGTGGACGAGGGTGGTGGCGTCACCGCCGTCGTCCAGGATCATGTTCGGGCCGCCGGTGGGGCTGTCGGGCCAGGTCAGGGCCTGCTCCGTGCACCACCAGTACTCCTGGAGCGTCTCGCCCTTCCAGGCGAAGACCGGGATGCCGGCGGCGGCTATGGCGGCGGCCGCGTGGTCCTGGGTGGAGAAGATGTTGCAGGACGCCCAGCGGACCTCGGCGCCCAGGGCGACCAGGGTCTCGATGAGGACGGCGGTCTGCACCGTCATGTGCAGGGACCCGGTGATGCGGGCGCCGGCCAGCGGCCGGGCCTCGGCGTACTCCTCGCGGATCGCCATCAGTCCGGGCATCTCGTGCTCGGCGAGGGTGATCTCCTTGCGGCCGAACTCGGCCAGCGACAGGTCGGCGACCTTGAAATCCGCGAACTCAGGCGACACGAATGCTCCTTGAACTGATGACGTTACGGTGGATGTCCAGGGCCGCGGTGGACCTGTTCAGGGTGATGTAGTGCAGTCCGGGCGCGCCTTCCGCGAGGAGGCGTTCGGCCATGGCGGTGGCGTACTCGACGCCGATGCGGTGGCCCGCGGCGCGATCGTCGCGGGCGGCCTCCAGACGGTGGGCCAGGTCCTCGGGGAAGGCGGCGTCGCTCAGCTCGGCGAAGCGGCGGATCTGGCGTACGTCGGTGGCGGGCATGATCTCGGGGACGATCGGGATGTCGCAGCCGGCGGCGGCCACCCGGTCGCGCAGCCGCAGGTAGTCCTCGACGTGGAAGAACATCTGCGTGATGGCGTAGTCGGCGCCGGCGCGGCACTTGGCCACGAAGTGCCGGATGTCGGTGTCCCAGTCGGGCGAGCGGGGGTGCCGCTCGGGGAAGGCGGCGACGCCGATGGTGAAGTCGCCCAGGGAGCGGACGAGTTCGACCAGCTGGTAGGCGTGGGTGAAGCCGTCCGGGTGCGGCACCCACGGTCCTCGGGGGTCGCCGGGGGGATCGCCGCGCAGGACGAGGACGTCCTTGATGCCGGCGTCCGCGTAGGCGCCGATGATCTGGCGCAGCTCGGCGACCGAGTGGCCCACGGCGGTGAGGTGCGCGACGGGGCGCAGGGTCGTCTCCGCCACGATGCGCCGGGTGACCTCGATGGTCCGGGTGCGGGAGGAGCCGCCGGCGCCGTAGGTGACGGAGACGAAGTCCGGGCGCAGGGGTTCCACCCGGCGGATCGCCTGCCACAGGGTCCGCTCGCCGGCGGCGGTCTTCGGCGGGAAGAACTCGAAGGAGAAGGTCGTCACGCGCGGCCTCCCGCGTTGAAGTAGTTCGCCTCGGGGTGGTGGACGACGAGGGCGTCGGTGGACTGCTCGGGGTGGAGCTGGAACTCCTCGGACAGGTGGACGCCGATGCGTTCCGGCCGGAGCAGGTCGGCGATCTTCGCCCGGTCCGCCAGGTCGGGGCAGGCCGGGTAGCCCAGTGAGTAGCGGCAGCCCTGGTACTCGGTGCGCAGCATGCCGTCCAGCGAGCGCGGGTCGTCCGCCGCGATGCCGAGTTCGGTGCGGACGCGGGCGTGCCAGTACTCGGCGAGGGCTTCGGCGAGCTGGACGGACAGGCCGTGCAGTTCGAGGTAGTCGCGGTAGGCGTTGGCCTCGAAGAGGCGGGCGGTCTCCTCGCCGATGCGGGAGCCGACGGTGACGACCTGGAAGCCGATGACGTCGGTCTCGCCGGATTCCTCGGGGCGGAAGAAGTCCGCCAGGCACAGCCGCCGCCCGCGGCGCTGGCGCGGGAAGGTGAACCGGGTGCGCTCGTTGCCGGCCTCGTCGAGGACGATCAGGTCGTCGTCCTTGGACACGCACGGGAAGTAACCGTGGACCACGGCCGCCTCCAGCAGGTTGTCCCGCTGGAGCCGGTCCAGCAGACCGCGCAGCCGGGGCCGGCCCTCCGTCTCGACCAGCTCCTCGTACGAGGGCCCCTCACCGGTACGGGCCTGCTTCAGCCCCCACTGGCCCTTGAACAGCGCGCCCTCGTCCAGCCAGGACGCGTACTCCTTGAGCTGGATGCCCTTCACGACTCGCGTGCCCCAGAACGGCGGGGCGGGGACCGGGACGTCCGTGGCGACCTCGGACCGGACGTGGCCCATCTCGGGCCGTTCCTCGATCTCGACGGTGGCGGCGCGGACCCGGCGCTGCTTGAGTTCGGGCAGTTTGGCGCCGGGGACGCCGCGTTTGATGCCGATGAGGGCGTCCATCAGGCGCAGGCCCTCGAAGGCGTCGCGGGCGTAGCGGACTTCGCCGTCGTAGATCTCGTGGAGGTCTTGTTCGACGTAGGCGCGGGTGAGGGCGGCGCCGCCGAGGATGACGGGGTAGTCGGCGGCCAGCTTGCGCTGGTTGAGCTCCTCCAGGTTCTCCTTCATGATCACGGTGGATTTGACGAGGAGGCCGGACATGCCGATGACGTCGGCGCGGTGTTCCTCGGCGGCTTCCAGGATCGCGGAGACGGGCTGTTTGATGCCGAGGTTGACGACGGTGTAGCCGTTGTTGGACAGGATGATGTCGACGAGGTTCTTACCGATGTCGTGGACGTCGCCACGGACGGTGGCCAGGACGATGGTGCCCTTGCCGTCGTCGTCGGTCTTCTCCATGTGCGGCTCCAGATGCGCCACCGCGGTCTTCATGACCTCGGCGGACTGGAGCACGAACGGCAGCTGCATCTGCCCGGAGCCGAACAGCTCCCCGACCACCTTCATCCCGTCCAGCAGCGTCTCGTTGACGATGTCCAGCGCCGGGCGCTGGGTCAGCGCCTCGTCCAGGTCCGCCTCCAGGCCGTTCTTCTCGCCGTCGATGATGCGCCGCTTGAGCCGCTCGTCCAGCGGCAGCGCGGCCAGCTCCTCCGCCTTCGACGCCCGCAGCGACTTCGCCGTCGCGCCCTCGAACAGCTGCATCAGCCTCTGCAGCGGGTCGTAGCCCTCACGGCGCCGGTCGTAGATCAGGTCGAGGGCCGTCCGCACCTGCTCGTCGTCGAAGCGGGCGATCGGCAGGATCTTGCTGGCGTGGACGATCGCCGAGTCCAGGCCCGCCTTCACGCACTCGTCCAGGAACACACTGTTGAGGAGGATGCGGGCGGCCGGGTTCAGGCCGAAGGAGATGTTCGACAGGCCCAGCGTGGTCTGCACGTCCGGGTGGCGGCGCTTCAGTTCCCGGATGCCCTCGATCGTGGCGATCCCGTCGCCCCGGGACTCCTCCTGGCCGGTGCAGATGGTGAAGGTCAGGCAGTCGACCAGGATGTCCGACTCGTGGATGCCCCAGTTCCCCGTCAGGTCGGCGATCAGCCGCTCCGCGATCTCGACCTTCTTCTCGGCGGTGCGGGCCTGGCCCTCCTCGTCGATGGTCAGCGCGATCAGCGCCGCACCATGCTCCCGCGCCAGCCGCGTGACCTTCGCGAACCGGGACTCCGGGCCGTCACCGTCCTCGTAGTTCACCGAGTTGATCACCGCCCGGCCGCCGAGCTTCTCCAGCCCCGCCCGGATCACCTCGACCTCGGTGGAGTCCAGCACCACCGGAAGCGTCGACGCGGTCGCGAAACGCCCCGCCAGCTCCTCCATGTCCGCCACACCGTCACGGCCCACATAGTCCACGCACAGGTCCAGCATGTGCGCGCCCTCACGGATCTGGTCCCGGGCCATCTCCACACAGTCGTCCCAGCGGCCCTCCAGCATCGCCTCACGGAACTTCTTCGACCCGTTCGCGTTCGTCCGCTCACCGATCGCCAGATACGACGTGTCCTGCCGGAACGCCACCGTCTGGTACAACGACGCCGCACCCGGCTCGGGCTGTGGGGCGCGCTCCGTCGGAACCGTGCCGCGCACCCGCTCGACGAGCCGGCGCAGGTGCTCGGGCGTGGTGCCGCAGCAGCCGCCGACCAGGGAGATGCCGTACTCGCGGACGAACGTCTCCTGCGCGTCGGCCAGCCCTTCGGGGCCGAGCGGGAAGTGCGCGCCGTCCTTGGTGAGGACGGGGAGGCCCGCGTTGGGCATGCACAGCAGGGGGATGCGGGAGTGGCGGGCGAGGTAGCGCAGGTGCTCGGTCATCTCGGCGGGGCCGGTGGAGCAGTTCAGGCCGATCATGTCGATGCCGAGCGGCTCAAGGGCGGTGAGCGCGGCGCCGATCTCGGAGCCCAGCAGCATCGTGCCGGTCGTCTCGAAGGCCATGGAGACCAGGAGCGGGACGTCGGTGCCGAGGGTGTCCATGGCGCGGCGGGCGCCCAGGACGGCGGCCTTGGTCTGGAGCAGGTCCTGCGTGGTCTCCACCAGCAGCGCGTCCGCGCCGCCGGTGAGCAGGCCCTCGGCGTTGGCCTGGAAGCCGTCGCGGACGGTGGCGTAGCCGATGTGGCCGAGGGTGGGGAGTTTGGTGCCGGGGCCCATGGAGCCGAGGACCCAGCGTCGCTGTCCGGTGCGTCGGGTGGCCGCGTCGGCTGCCTCGCGGGCGATGCGGGCGCCCGCCTCCGACAGTTCGTGTGCGCGGCCGGCGATGTCGTACTCGGCCAGTGCCGTGTGGTTCGCGCCGAAGGTGTTGGTCTCCACGCAGTCCACGCCGGTGGCGAGGTAGGCGTCGTGGACGGAGCGCACGATGTCGGGGCGGGTGGCGTTGAGGACCTCGTTGCAGCCCTCCAGTTGCTGGAAGTCCTCCATGCTCGGGTCGTGGGACTGGAGCATGGTGCCCATCGCGCCGTCGGCGACCACCACACGGGTGGCGAGCGCTTCGCGGAGGGTCTGGGCGCCTGTCGTCACCGTCGGCATGGTGTGCCTCCCAGGTGTGCGGCGATGGTCTCGGCCGCTGCCGTGCCGTAGGTCTCGGTGAGGACGGCGGTGAGCCGGGCGGGGTCGGGCGTGTAAGCCTGGGAGCCCACCTCGGCGAGGGCCAGGGAGGCCAGGGCGCAGCCGAGCCGGGCCGCGTGCGGGCTGTCCAGGTCCCAGGCGAGGGCCGCGAGGAAGCCGGCGCGGAAGGCGTCGCCGGCTCCGGTCGGGTCGGCGGTGCGCACGTCGGCGACGGCGGGCACGGTGAGCGCCGGGTGGCCGGCGGTCTCGATCCGGACGCCGTCGGCGCCGAGCGTGGTGATCCACGCGCCGACCTGGTGAAGGACGTCGTCGCGGCTCCAGCCGGTGCGTTCCAGCAGCAGGGTCGCCTCGTACTCGTTGGTGAACAGCCAGCGCGCCCCGGTGAGCAGGGCGCGGGCCTGGTCGCCGTCGAGGCGGGCGAGCTGCTGGGAGGGGTCGGCGGCGAAGGGGATGCCGAGCGCCCGGCAGCGCGCGGTGTGGCGCAGCATGGCCTCGGGGTCGTCGGGGGCGACGACGACGAGGTCGGGCAGCGGGTCGAGGCGGCCGAGGTCGATGTCGCGGGCCTCGGTCATGGCGCCGGCGTAGAACGCGGCGATCTGGTTGGCGTCCTGGTCCGTGAGGCACACGAACCGGGCCGTCTGCCGCCGGGCGGAGACGTGTACGGCGCCGGTGTCGACGCCGTGCTCCTTCAGCCAGACCTCGTACTCGCCGAAGTCGCTGCCGACCGCGCCGACGAGCACGGGGTCCAGTCCCAGCCCGCCGAGGCCGTAGGAGATGTTGGCGGCGACCCCGCCGCGGCGTATCTCCAGGTCGTCGGCGAGGAACGACAGCGACACCCGGTCGAGCCGGTCGGGGATCAGCTGGTCCACGATCCGGCCGGGGAACGTCATGAGGTGGTCGGTGGCGATGGAACCGGTCACGGCGATGCGCATGGCAACTCCCGTCCCTGTCGGCGCGGCCGGTTCAGTGGCCCGCGGCGGCGCGGAGGCGGTCGGCGCGGTCGGTGCGCTCCCAGGTGAAGTCGGGCAGCTCACGTCCGAAGTGCCCGTACGCCGCGGTGCGGGCGTAGATGGGGCGCAGCAGGTCGAGGTCGCGGATGACGGCGGCGGGGCGCAGGTCGAACACCTCGTGGATGGCCCGCTCGATCGCGGCGCGCGGGACGTGCTCGGTGCCGAAGGTCTCGACGAACAGGCCGACCGGTTCGGCCTTGCCGATGGCGTAGGCGACCTGGACCTCGCAGCGTTCGGCGAGTTCCGCGGCGACGACGTTCTTGGCGACCCAGCGCATGGCGTAGGCGGCCGAGCGGTCGACCTTGGAGGGGTCCTTGCCGGAGAAGGCGCCGCCGCCGTGGCGGGCCATGCCGCCGTACGTGTCGATGATGATCTTGCGGCCGGTGAGGCCGGCGTCGCCCATCGGGCCGCCGATCTCGAACTTGCCGGTGGGGTTGACCAGCAGGCGGTGGCCTTCGGTCTCCAGCTTGATGCCGTCCTCGGCCAGCCCTGCCAGTACGTGTTCCACGACCTGCCGGCGGATGTCCGGGGTCAGCATGTGGTCGAGGTCGATGCCGGCCGCGTGCTGGGAGGAGACGACGACCGTGTCGAGGCGTACGGGGAGGTCGTCCCGGTATTCGATGGTGACCTGGGTCTTGCCGTCGGGGCGGAGGTAGGGCATCTGCCCGTCCTTGCGGACCTCGGCCAGCCGGCGCGACAGCCGGTGCGCGAGTTCGATGGGCAGGGGCATGAGGGTGGGCGTCTCGCGGGTGGCGTACCCGAACATCAGCCCCTGGTCGCCGGCGCCCTGGGCGGCGAGGTCGTCGTCGGTGCCGCCGAGCCGCTTCTCGTAGGCAGTGTCCACGCCCTGGGCGATGTCCGGCGACTGGGCGCCGATGGACACGGACACGCCGCAGGAGGCGCCGTCGAAGCCCTTGGCCGACGAGTCGTAGCCGATGCCGAGGACGGTGTCGCGGACGATGCCGGGGATGTCGGCGTAGGCGGAGGTGGTCACCTCGCCGGCGACGTGGACCTGACCCGTGGTGATCAGGGTCTCCACCGCCACCCGGGAGGCCGGGTCCTGGCTCAGGAGGGCGTCCAGGACGGCGTCGCTGATCTGGTCGGCGATCTTGTCGGGGTGGCCCTCGGTGACGGACTCCGAGGTGAACAGCCGGGTTGCCATGTCTCTCCTAGGCGTGAGCAGTCGTGGTCCAACGTGCCGCCCGTGCCCCGGTGTCCGGCGTCGCTCGCCGGGCCGGCGGGGTGAGTGACCGGCGGGCCGCGCCGCCCGGTGCGCGTTCGGCGGCCCGGGCGTCGCGCGGCACGCCGGTCACCGTCCGGTGCGGGCGTCGGCCTGGAGCCGCACCGGGCGGCGGGGCGTGGCGCGAAGAGCTGGGCGACGGGTGCGCCGTCGGGGGAACGGCCCCGCGGTGGACGTCCGGCCGTGGAGCGCGGAGACCGCCGGGCCGGCGTGCGCGGGGCAGCGGAGCCGTGGTGGCTCTTCCTCCGACACTGTGCGTCCTTCCTTGGCGGGTCTGCGGCGGCACCAGGGTGGTTCTCGCCCGTCGAGGGCGGGTGGAGGACCGCTCGCGCAGTGCGGCGGCGGCCCGCCGGCCGTGGGGCCGCGGTTCGTCCGGGTGTCCCGCAGCCGCCTTTCGGACGGGCTTCGGCCGCGCTTCGGCCGGGCTACGGCATGGGCTTCGGCCGGGCTTTCGTTTCCGGACCGGGTTACGAGGCGGACTTGAGCGGATCCCGAGCGGGCCTGTCCATGCTGTCCGGCGAGGCTGGACAAGGTGGCGCTCACCGGGCTGAAGAAGCGACGCGGGCCGCGTTCGCCGGGCCCGCGGGGAGCGGCCGGGCCGAAGGGTGGAGGGAAACATGGGCGGGCTGGCAGGACTGGCGGTGCTCGGATCGGCCGCATCCCGGGCCACGGGCCGTGAGACGGCGGCGGTGGACTCGATGCTCGACACGCTGAACCGCCGGGGCCCCGGCGGACGCGCCGTGGTGCGGGACGGCCCGGCGGTGCTGGGGTGCGCGTGGCCGGCGTCGGCCGCGCCCGAGGACGGCACCCACACGTTCGTCTCGGCGGACGGGAAGATCGTGCTGCTGGCGAGCGGCACGGTGCGCAACCACCGGGAGCTGGCCGCCGCACTGCCCGGGGTGCGGCTGCGGACGCAGTCGGACCGCGAGATCCTCCTGCACCTGTACGAGGCCGAGGGGCTCGCCTTCCTCGACGCCGTGCGCGGGACGTTCGCGCTGGTGGTCCTCGACCGGCGGCGGGACGAGATCCTCTTCGCGCGGGACCCTTCCGGCACCGAGGCGGTCCACCACGCGGTGGCGGACGGACGGCTGGTGTTCGCCTCGGAACCGGAGGCGCTCGCCCGCTGCGGCCTGGTGGAGGCGGGGGCCGGCCGTGCCACGCCCGCCGCGACGATCGAGCGGATCGACCTGCGCGAGGGCACGACGTCGTCCCGGCGGTACCGGGACGTGTCCGCCCCCAGCGGTGCGGACGGGTGTCCGGACCCGGACGCCGGCGCCGAACGGCGCGAGCGCTCCCCTCGGTCCCCGTACGGCAGTGACCTTGTCCACCGAGCCCAGGGTGTCGCCCCCATGACCGAGAACAGCCCGGCACAGCCGTACAGCCCTCCCACCGTCCTGGACCCGCACCGCGCCCGGTACGCCGCGCGCACCGCGGGCATGACGGCCTCCGAGATCCGGGCGCTGTTCTCGGTCGCGAGCAGACCGGAGGTGGTCTCGCTGGCCGGCGGCATGCCGAACCTGGCCGCGCTGCCGCTCCAGGCGCTCGCGGAGCAGACCGCGCGGATCATCACGGAGGACGGCCTGACGGCGCTCCAGTACGCGTCGGCGCACGGCTCGCCGCTGCTGCGGGAGCAGATCTGCGACGTGATGGCGCTGGAGGGCATCGCGGCGCACCCGGACGACGTGGTGGTGACGGTCGGCTCGCAGATGGGCCTCGACCTGGTGACCCGGCTGTTCTGCGACCCGGGTGACGTGGTGGTCGCCGAGGGCCCGTCGTACGTCGGCGCACTGGGCTCGTTCACCGCGTACCAGGCGCGCGTCGTGCACGTGGCGATGGACGGGCACGGCCTGGTGCCGGAGGCGCTGCGGGCCGCGCTGCGGCAGGCCGCGAACGCCGGGCAGCGCGTGAAACTGCTCTACACGATCCCGAACTTCCACAACCCGGCCGGCGTGACGCTGGCGGTCGGACGGCGGGCGGAGATCCTGGAGATCTGCCGCGCGTACGACGTGCTGGTGGTCGAGGACAACCCGTACGGCCTGCTCGGCTTCGACGGGCAGACCTACCCGGCGCTGCGCTCGCTGGACCCGGACAACGTGGTGTACCTGGGCTCTTTCTCGAAGACGTTCGCCTCCGGGCTGCGGGTCGGCTGGGTGCTGGCGCCGTCCGGGGTGCGGGAGAAGCTGGTGCTGGCCACGGAGTCGGCGACGCTGTGCCCGCCCACGCTGAACCAGGCGATCGTGTCGCGCTACCTGGCCACGCACGACTGGCAGGGCCGGATCGAGGTGTTCCGGGAGAACTACCGCGAGCGCCGCGACGCGATGCTGTCCGCGCTGGAGCGGTACCTGCCGCCGGGCTGTACGTGGACGACGCCGGACGGCGGGTTCTACGTGTGGGTGACGGTGCCGGAGGGCGTGGACACCAAGGCGATGCTGCCGCGCGCGGTGGCCGCCCACGTGGCGTACGCCTCGGGCACCGGGTTCCACACGGACGGGTCCGGCGGCCGTCAGATGCGGCTGTCGTACTGCTACCCGGAGCCGGACCGGATCCGCGAGGGCGTGCGCCGGCTGGCGGGGGTGCTGGAGGCCGAGCTGGCGGCCGGGAGGGACAGCGGGGGGAACGCCGGGCGCGCCCTCGCCGGTGTGGGGGCGCACCGGGCGCGGGCACGGTATGTGCCCGCGCCGGAGGTGGCCTGACCTTGCCGGGCGGTGCTCGGTCAGTAGGCGTCCGTCGGCACGTACGTGCCCCAGATCTCCCGCAGGGCGTTGCAGACCTCGCCGACGGTGGCGCGGGCGCGCAGGGCGTCCTTCATCGGGTAGAGGACGTTGTCCTCGCCCTCGGCGGCCTTCTTCAGGGCGGTGAGGGCGGTGTCGACGGCCACCTGGTCGCGCTCGGCGCGCAGCCGCGCCAGCCGTTCGGCCTGCTGGGCCTCGATGGCCGGGTCGACGCGGAGCGGCTCGTACGGCTCCTCCTCGTCGAGCTGGAAGCGGTTGACACCGACCACGACCCGCTCGCCGGAGTCGGTCTCCTGCGCGATGCGGTAGGCGTTGCGTTCGATCTCGGCCTTCTGGAAGCCGTGCTCGATGGCGCGGACGGCCCCTCCGAGCTGCTCCGTCTTGTCGATGAGCGCGACGATCTCCGTCTCCAGGTCGTCGGTCATCTTCTCGACGACGTAGGAACCGGCGAACGGA
>NZ_JBHVOC010000035.1:0-65140 GCF_044142145.1 Streptomyces sp. BK79
CCCCCCCCCCCGCGGGCCGCCCCCCCCCCCCGGGGGGGCCCCCGCGCCGCTGTCGTACGCCCTCAACTGGACCTGGTTTCCGTGGCAGGGTGGAGCGGGCAAGCCACAGGGGGCCAACGGAAGAGGGGGACCTGTGACCGTCGTCTGGATCAACGGCGCGTTCGGTGCGGGGAAGACCACCACCGCACGGGAACTGATCGAACTGATCCCGCACAGCACGCTCTTCGACCCCGAGGTCATCGGCGGGGCGCTCGCGCACCTGCTGCCGCCCAAACGCCTCGCCGAGGTCGGCGACTTCCAGGACCTGCCGATCTGGCGGCGCCTGGTCATCGACACGGCGGCCGCGATGCTCGCCGAACTCGGCGGGACCCTCGTGGTTCCCATGACCCTGCTCCGCCAGGAGTACCGCGACGAGATCTTCGGTGGTCTCGCCGCCCGCCGGATCGCGGTCCGGCATGTCCTGCTGACCCCGGCGGAAACGATCCTGCGCGAGCGAATAGCGGCCCGTGAGACCCCCGAGGGGCTGCCCGACGGCGAACCGCGCGTCAGGCAGTGGTCGTACGACCACATCGAGCCGTACCGCACCGCCCTCGCCTCCTGGCTGACCGCGGACGCCCACCCGGTCGACACCGGCGCACTGACGCCGCACGAGGCCGCCGCCCGGATCGCCGAGGCGGTCGGGACCGGCTCCGTGCCGGCCTGCGACATCGTGCAGACGCCCGAACCCACCGCCGAGACCGTCGCCGCCGGCGTCCTCCTCTTCGACGAACGGGACCGCGTGCTGCTCGTCGACCCCACCTACAAGCCCGGCTGGGAGTTCCCCGGCGGCGTCGTCGAACCCGGCGAGGCACCCGCCCGCGCGGGGATGCGCGAGGTCGCCGAGGAGACCGGGCTCCACCTCGACGACGTACCCGCCCTGCTGGTCGTCGACTGGGAGCGCCCCGTGCCCCCCGCCTACGGCGGACTGCGCCTGCTCTTCGACGGCGGCCGGCTCGACGCCGCGGACGCCGCCCGGGTGCTGCTGCCCGGCCCCGAGCTGCGGGCCTGGCGCTTCGTCACCGAGGACGAGGCGGCCGGCCTGCTCCCGCCGGTCCGCTACGAGCGGCTCCGCTGGGCCCTGCGGGCGCGGGAACGCGGGGCGGCGTTCTACCTGGAGGCGGGCACGCCGGTCGGCTGACGTCAGCCGTACGGGCGGTAGGTCCGCGCCGACGCCCGCAGCGCCTCCCCGGCGCCGGCGGTCACCGGGTCCCCGTGCCCGAAGCAGGCCGTCTCCGCGTCGAGTTCCGCCAGCCGCCCGAAGGAAGCGACGGCCAGGTCCCGGTCGGTGTTGAACACGCCGAGCATCACCGTGCCGTCGACCGGCGACGCGGCGACCGAGTCCCCGGTGAACAGCACGCCGTGGTGCGGGAGATGCAGTCCGATGCTCCCGTCCGTGTGACCGGGGGCGTGGACGACGCGGGCGCCGCCGCCGAAGTCGAGGACGTCACCGCCGGACACCTCGGTGACCCGGGCCGGCCGGTCGAAACCGCCGGTCGGAAGCCGCCGGACGGCGTCCGCGTGCAGGGGGCGTTCCCAGTCCTCGAACACCGGGGGCGGGCCCGGCACCTCCCCGCGCACCACCGGCGCCTCCAGGGTGTGGGCCACCACCTCGGCCCCGGTGAGCGCGGCGACCTCACCGGCCCCGCCCGCGTGGTCCTCGTGGAAGTGGGTGAGGACGACCCGCCGTACGCGGCCCAGGGCGCCCGCCGAGGCGACGACGCGCGCCCCGGACCCGGCGGGCCCGGCGTCGACCAGCGTCAGGTCGTCGCCGTCGCGCCACAGGTAGGCCTGGCCGACCGGGAAGCGCAGCAGGTGCAGGCGGGGGAGGAGTTCGACGACGTCCATACGACGACCGTAGGCAGGGCCCCGCCCGAGGGCGAGGCCCCTCTGCCGACGGCAGAACGCCGGCTCGGACGGCTCAGCTCGCCGCGTAGTTGCGCAGGAACAGCGCCTCCGCGACCGACAGCCGCTCCAGCTCGTCGGGGGAGACGCTCTCGTTCACGGCGTGGATCTGCGCCTCCGGCTCGCTCAGGCCGATCAGCAGGATCTCCGCCCGCGGGTACAGCGCGGCCAGCGCGTTGCACAGCGGGATGGACCCGCCATGACCGGCGTACTGCATCTCCTGGCCCGGGTAGGCCACCGCCATGGCGTCCGCCATGGCCCGGTACGCCGGGCTGGTGGTGTCGGCGCGGAACGCCTGGCCCTGGCCGATCTGCTCGACGCCGACCCGGGCGCCCCACGGCGTACGCGTCTCGAGGTGGGCCCGGAGCAGCTTGGTGGCCTCCGCGGCGTCCACGCCCGGCGGCACCCTGAGGCTGATCAGCGCGCGGGCGCTCGCCTGCACCGACGGGGTGGCGCCGACGACCGGCGGGCAGTCGATGCCGAGCACGGTGACGGCGGGGCGCGCCCAGATCCGGTCGGCCACCGAACCGGAGCCGATCAGCTCCACGCCGTCCAGCACCCGGGCGTCCCGGCGGAACTGCTCCTCGTCGTAGGCCAGGCCCTGCCACGCGCTGTCCGCGTCGAGCCCGTCGACGGTCGTCGAGCCGTCCTCGGCGCGCAGCGAGTCGAGGACCCGGATCAGCGCGGCCAGCGCGTCGGGGGCCGCGCCGCCGAACTGGCCGGAGTGCAGGTTGCCCTCGAGGGTGTCGACCTTCACGCGGACCAGGGTCATGCCGCGCAGGGTGGAGGTGACCGTCGGCAGCCCGGCCCGGAAGTTGCCCGCGTCGCCGATGACGATCGTGTCCGCGGCCAGCAGTTCGGGGTGCGCCTCGGCGTACCGCTCCAGGCCGCCCGTGCCCTGCTCCTCCGAACCCTCGGCGATGAACTTGACGTGCACCGGCACGCCGCCGTTCGCCTTCAGCGCGCGCAGCGCGAGCAGGTGCATGAGCACCCCGCCCTTGCAGTCGGCCGCGCCGCGCCCGTACCAGCGGCCGTCGCGCTCGGTCAGCTCGAACGGCGGAGTGGTCCAACCGGCCTCGTCCAGGGGCGGCTGCACGTCGTAGTGGGCGTAGAGGAGCACCGTCCTGGCGCCCTCGGGCCCGGGCAGGTACCCGTACACCGACTGCGTGCCGTCCGGCGTGTCGAGCAGGTCCACGTCCTGGAAGCCCTCGGCGCGCAGCGCGGCCGCTATCCACTGGGCGGCGCCCACGCTCTCGCTGCGGGGGAACTGGTCGAAGTCCGCCACCGATTTGAAGGCCACCAGCGTGGTGAGCTCCTCCTTCGCCCTGGGCATGAGCGAGGCGACGGTCTCGGCGACCGGATTCGACGACATGGGCACGCTCCTTGTGGGTGCGACGTTGTACCGAGGAGTACGAGACGTACGGGACGGGTGGGCCCGATCCTCCCACAGTGGCCTGCGGCGATGCCCGCCGTAGGATGCGGGGGTCAGGTCCGGCATGCGGTTTGTTGGGAGCAGTAGACCATCGTGAGCAGCGAGAACTCTTCGGCGGACGACGCGCGTCAGGTCTGGGACGTCGTCGTGGTGGGCGCGGGACCCGCGGGGGCCTCGGCCGCCTACGCGGCGGCGGTCGCGGGACGGCGCGTCCTGGTGCTGGAGAAGGCGGACCTGCCCCGCTACAAAACGTGCGGCGGGGGCATCATCGGTCCCTCGCGCGACACCCTCCCACCCGGCTTCGAACTGCCCTTGCGGGACCGCGTGCACGCGGTGACCTTCTCGAACAACGGGCGCTTCACCCGTACCCGGCGCTCCCGGCAGATGCTGTTCGGGCTCATCAACCGGCCCGAGTTCGACCAGCAGCTCGTCGAGCACGCCCAGAAGGCGGGCGCCGAGCTGCGCACCGGGGCGACGGTGACCCGGGTGGAGCAGCACGGGTCGGCGGTGCCGGACCGGCGCACGGTCGCCGTCGTCCTTCAGGGCGGCGAGACGGTGCTCGCGCGGGCCGTCGTCGGCGCGGACGGCAGCGCCAGCCGGATAGGGGCGCACGTCGGGGTCAAGCTCGACCAGGTCGACCTCGGCCTGGAGGCGGAGATCCCGGTGCCGGACACGGTCGCCGAGGACTGGAAGGGGCGGGTCCTCATCGACTGGGGCCCGATGCCCGGCAGTTACGGCTGGGTCTTCCCCAAGGGCGACACGCTGACGGTCGGCGTGATCTCGGCGCGCGGCGAGGGCGCGGCGACCAAGCGGTACCTGGAGGACTTCGTCGGCCGGCTCGGCCTGGCCGGCTTCGAACCGAGCATCTCCTCGGGCCATCTGACGCGCTGCCGCGCCGACGACTCGCCGCTGTCGCGCGGCCGGGTGCTGGTGTGCGGCGACGCGGCGGGGCTGCTGGAGCCGTGGACGCGCGAGGGCATCTCCTTCGCGCTGCGCTCGGGACGGCTCGCGGGGGAGTGGGCGGTGCGCATCGCCGAGGCGCACGACGCCGTGGACGCGCGCAAGCAGGCCCTCAACTACGCGTTCGCCATCAAGGCCGGGCTCGGCGTCGAGATGAGCGTCGGCAAGCGCATGCTGGCGATCTTCGAGCGCAGGCCGGGACTCTTCCACGCGGCCCTGACCGGTTTCCGTCCGGCCTGGAAGGCGTTCAAGGACATCACGCAGGGCTCGACCTCGCTGGGCGAACTGGTCCGGGCCCATCCGCTGGCGCAGCGGGCCCTCGCCGCGATGGACCGCCGGTCCGAGGGCCCGGTGGGCTCCGCGGGGGCCCAGGGTGCCGAGGGCGCCCAGGGCGGTGCGGACGGCAAGGGCGCGGCGGGCGGTCAGGGTGCCGAGGGCGCCGCCGGCGACGGGGCCGGCTCCTGACACCTCCTCCGCGGCGCGAGGTGGCGTGGACGGGGGCGGTTCGCGACGGTTTCGTCGCGGGGTCCCGGCCCGGCCGGCGGCGCGTACCTACTTCCCCGGGAGTACACGTGGGCACCGCGTGCGGGTGACGCCGCCCGAGGCGTGCGGCGTCTAGCGTGGCGGTCATGGACGGACAGCGCGAGCGCGGGGCCGGGCCGCCGCGGTGGTGGCGGCACGGGCCCGCGCGGTGGGACCGGGGCGGCGACGAGGAGCGCCGACCCCGGTGGCCCTGGCGCTCCACGGCACTGATCACGGCGTTCGTGCTGGTCGGCTCCACCTTCGCCGCCCACGCCCAGGCGGGGGAGCGGGCCGCGCTCGACCCCTTCGCGCGGGTGCTGCTGTTTCTGACGGGTGCGGCGCTGCTGTGGCGGCAGCGGTACCCGGTGCCCGTGGTGTTCGGCACGGCGGCCACGACACTGGTCTACCTGGGCGCCGGATATCCGTACGGGCCGGTGTTCCTCGCGGTCGCGGTGGCCTGCTTCAGCGCCCTGGTCGCCGGTCACCGCGCGGCCGCGTGGACGGCGATGGGGACGCTGTGGGCCGGGCACGCCCTGCTGGCGCACTGGCTCTACCGCTGGCTGCCGCCGTCCGGGGACGGGGCCGCGCCCTGGGGGCCGGAGATCGTGGTCGCCACCTGGGTGGTGGCGATCGTCGCGCTGTCGGAGCTGACCCGTGCCCGGCGCGAGCAGTGGGCCCGGGAGCGGGCCGAACGGGCCCAGGCGGCCCGGCGGCGCGCGGACGAGGAGCGGCTGCGGATCGCCCGCGAGCTGCACGACGTCCTCGCCCACAGCATCTCCGTGATCAACGTGCAGGCGGGTGTCGGCCTCGCCCTCCTCGACACCGACCCCGAGCAGGCGCGCACCGCGCTCACCACCATCAAGGCCCAGAGCAAGGAGGCGCTCGGCGAGGTGCGGCAGGTCCTCGGCACCCTCCGCACCCCCGGGGACGCGCCGCGCGCGCCGGCCCCCGGGCTGGACCGGCTGCCCGAGCTGGTCGAGCAGGCGGCGAGCGCGGGCCTCACCGTCGAGGTCGACGGGGAGCCGCCGCGGTTGTCGCCCGGCACGGACCTCGCCGCGTTCCGGATCGTGCAGGAGGCCCTCACCAACGTCGTACGGCATTCGGGGGCGCGGCACGCGCGCGTGCGCATCGGCCGCGAGGGCGGCACCCTGCGGCTGCGCGTCGACGACGACGGGCCGGCCACCGGTGCCGAGGCGGGCGGCAGCGGCAACGGGCTGGCCGGGATGCGGGAGCGGGCGGCGGCGCTGGGTGGCACCATCGAGGCGGGCCCGCGCCCCGACGGTGGCTTCCGCGTCCTCGCGTCCCTGCCGGTCGACGTGCGGCACGCCGAGCACTTGAGGGACGTCCGGGATTCCGAGGGCGCCGAGGAGGAGGACCGGTGATCCGGGTAGTGCTCGCCGACGACCAGGCACTGGTGCGGGCCGGCTTTCGCGCGCTGCTGGACGCGCAGCCGGACATCGAGGTGACCGGGGAGGCCGCGGACGGCGAGGAGGCGGTGCGCGCGCTGCGCGAACTGCGCCCTGACGTCGTCCTGATGGACATCCGGATGCCCCGCCTCGACGGCCTGGCGGCGACCCGCCGGATCACCGGGGACGACGGGCTGCGGGACGTGAAGGTCGTCATGCTCACCACCTTCGAACTCGACGAGTACGTCTTCGAGGCGATCCGCTCCGGAGCCTCCGGCTTCCTGGTCAAGGACACCGAGCCCGACGAACTCCTGCGCGCCGTCCGGGCGGTGGTCGCGGGCGACGCGCTGCTCTCACCGGGGGTGACGCGCCGCCTGATCGCCGAGTTCGCGGCCCGCTCCAAGGAGCCCGCCGCGGCCGGTGAACTGGCCCGGCTGACCGAGCGGGAGCGCGAGGTGATGGCCCTGGTCGGCATCGGCCTGTCCAACGAGGAGATCGCCCGCCGCCTGGTCGTCAGCCCGCTCACCGCCAAGACCCACGTCAGCCGGACGATGGTGAAGCTGGGTGTCCGGGACCGCGCCCAACTGGTCGTGCTCGCCTACGAGTCGGGGTTGGTGCGGCCGGGGTGGCTCGGCTGACCGTCGCGTCCGAAGCGCGCCAGCACACTCACCACCCGCACGAAGAACACCACGACGGCCAGCACCGTGCCCGAGCCGACCAGCACGCGCCGCACACCGGACGGCAGGCCGAAGAGGTACGCCGGGCCCGTCACGGCCCCGAACAGGACCGCCGCCGCGAACGCCGCGCTGCACAGCGCGTATCCGATCTCGACCGTGATCGCGTCCCGGTCGTCCTGCGTGCGTCGTCCCCCGTTTGTGGTCATACGGGCAGTGTCCCGCACGTGCGGGACACTGGTCGGGCGGGCGGCCGTTCCAGTTTCAGACGACGCCCGACTTCTCGCGCCACAGCGCGGCCAGCGAGGCGTCGCCGGTCACCTCCGGGACCGGCTCGCGGTTCCACAGCGCCGGGTAGAGCCGTGCGGCGGGTCCGGACAGCTCGCAGTCGGCGTCGCCGTCGTCCGTCCGCTCGGTCACCGGCGGCCGCTCCGACAGCCGTACGGTCCACACGGCGCCCGGCACGTCCGTGGCGCGGACCCGCAGGGTGCGGGGCTCCTCGGTGCGGACGGCGCTCCTGGGGCGGGCGTGGAAGCCGGACAGCAACTCGTCGATGCCGTCCACCGCGAAGTCCGCGCCGATGCCGGTGGGTTCGCCGCCCCGGGCCGCCTCGGCGTCGATCCGGTGCACGGTGGTCTCGTGCGCCTGCCGCCGGGCCCAGAACGCCAGCGGTGACGGCGCGGGCAGGAAGTGCCAGCAGCGCACGTCGGGCGGGGCGGTGGCGAGGGTGTCGACGAGCCGTCCGTGTCCCTCCCGGAACCAGGTCAGGAGCGCGCCGCCGTCGAGGTCGGGCAGGTCGCCCCCGGGCCGGGGGTCGGTGTGCCGCTCGGCGACGAACGACGTCGCCCAGCGGTGCACCGCCCCCGTGTGCCGCAACAGGTCCCGCACCTGCCAGCCGGGGCAGGTCGGCACCTCGGCCCCCGTGCCCGCCGCCTCGGCGGCCGCGATGAGTGACGCGCCTTCGGCGTCCAGGATCTTGATGAACGCGGTGGTGTCCATGCGAGGAGTGTGCCGGATGGAGCGGACTCCACGGCAGGGGCCGGGGCAGACCCTGAAGGACGGGCACGGGAACTCCTGGGGAGGCGGTTCAGCCGGTCCGGCCCGGTTCGGCCGGTGCCGCCGCGTGCCGGGTGGCGACCGCGACGAGCACCGCCACCGCCGCGAGCGCCGCCACGCTGGTGAGCGCGGCGGGCAGGGAGAACCAGTCGGCCATGAAGCCGATCGCGGGCGGCCCGAGGAGCATGCCGCCGTAGCCCAGTGTGGAGGCGGTGGCGACACCGCTGGGGCCGCCCAGCGCCCCCGCCCGTTCGATCGCGACCGGGAAGATGTTGGCGAGCCCCAGTCCGGTGACCGCGAAGCCGAAGAGCGCCACTCCCACGGACGGGGCGAGCGAGCCGAGCAGCATGCCCAGCACGGCGGTGGTGCCGCCGGCCACCACCGTGGTCGTCCGGCCCAGACGCTCCAGCAGCGTCGTACCCGTCAGCCTGCCGACCGTCATGGCGAGCGCGAAGCAGGAGTATCCCGCCGCCGCGAGGCCCGGCGACGCGTCGAGGTCCTGCTCCAGGTGCAGGGCGCCCCAGTCGGCCATGGCGCCTTCGCCGTACGCCGTGCACAGGGCGATGAGGCCGAACACGACGACGAGGCGGCGGGTGCGGCGGTCGAGCCGGCGCGGGGCGGCGGCGTCCTCGGGCGCGGGCTTTGGCGGCGCGGCGGGCTCGCAGCGCAGCAGGGCGCGGCCCGCGAACAGTGTCACGACCAGGCCGATCGCGGTGAGCGAGAGGAGATGCCGCAGCGGGGACAGCGACCCCGCGACCAGCCCGCCGAGGCCCGCGCCGATCATGCCGCCGAGACTGAACGCGGCGTGGAAGCTGGGCATGATCGGGCGGCGCAGCGCGGCCACCAGGTCGACGGCGGCGCTGTTGAAGGCGACGTTGATCCCGCCGTAGGCGCTGCCGAACACCAGCAGCACCGCGCCCAGGGCGAGCGCGGAGTGGGTCAGGGGCGGCAGGGCGATGCTCAGGCAGAGCAGCACCGCGCAGGCGACGGTGACGGGATGGCTGCCGTAGCGGCGGACCAGGCGGCCGGTGAGCGTCATGGTGACGACGGCGCCCGCCGAGACACCGAGGAGCGCCAGTCCGAGGGCGCTGGCCGAGGCCCCGGTCTGCTCCTTGATGGCCGGGATCCGTACGACCCATCCGGCGAAGACGAAGCCGTCGAGGGCGAAGAAGGCGGTCAGGGCGACACGCAGGCGGGTGAGGTCGTTGCGGGGGCCCGGCACGACGTTGTGCGGACGGACTTTGTTTATTTGCGGCACAAAGTCAGGCTAGGGGCGGCGCGCGGCCGGGGCAAGAGGGCCCCGGCGTGTGTGTCCGCCGTATCCCTGGTCCGGGAATCGACCGGAACGCCGCTGGTGACAGCGGTGCGGGCCCGGGAACGGGGTGTCGCATACGCTCGACACCACCATGAAGAACAACCTCACCCCCCTGGAGCCGAAGGCCGACAAGGCCACGGTCAGACGGCACAACCTCAGCCTGGTCCTGAGGGCCGTACACGACGCGGGGGAGGCGACGCGGGCCGGTGTCGCCACACACGTCGGACTGACGCGTGCGGCGGTGTCCTCGTTGGTCGAGCAGTTGCTGGAGTACGGCTTCGTCTCCGAGTGGGGCAAGACCAGCAGCGGTCAGGCGGGCCGGCCCGGCAGGGTCCTGAAGGTCTCCCGGTCGGGCCCGGCGGGCCTCGGCGTCGAGATCAACATCGACTACGTCACGGTGTGCGTCGTCGACCTCGCGGGCACCGACCGGGTCCGTCTCGTGGAGCACGTCGACAACCGCGGGGTCCAGCCCTCCGAGGTACTGGCGCGCGCGGCCCGGCTGGCGGCCCGCGCCGTCGGCTCGGCCGCCGAGCAGGACCTCGTGCCGGCCGGCGTCCATGTCGCGCTGCCGGGCCTGGTGACCGGTGGCACCGTGCGCCAGGCTCCCAACCTGGGGTGGCAGCGGGTCGCGGTCGAGGGGTTGTTCGCGCAGGCGCTGCTCGCCCTGCGCCCCGCCCACCGCCCCCTGCCGGTCAGCTCCGACAACGAGGCCAACGCGGCCGCGCTCGCCGAGCTGTGGTTCGGCGCGGGCACCGACGGTGTGCGCAGCTTCCTGTACCTGACCGGTGAGATCGGCATCGGCGGTGCGCTGGTGCTGGGCGGTGAACTCCTGCGCGGGGCGCACGGCTTCGCCGGGGAGATCGGGCACATGGTCCTCGACCCGGACGGCCCGCTGTGCCGGTGCGGGGCCCACGGCTGCCTGGAGCAGTACGCCGGCCAGGCCGCGCTCCTGAGGGCCGCGGGCATCGACGCCGACGCGGGCGTCCAGGGCGTCACCGAGCTGGAACGCCGGGCCCGCCGGGGCGACCCGTCCGCGCTGGCGGCGATCGAGCGGGCCGGACGGCAACTGGGCGTCGTGGTGTCGGGCGCGGTGAACCTCTTCGACCCCGACGCGGTGATGCTCGGCGGCGTCTACCGCGAGCTGATGGACTGGCTGGCCCCCGCCGTCGACCGCGAACTCGCCCTGCGCGTCGTGTCCGGGCTGTGGAGCGAGGGCGGCAAGCGGCTGCGGGCCGCCTCCTCCCTGGGCGACGCGGCCCGGGGCGCGGCCGGCGTGATCGTCCGCGAGGTGCTCGCCGACCCGGTGGCGTACGCCGAGCGGGACACGGGCTGAGACGGGCCCCGCGCCCGATGCCGCGGGGTTCTGGGGCCCGCGCCCGACATCGCGAGGCCGCACCGGTCGGGCCCGCGCTGGATGCGTAAGGGGCCCGCCCAGCGCCCGAGCGGAAGCCCGGCGACCTGAAGCCGCAGGGTCCCGCGACCGACGCCGCCAGGTTCTGGGGCCCCGCGCCCGACGCCGCGAGGCCACGCACCAGTCCGCCGCCGCAGAGGCACGAGAGGCCACGCACCGGTCCGGGTATCGCGCTCGAAGCCGGTGAGGCCCGCACGGGTCCGCCGCCGCGCTCGACGCGGAAGGGGCCCCGCTACCTGGGCCGCCCTGGGCCGCCCTGGGCCCCGCGTCCCGAGCCGCAGGGCCCCGTGATCTACACCGCACGGGGTTCCGCGACCTGAGCCGCAGGACCCCGCGACGTGAGCCCAGGACCCCGCGATTCAAGCGGCCCAAGACCCCGCGATCGAAGCGGCCCAGGGAACCGCGCCCTAAGCCGCACGGCCCCGCGGAGGGGGCCGCGGGGTCCCGCACCGCCCGGTGCGGGACCCCGTACCGGGCGTCCCGTCACCCGCGGTTCGCGGCGATCATCTCCCGGTACCAGTGGTAGCTGTCCTTCGGCGTGCGCTCCTGCGTGTCGTAGTCGACCCGGACGATGCCGAACCGCTTGTCGTAGCCGTAGGCCCACTCGAAGTTGTCCAGCAGCGACCACACGTAGTACCCGCGCACGTCCACCCCCGCGTCCATCGCCGCCCGCAGCGCGGTGAGGTGGTCGCGCAGGTAGGCGACGCGGTCGGCGTCGTGCACCGCGCCGTCGGCGGCGGGGGTGTCGTCCTCCGCCGAGCCGTTCTCCGTGATGTGGATCGGGGGCAGCGCGTCGCCGTACTCCTTCTTCAGCCGCACCAGCAGCTCGGTGAAGCTGTCCGGGACGACCGGCCAGCCCATCGCCGTCTCGCGGACGCCGGGCAGCCGTACCTCCTCGTAGCGGTTGTCCGTCGCCACCCGCAGCGCGAGGTCGCTCTCGCGGTGCGGGGCGTCGGCGACCACGATCGGCCGGTAGTAGTTGACGCCGAGGAAGTCCAGTGGCTGGGAGATCAGCTCCAGGTCGCCGTCGAGCCGGAAGTCCGCGCCGGTGATCAGCTCGCCCCAGGTCTCCTCCTCGGTGGCCGGGTAGCGGCCCGCGAGGATCGGCTCGGTCCACACCAGGTTGTGCTGCGTGTCCGCGCGGACGGCGGCCGCGAGGTCGGCGGGCGAGTCGGTGGCCGGCAGGTTGCGGTCCAGGTTGAGCGTGACGCCCACCTCCCGCACCCCGGCCGCCCGCAGCGCTTTCACCGCCAGCCCGTGGCCGACCAGCAGGTGGTGCGCGGCGGCCAGCGCGCCCCGGCCCTCCTTGGCGCCCGGCGCGTGCCGGCCCACCGAGTAGCCGAGGAAGGCGCTGCACCACGGCTCGTTGAGGGTGATCCAGCGCGGCACCCGGTCGCCGAGGTGTTCGGCGACCACGGCCGTGTACTCGGCGAACCGCTCCGCCGTCGCACGCACCCGCCAGCCGCCCCGGTCCTCGAGGGCCTGCGGCAGGTCCCAGTGGTAGAGGGTGGCGGCCGGCTCGATGCCGGCGCCGAGCAGCTCGTCGACCAGGCGGGAGTAGAAGTCCAGGCCTTTCCGGTTCACCGCGCCCGAGCCGTCCGGCACGATGCGCGGCCAGGCGATCGAGAAGCGGTAGGAGTCCACGCCCAGGTCGCGCAGCAGCGCCACGTCCTCCCGGTAGCGGTGGTAGTGGTCGCAGGCCACGTCACCGGTGTCGCCGCCCGCGACCAGGCCGGGGGTGTGGCTGTAGGTGTCCCAGATCGACGGACCGCGGCCGTCCTCCCGTGCCGCGCCCTCGATCTGGTACGAGGCGGTCGCGGCACCGAAGACGAAGCCGGGCGGGAAGCCGGGGTACTCGCTCATGCTGTGCTGCTCATCTCCTGTGCGGGGGCGTTCACTTGACGGAACCGCCGGTGATCCCGGCGGCGATGTACTTCTGGGCCAGGACGAGCAGGATCGCCGCCGGCACCGCGGAGAGCACGGAGGCGGCCATCACCGAGCCCCAGTCGCCGACGTGCGCGCCGATGTACTGGTAGATGCCCAGGGTGACGGGCTTGACCTCGTCGGTGGTGTTCAGGGTCAGCGCGAACATGAAGTCGCTCCACGAGAACAGGAACGCGAACAGTCCGGACGTGATCAGCGAGTTGCGGCTCATCGGCAGCACCACCCGCAGGAACGTCCGCACCGGCCCGGCGCCGTCGATCTGCGCGGCCTCGATCACCTCGCCCGGGATCGACACCATGAAGGACCGCATCAGCACGATGGAGAACGGGATGCCCAGCGAGGCGTCCGCCAGCATCAGGCCGAAGTAGGAGTTGACCAGGCCCAGGTCGACGTACGAGTTGTAGAGCGCGTTGGCGATGACGATGCCCGGCACCATCTGCGTGATCAGCGTGCCGAAGACGATCGTGCGCGAGCCGCGCAGCCCGAACCGCGCGAGGCCGTACGCCGCCGGTGCCGAGATCAGCAGGCAGATGGCGACCGCGCCGAGCGAGACGGCCAGCGAGGTCAGCAGGTGCCCGCCCTGGTCGCTGATCGCCTTGGAGAAGCCGGACAGGTCCAGGCTGCCCGGCACCGGGTCGACCTGGAGCAGCCCCGCCTCGGGCTGGAGCGCGGTGTTGAGCATCCAGTACAGCGGGAACAGCATCACGGCGAGGACGAGCACACCGGCGACGGTGGAGCCCCAGCGGCGCCGGGACGCGGTGGGCGTCTGAGTTGCCATCGTCGGTCACTTCCCCTCGGTGCGGTTGGCCCGCAGGTAGAACACCGCGAACACGGCGGAGATCAGGATGAGTACGTTGCCGACGACGGCGCCCGCGCCGAAGTCCAGCTGGACGAAGGAGTTCTGGTAGGTGAGCGTGCCCAGCGTCTGGGTGGCGTCGGCCGGGCCGCCGTCGGTGAGGGCGAGGATCAGGTCGAGGATCTTGACCGTCGACATGAAGCCGAGCACGAGGACGACCGTGATGACGGGCTTGAGCACCGGCAGGGTGACCGAGCGGAAGATACGCCACGCCGACGCGCCGTCCAGCGCGGCAGCTTCGTGCAGTTCCTTCGGGATCTCCTGGAGACCGCCGTACAGGATCACCATGTTGAACGGGATGCCGATCCAGATGTTGACCAGGATCACCGACAGCAGGGCCATACCCGGACTGGTCAGCCAGGGCGTGTTCCCGCCGAGGCCCAGCGTGTCCAGGAACGAGTTCAGGACGCCCGTGTCCTGGTCGAGGATGCGCCGCCACACGATGCCGGACACCACCATGGGCACCAGCCAGGGCAGCAGGATCAGCGAGCGCAGCACGCCGTTGAGCGGGAACCGGCGGCTGAAGAACACCGCGAGCGCCATGCCGATGCAGAACTGCCCGAGCAGCGAGCCCACGGTGAAGACGAGGGTGTGCCACAGCGCCTTGCCGAACAGGGCGTCCTGGAACACGTTGGACCAGTTGTCGGCGCCGTTGAAGGGCGCCTCGCCGGTGAAGAAGGTCTTCGGCGTGTAGTGCTGGAAGCTCATCACGACGTTGCGCACGAGCGGGTAGCCGAAGAAGAGCACCATGAAGACGACGGCGGGAGCGACGAACCCCCACTGGGCGAGCCGGCGCCGGCGCCTGAGCCGGTTAGGGTCGGGCGCGGTGGCCGTCGTGGACGCCTTCGAGGGCGTCTGTGCGGTGACGGTGGACGTGGTCATGGGCGGCGTACCTCAGTTCCCGCTCGTGGCCCGCTGCTGGGCGCGCTTCAGGGCGGTCTCACTGGACTGGCCGGTCAGGGCCGACTGGAAGGCGCTCTGCAGGGCGAGCGACACGCTCGACCAGCCGGCGCCGAGCTGGGCGGTCCGGGACCGCGCGACGGCGACCTGGTCGGCGAGGGAGTCCAGCTCCGGCACCCGCTCGCGCCAGACGGCGGCGGCCTTCTCGTTGGCCGGCACCATCCAGCTGTTGAGGGCGTACGTCAGCTGCTCCTTCTCGCTGGACAGACAGGCGACGATCTTCCCGGCCGTCTTCTCCCGCGCCTCGTCACCGGTGTTCGGCACGGTCAGCACCGCGCCGCCGAGCGGCCCCACCGAGTCCTCGCCGGCCTCGGGCACGGGGATCGGCGCGATGCCCCAGTGCAGCGACTCCTGGGTGTTGAGCGTCTCCACCTGCCACGGCCCGTTGATCATCATCGCCGCGTTGCCGGCCATGAACTGGTCGTTGACGTCCGCCTGCGTCCAGTTGACCGTCGACTTCGACAGCGATCCGTCCTTCAGCAGGGCCTTCCAGTAGTCCAGGGCCTCGGCAACCTGCGGGGTGTCGAGTTTCGTCTCGTCCCCGCCGTTGGACCACATGAACGGCGTGAACTGGAAGACGCCGTCCTCCGCGCCGCCCGCGCTGAGCGCCAGGCCGTACTGCTTGCCCCGGGTGAGCTCCCGCGCCGTCTCACGCAACTCCTCCCACGTGGTGGGCACCTCGAGGCCGGCCTCGTCGAGCACGTCCTTGTTGTAGAAGAGCGCGAGCGTGTTCACGGACCGGGCCGCGCCGTAGTACGTCCCCTCGTACGAGCCGAAGTCGACGATGCCCTCCGGGATGTCGTCGGTGCTCAACCCGAGGGTCCTGAGGTCGACCAGGCCGCCCGCGTCGGCGAACGTGGGCATCTCGGACGCGTCGAACTGCACGACGTCGGGCAGCGACTTGGACGACGCCATGCGCAGTGCCTTGGTCATCACCTGCGCCGCCGGGACGCTCTGCTGCTCGATGGTGACACCCAGCCGCTCGCCGCACCGGGCCATCGCCTCCGCGTCCCAGCGGTGGTACGACTCGTCGGTCGAGGAGTTGAGCACCGTGTACACGTCGGCGTCGCGCTGCTGTCCGCAGCCGCTGAGCGCCGCCCCGGCGACCAGCACGGAGACGGCGGTGAACGGGGCGACGTAGCGGCGTGAGCGTCCGCGCCCGCGGTGCTGGGTGGCAGGAGGGTGTGCTGTCAAGGCGAGCGGGTTGAAGCGCTTCGACATGGTGCGGCCCTTGCTGTCGTACCGTCCGGCTCCCTCGCCGGACCGTTTTGTTTGATGTGATGACTAATACGTCACCGACCGGGTGTCGCGCTAGAGCAAAGTGGCCCCTCTCTCTCCGCTCCGCGGCGTGAGGGCGCTGTTCTTGTGGGTGATAATCCCAGTTCAGAACGTTGAACCCGATGCAGGGGCCTCGGAATGCGGATTTGTTCTGTGTACGATCAAAACGCTGCGAGACGGCCTCCGTGCTCCCATCCGACAGCTCCCGTCCCACCCGAGGAAGATCATGAAGTTCACCGACGGCTTCTGGCTCATCCGCGACGGCGTGCAGATCTCGTACGCCACCGAAGTACGCGACGTGCGCCCCGAATCGAAGCGCTTCACCGCCCATGCCGCCGTGAAGAAGGTGACGCGGAGGGGGGACACGCTCAACGCGCCGCTCGTCACGGTCGACTGCTTCTCTCCCGCCGAGGGCGTCATCGGCGTCCGCGTCACCCACCACGCCGGCAAGCGCAGGCCGGGCCCCGACTTCGCCCTCGCGGGCGCGGCGGACGGCGCCGGGACGGTGCGCCAGGACGGCACGGTCACCGAGCTGACCAGTGGCCCGCTCACCCTGCGCCTGGACCGGGAGGGCCCCTTCGGCCTCGCCTTCCACGATGCGGACGGACGCGAGCTGACCCGCGCGAACGCCAAGGGCACCGCGTTCGCCACCACCGGCGACGGCGCGCACCACATGCTGAGCCGGCTCTCCCTCGGCGTCGGCGAGCAGGTCTACGGCCTCGGCGAGCGCTTCACCCCGTTCGTGAAGAACGGCCAGGTCGTCGACATGTGGCAGGCCGACGGCGGCACCAGCAGCGAGCAGGCGTACAAGAACATCCCGTTCTACCTCTCCTCCCGCGGCTACGGCGTCTTCGTCAACCACCCCGGCGCGGTCTCCTTCGAGGTCGGCTCCGAGTCCGTGGGCCAGGTGCAGTTCAGCGTCGAGGACCAGACGCTGGAGTACTACGTCGTCGCCGGCCCCACCCCGAAGGACGTCCTCGCCCGCTACACCGCCCTCACCGGCCGCCCCGCCCTGCCGCCCGCCTGGTCCTTCGGCCTGTGGCTCACCACGTCCTTCACCACCTCCTACGACGAGGAGACGGTGACCGGGTTCGTCGACGGCATGGCCGAGCGGGGCATCCCGCTGTCCGTCTTCCACTTCGACTGCTTCTGGATGCGCGAGTACCAGTGGTGCGACTTCCAGTGGGACCCGGACGTCTTCCCCGACCCGGACGGCATGCTCGCCCGGCTCAAGGCCAAGGGTCTGCGGGTCAGCGCCTGGATCAACCCGTACATCGCCCAGAAGTCGCCCCTCTTCGACGAGGCCGCCGCCCTCGGGCACCTGGTGCGCCGGCCGGACGGCGACGTCTGGCAGTGGGACCTGTGGCAGGCCGGGATGGGCCTGGTGGACTTCACCAGCCCCGCCGCGCGCGACTGGTTCGCCGGCAAGCTCAAGCCGCTCCTCGACCAGGGCGTGGACTGCTTCAAGACCGACTTCGGCGAGCGCATCCCCACCGACGTCGTCTGGCACGACGGCTCCGACCCGCAGCGGATGCACAACTACTACACCCACCTGTTCAACCGCACCGTCTTCGAGCTGCTGGAGAAGGAGCGCGGGCAGGGCGAGGCCGTGCTCTTCGCCCGCTCCGCGACCGCCGGCGGGCAGCAGTACCCCGTCCACTGGGGCGGCGACTGCTGGTCGTCCTTCGAGGCGATGTCCGAGTCGCTGCGGGGCGGCCTGTCCCTGTCCCTGAGCGGATTCGGATTCTGGAGCCACGACATCGGCGGCTTCGAGGGCACGCCCGACCCGGCGGTCTTCAAGCGCTGGCTGGCCTTCGGCCTGCTCTCCTCGCACAGCCGCCTGCACGGCTCCTCGTCCTACCGGGTGCCGTGGGAGTTCGGCGAGGAGGCGGTCGACGTCGCCCGGCGCTTCACCCTCCTCAAGCACCGCCTGATGCCCTACCTGTACGGCGTCGCGGCCGAGGCCCACCGCACCGGCGTGCCGATGATGCGGCCGATGCTCCTGGAGTACCCGCACGACCCGGGCTGCCGGACCCTGGACCGCCAGTACATGCTGGGCCCCGACCTCCTGGTCGCCCCGGTCTTCACCGAGGACGGCGAGGTCGAGGTCTACCTCCCCGAGGGCGCCTGGACCCACCTCCTGACCGGCGAGCGCGTCACCGGCCCCTCATGGCGCACCGAACGGCACGGCTACGACAGCCTGCCGCTCTACGTCCGCGAGGGCGCCGTCCTGCCGCTCGCCTCCGACGACAGCCGCCCCGACGGCGACTGGCTGGACGCGCCGACCCTGCTCGTGCACCCGCCCGCCGACGCCGGCTACGCGGCCGAGGTCACCGTGCCCGACCTGCTGGGCACCCCGGCCGCGACGTTCCGCGTACGCCGCGAGGGCGACGCCCTGCGGGTCACCGCGAGCGGCACCGACCGCCCGTTCACCGTGCGGGTGGCGGGCGGGGCGAGCGCCCGGGGCGCGGGGGAGGTCACCGTGCCCCTGGGGTGAGACCGGGAGCGGGATGTCCGTCCCGGGGGCCGCCGTCCGCACGACGGCCCACCGGGACGCGTCCCCTCCTCCCCTCCCGCGTGTCAGCGGGGGATCGACTCCAGGGCGGACAGGAGCCGGTCCACGTCCTCCGCGCTGCTGTACGGCGCGAGGCCGACCCGTACCCCGCCCTCGTCGCCGAGCCCCAGCCGGCGCGAGGCCTCCAGGGCGTAGAAGGAGCCGGCCGGCGCGTCGACCCCCCGCTCGGCCAGCCCCCGGTAGACGTCCGCCGGGCGCAGGCCCGCCACGGTGAACAGCAGGGTCGGCGTGCGCCGCGCGGCCCGCGCGTACACGGTGATCCCGCCGAGTTCCGCCAGTCCCCGCTCGATCCGCCCGCGCAACGCCTCCTCGTGCGCCTCCAGCGCCGCGAAGGAGGCGGCCAGCCGCTCCCGGCGCGAGCCCCGCGCGTCCGGCTCCAGGCCGGCGAGGAAGTCCACCGCCGCCCGCGCCCCGGCCAGCGACTCGTACGGCAGCGTGCCCAGTTCGAACCGCTCGGGCACGGAGTCGGCGGACGGCAGCAGCTTGTCCGGGTGGAGCGACTCCAGCAGCTCCGCCCGGCCGGTGAGCACCCCCAGATGCGGCCCGAGGAACTTGTAGGGCGAGCAGACCAGCGTGTCCGCGCCGAGCGCCGCCAGGTCCACCACGGCGTGCGAGGCGTAGTGCACCGCGTCGACGTGGAAGAGCGCACCCGCCGCGTGGGCCAGGGCGGCGAGGGCCGGCAGGTCGGGGATGGTCCCGATCAGGTTGGACGCGGCGGTGACCGCGACCAGCCTGGTGCGGGGGCCGAGCACCGCCTCGACGTGCTCGGGCCGCAGCTCGCCGGTGGCCGGGTCGAAGTCCGCCCACCGCACGCTCGCCCCCGCCGACTCGGCGGCCTGCACCCACGGCCGGATGTTGGAGTCGTGGTCGAGCCGGGTCACCACCACCTCGTCGCCGGGCCCCCACCCCTTCGCCAGCGTCCGGGACAGGTCGTAGACGAGCTGGGTGGCGCTGCGCCCGAAGACCACCGTCCCCGGTGCGGTGCCGAGGAGGTCGGCCAGGGCGGACCGGGCCTCCACGACGATCCGGTCCGCGTTGCGCTCGCCCTCGGTGTTCCGTCCGCGGTTGGCGAGCGGGACGGTCAGCGCGGCCGCGATCGCGTCGATCACCGGCTGCGGGGTCTGCGTGCCGCCCGGCGCGTCGAACCGCGCGGTTCCGGACTTCAGGGCGGGCACGTGCGCGCGGATCGCGGCGACGTCAAGGGCCATGGGTCAACTCCAGGGACGTGAGGGCCGGACGGGACGAGGGACGGACGCGGGCGACGCGCCGGGCGACGCGCCCCTTCGGCGGGCGGCAGGTGAGCGGTGCCGCCGGACCACCCCCTCCGGGTCGCACCCGCGCCTCCGGCCACATGATCGCAGCCCTTGCGGGGGCGACGACAGGGGCGAAGGGGCCCTCGGCGGCAGCCTCAGGACGCGGCGGCGTCCGGCGCGGGCCCGGGCTGCTCCTTCTCCCGGCCACCGGGATGACGGTGCCGCCAGATCCAGAAGACGGCGCAGGACAGCAGGGCCCACCCGCCCAGCACCAGGAACGGGAACGCGTGCTGGTGGCCCTGGAAGTACACCGCCGTGTGCTGCGCGTTGACCGAGGCGCCGGGCGGCAGCCACTGCCCGATCGCCCCGAGCGGGGACGGCAGCAGCGGCCAGGACACCGCGCCGCCGGACGAGGGGTTGCCTAGGAGCACCATCAGTCCCCAGGTCGGCAGCATCGCCCAGCGCCCGAACAGGGTGTTGAACATGGTGAAGACCATGCCGGACGCGAACAGGGTGAGCGCCAGGATCAGCCACGACTCGACGAACGGCAGGTCGAGGGCGTTCAGCAGCCAGTCCACCGTCGCGGCGATGGCGAACCCGCCGAGCAGCGAGTAGGCCACCGTGAAGAGGATGCGCTCGAACGGGGTGAGGGCACGCGCGTGCACGCTCAGCTGGATCGCCCCCACGAAGCCGATGATCACGGCGGCCAGCGAGATGTAGAAGATCGCCAGGCCGCGGGGGTCGCCCTCCTGCAACGGGTTGATGTCCCGGACGGTGACCTCTACGCCGGTCTTCTCCCCCACGGCGGGGGCCGCGTCGGCGAGCACTTCGGCGACCGAGGCGCCCGACGCGCTGGACAGGTCGAGCACGGCGGTCCGTCCGCCACCGCGCAACTCGAAGATCGCGAAGACCTCCTGGTCCTGGATCGCCTGGCGGGCCTCGGCGGTGCTCTCGTAGGGACGCACCTTCACCGAGGCGTTCAGCGCCTGCTCCAGGCCGTCCAGGAAGGCCCGCCCGCGACGCTCCTCGTACGAGCCGACCACCGCCGTGGGGATCGAGTGCGGCGTCGGGTCCGCCATCGAGTAGGTGTAGGACCCCGCGAAGAGCCCCGCGGCCGCCGCGAGGATGAGCACCAGCACGGTGGCCGGCCAGAAGGGGGACTGCCGGAACGCGGCCCACCGCCCGCCGCGCGTCGGAGGCTGGGCGGGGGCTCCCTCGGACATGTGGGCCATGTCCGGACGCTTTCACAGCCCGGCGCGAAGGGCATCAAGAGCGCCCTCGCACGGGGGTGCACGGAGCGTGACGGAAGGCGCGGCCCCAGGGCCCGGGCGCGGCGGCGGCCGAGGAGAAGGCCGGGCGTGCACCGGCGGGACGGGCCAGGCCTGCACCGGCGGGACGGGCCAGGCGTGCACCGGCGGAAGGGTCAGGCGTGCACCAGCGGCGTGTCCACCAGGTGCTCCGCCACGAACCACGCCTGGAGTTCGTTGGTGCGCAAGACGTCGGAGACGAGGATGTCGTTGGTGCCGTCGTCGCCGAGTTCCTGGGTGCGGGCCGCGGCGTCGTGGCAGTCGGTCAGGATCAGCTCGTGCGCCTCCAGGAGCCGCGACAGCATCGCCGGCACCTCCTCGACCCCGTCCGGCGGACGCGGCACGGTGGTGATCTCGGCGACGTGCCGGGGGTCGCCGATCGCGACGCCGCCGAGCGTCTGCACGCGCTCGGCGACGGTGTCGATCAGCTCCAGCTGCTCGCCCGCGTGCTTGTCGAGCAGGAGGTGCAGCTGGTAGAACGTCGCCCCGCGCATGAGCCAGTGGTACTTCTTGTACAGGTCGTGCAGGATCCGGGTGTCCGCCAGGACCTTGTTGAGCCGCTGACAGGAGTACAGCCGGGTCTCCATCGTCAGCGCCACGGGGAACTGCTTGACGGTACCGAACTCCTGGATGGTCCGGCCCTTCTGGTGCAGCCAGGGCTGGCTGCCGTCGGAACGGTGCTCCACGGACGACGACTTCGGCTTGCTCAGCCTGCTCAGCTTGCTCACGCCTGAACTCCTTCGGGCAGGGACTGAAGACGGCGCCGGCCCGGTGCGGCCGGCTCCGGCCCCCCGCGACAGTCGACCAGTCGCCTGCCGGGCCCGCAAACGCTGGGGGGTTGTCCAGGCCTTCCCCCGCCGCCTAAGGTCACCTGGAGTGAAAGCGCTTTCTAGGTGCGTACGCGCCTGTCGTGCGTCCGCGTCCGTGTCCGTGTCCGTGTCCGAGGAGGAGACCGCATGTCCCCAGGTCCCGCCCGTCGCCGGGTCGCCGTGGTCGGTACCGGTGCCATCGTCACCGGCGGCCACCTGCCCGCCCTGCGAGCCCACGCCGACCGGACGGAACTGGTGGCCGCCGTGGACGTGGACCGGGCCCGCCTCGACGCCTTCCGCGCGGTGGCGGGCCAGGACGTCGCCGGGTACACGTCGACGGGCGCCATGCTCGACGCGGTGCGCCCCGACCTCGTCCTCATCGGCACACCGCCGTCCCTGCACCGGGAGCAGACGGTCGCCGCGCTCAAGGCCGGCGCCTGGGTGCTGTGCGAGAAGCCCCTGTGCCTCTCCCTGGCCGAGTACGACGACATCGCCGCCGCCGAGGAGGCGTCCGGCGGGTACGCGTCCGTGGTCTTCCAGCACCGGTACGGCTCCGGCGCCGCGCACGCCCGTGACCTGATCGCGGGCGGTGAGCTGGGCGCCCCGCTGGTCGCCCACTGCCAGACCACCTGGCACCGCGACGCCGCCTACTACGCGGTGCCCTGGCGCGGACGCTGGGACACGGAGGGCGGCGGTCCGACCATGGGGCACGGCATCCACCAGTACGACCTGCTGCTGCACCTGCTCGGCCCCTGGGCGGAGGTGCGGGCGATGGCGGCGCGGCTGGTGCACGACACCGAGAGCGAGGACGTCTCGACCGCCCTGGTGCGGTTCGACAGCGGCGCCCTCGCCACCGTCGTCAACAGCGTGCTCTCCCCGGACGAGGTGAGCCGCGTCCGCGTGGACTGCGCCGACGCGACCGTGGAGCTGACCCACCTGTACGGCCACCGCAACGACGACTGGACCTACACCCCGGCCCGGCACGTCGCCCCCGAACGGGCCGCCGCCTGGCGCGCTCCGGCCGCGGACGTGCCCAGCTCGCACACCGCGCAGCTCGGCGCGGTGCTGGACGCCTGGGACGCGGGCGTGCGGCCGCCCGGCAGCGGCCTTCAGGCCCGCGACACGCTGGAGTTCGCCGCCGCCCTGTACAAGGCGGCGTTCACCGGGCGCCCCGTTCTCGCGGGCGAGATCGCGCCCGGCGACCCCTTCCACGCGGCCATGCACGGCGACCACCCCGACTGGGCCCCCGAGGAGCGCGCGTGAACACCCCCAGCGTCCCGAGCACCCCCATCGCGTCGAGCGCGTCGAGCGAGCCGGGCACCCTGACCGTCAGTCACACCCACGGCGACCACGTCGCGGTCAGCGCGGCGAACGGCACCGAACTCCTCCGCTACGTCTACCGCCCCGACCCCGAGGCGTTCGAGTCCCGCAAGCCCTACGCCCACCCGGTGCGCACCCTCGCCGGGCGCACGGTGACCGGTTACCGTCCCAGCGACCACCGCTGGCACAAGGGCCTCCAGATGACGGCCAGCCACCTCTCCGGCCAGAACTTCTGGGGCGGCAACAGCTACGTCCACGGCGAGGGTTACCTGCCCCTGCCCGAGCGCGTCGGCTCGATGCGGCACGACGGATTCGCACGGTTCACGGTGGACGACGACCGGTTCGCGTTCACCGAGTACCTCACCTGGATCGAGAACGCCGGCGCCGAGTGGGCCCGCGAGGAGCGCGGCCTGAGCGTCCACTCGGTCGACGAGGCGGCCGGCGCCTGGGTCCTGGACTGGTCGATCCGCCTCACCAACACCCGTGCCGAACCCCTGGCGTTCGGTTCCCCGACCACCGCCGGACGCCACATGGCCGGGTACACGGGACTCCAGTGGCGCGGCCCCCGCGACTTCACCGGCGGCACCGTCTTCGCCCCGGACACCGAAGCGGACGCCGCCGGACTGATGGGCACCCAGGGCCCGTGGCTCGCCTTCACCGCCGAGCACGACGAGGCCGACGCCCACTCCACGCTCGTCTTCGCGCACGCGCCCGAGAACCTGGACGGGACGGCCGCCGTCCACCCCTCGCACTGGTTCGTGCGGGCCGAGCCGATCCCGACCGTGGCGTTCTCGTGGGCCTTCTTCGAGGAGTTCGCGCTGCCGCCCGGCGAGTCCTTCGCCTACCGCTACCGCGTCGTGGTCGCCGACGGCGCCTGGGACCGCGACCGGGTCGGGGCCCACCTGGAAGGGCTGCCGTGGTGAGCGGCGCCGAACCCCCCGCCCTCCCGCACCCGCTGCCCGGCGCCGTCGGCCTGTCCCACCTGAGCGCCTACGACTGGGAGGCCGCCGACGGCGTGTGCGGCGGCAGCCCCCACCTCCACCTGGTGTGCACCGAGGCGTACGTCGTCACCGGCGGGCGCGGCGCGGTGCAGACGCTGAGTCCTGACGGCTACCGGGACATCCCGCTCGCGCCCGGGACGCTCGCCTGGTTCACGCCGGGCACCGTGCACCGCATGGTGCAGGGCGGCGACCTGCGCGTCACGGTGCTGATGCAGAACAGCGGTCTGCCGGAGGCCGGGGACGCCGTGTTCACGTTCCCGCCCGAGGTACTGGCCGACCCGGAGGCGTACGCCGCCGCGGCCGCCCTGCCGCCCGGCACCGGTCCGAAGACGCGGGCGGCGGCGAGGCGCCGCAGGGACCTCGCCGTCACGGGCTACCTGGCCCTGCGCGAGGCGCTCGTCGCCGGGGACGCCGGTCCCTACCGGGAGTTCCAGCGGGCCGCCGCCCGCCTGGTGCGGGACCGGGTGCCCGGCTGGCGCGAGCTGTGGCGGGCCGGCGCTCTGGCCACCGCCGAGCGCACCGGCGCCCACCTCGACGCGCTCACCGACGGCGACCCCGCCTACCTCGCCGGCGCCACCGCGTACGAGACGGCCCCCGTCCGGCGCGGCGGCTACGGCATGTGCGGCCGCCGGGACGAGTACGCGCTGCCGGGCACGACGCCGCCGTAATGGCCCGCCGGCCACCGGCCTTGTCCAGCAGGGGAGTTGGGCGAACGAGGGGCGGGGCGGCGGACGTTCACGCCCTGATCTCCTGATGCGCTGGAGAGTTAATGGAGCATTAGGGCACCGGATGTGTGAAGAGGTGAGGAAACTGCGCATCATCTTGGCATGAACCTGCGGCCCGACGGGCGGGTCGCAGCCTCATGGAGGTGTGGAATGCACCGCAGACTCGCCACCGGACTCGCCGCCTCGGCCATGGCCGTGACCACCGTCTTCGCCACCGCCGCGACGGCCGAAGCCGCTCCCGCCGACAAGGCGCAGGTCCTCGCCGGCTGGACCCAGACCAGCGCGTCGAGCTACAACGCCTGGGCCGCCGCCCGGGCGAACCAGTCCGCCTGGGCCGCCTACGGGTTCGACTGGACCACCGACTACTGCTCCTCCTCGCCGGACAACCCGTTCGGCTTCCCCTTCAGCAACTCCTGCGCGCGGCACGACTTCGGCTACCGCAACTACAAGAACGCGGGCACGTTCAGCGCCAACAAGTCCCGTCTCGACAGCGCCTTCTACGAGGACCTCAAGCGGGTCTGCGCCGGCTACGGCGGCGCCACCAAGACCGCGTGCAACAGCACCGCGTGGACGTACTACCAGGCCGTGCGGGCCCTCGGCTGACGTACCCCGCTCCACGCGGGAGCGGAGCCGGACCCGGACGCGCGCCGTGCCACCCACGGCGCGCGTACCCGTCGCACGGGAGCGGCGCACGTCACCGGCGCCGCCGAGCGGACCGGCCTCAGGCCGGGTACCGCAGCGGCCGCGCACCGCTCACCGCGAGCGCGGCGGCGGCACTGGCGATGCCCAGAACGGCGCCCGCGGCCACGTCGCCGGGATAGTGCACGCCGACGTGGACCCGCGCGTAGCCGACGGCGCTCGCCAGCACGCCGAGCGGTACGGCCGCCGCGGGCAGCACCACGCCGACCGCCGTGGCGAACGCGACCGCCGAGGCCGTGTGCCCGGAGGGGAAGGACGCCGACGCGGGCATGGGCACGTACCGGTCCACCGTCACCCGTGCCGCCTCCCGGTCCGGCCGCGCCCTGCGCACCAGCCGCTTGCCCAGCAGGTTCGAGGAGGCCGAGGCCACGGCGACCGCCCCCATGCCGACGAGGGCCGCCCGCCGGGGCCGCGCACCGCTCACCGCGAGCGCGGCGGCGATCCCGAGCGACACCTTCGAGTGGTCGGCGGCGTGGGACAGCCGGCGCAGCGCCCGGTCGAGGGCCGGCGTGGACGTGGCGGCCACCGCCGCGTAGAGCGCGCCGTCCACGGCGCGCAGCTCACCGAGTACGGCGGTCAGGGCCCGCCCGCGCGCACGTGCCCGGCCGGGACCGGGGGCGAACGGGCCGCCGGTGTCCCCGTCGGCGTGGGTCGGTTCGGTCATGGGCTCCTGCTCGGCGGGGGCGTGGGGCGTGGGGCATGAGGGTGTGGGGCCGGGGTGGCGCGCGGGGCGCCGTTGGCGTGCGCGGGCCGGCCGGTGCCCCGCGCGCGTGGCGGCACCGCGCGTCACCGCACCAGCCTGTCCCGCCCCGGGACGCGCGGCGCGCCGGCGGGGCCCGTCCGGGGGACGGGGTGGGCCGGTCCGGCGGGACCCTGGACCCGTCCGGGGGAGGGGGAGACGTGGCGCCGAGCCGCCGGCCGGCCCTCGCGGGTCGGCCGGCGGCTCGCTCGTACCTCCGGCGGTGCGGTGGCGGGTCAGCTCGCGGCCGCCTTGAAGCCCCGCAGCCGCAGGGAGTTGCCGACGACGAAGACGGAGGAGAACGCCATGGCGGCTCCGGCGATCATCGGGTTGAGGAGCCCGGCCGCGGCGAGCGGCAGGGCGGCGATGTTGTAGGCGAAGGCCCAGAAGAGGTTGGACCTGATGGTGCCCAGCGTCCTGCGGGCCAGCCGGATGGCGTCGGCGGCGGCGCGCAGGTCGCCCCGGACCAGGGTGAGGTCGCCGGCCTCGATGGCGGCGTCGGTGCCCGTACCCATGGCCAGCCCCAGGTCGGCCCGGGCGAGCGCGGCGGCATCGTTGACCCCGTCGCCGACCATCGCCACCGAACGGCCCTCGTCCTGGAGGCGCTTGACGACATCGACCTTGTCCTCGGGCATGACCTCGGCGATGACGTGCTCGGGGGCGATGCCGACCTCCGCGGCCACCGCCTCGGCGACGGCCCGGTTGTCCCCGGTGAGGAGGATCGGCGTCAGCCCCAGAGCACGCAGCCGGGAGACGGCTTCGGCGCTGGTCTCCTTGACCGCGTCGGCGACCTCCAGGACCGCCCTCGGCTCGCCGTCCCAGGCGACCGCGATGGCCGTACGCCCCGCGGCCTCCGCCTCGGCCAGGGCGCGCGCCAGCTCGACCGGCAGTTCCATGGCCCACTCGGCGAGGAGCCTGACGCGGCCCACGAGGACGGCGTGGCCCTCGACCACGCCCTGGACGCCCAGCCCGGGCACGTTGGCGAAGTCCTCCGGGGCGGGGAGGGCGCCGACCCGCTCGGCGGCGCCCGCGGCCACCGCCTGGGCGATCGGGTGCTCCGAGGCGTGCTCCAGCGCGCCCGCCAGCCGCAGGACCTCGGACTCGTCGGTGCCGTCGGCGGTGTGCACGGCGAGCAGGGTCATCCGGCCGGTGGTGACCGTGCCGGTCTTGTCCAGGACGACGGTGTCGACGCGGTGGGTGGACTCCAGGACCTCGGGGCCCTTGATGAGGATGCCGAGCTGGGCGCCGCGCCCCGTGCCGACCATCAACGCCGTCGGGGTGGCCAGGCCCAGGGCGCACGGGCAGGCGATGATCAGTACGGCGACGGCGGCGGTGAACGCGGCGGTCAGCCCCGCGCCGTTGCCGAGCCAGAAGCCCAGCGTGCCCAGTGCCAGAGCGATGACGACGGGGACGAAGACGCCGGAGACGCGGTCGGCGAGCCGCTGCGCGGCGGCCTTTCCGTTCTGCGCGTCCTCGACCAGCCTCGCCATCCGCGCCAGCTGCGTGTCCGCGCCGACCCGGGTCGCCTCGACCACCAGCCGGCCGCCCGCGTTCACGGTCGCCCCGGTGACCGGGTCGCCCACGCCGACCTCGACCGGCACCGACTCGCCGGTCAGCATCGACGCGTCCACCGCGGAGGTGCCCTCGACGACCGTGCCGTCGGTGGCGAACTTCTCGCCGGGCCGGACCAGGAAACGGTCGCCGGCCGTCAGCTCCCCGACCGGGATCCGCTCCTCGCGGCCGTCCCGGAGCACGGTGACGTCCTTGGCGCCCAGTTCCAGCAACGCCCTCAGCGCGGCGCCGGCCCTGCGCTTGGAACGGGCCTCGAAGTAGCGGCCGGCCAGGATGAAGGCGGTCACCCCGGCGGCGGCCTCCAGGTAGATGTTCCCGGCCCCGTCGGTGCGGGCGATGGTCAGCTCGAAGGGGTGGGTCATGCCGGGCGTGCCCGCGGTGCCGAAGAACAGCGCCCACAGGGACCAGAGGAACGCCGCCGACGTGCCGACCGAGATCAGGGTGTCCATGGTGGCGGCGCCGTGCCGCGCGTTGGTGACGGCGGCCTTGTGGAACGGCCAGGCGGCGTACGTCACCACCGGCGCCGCGAGGGTCAGCGACAGCCACTGCCAGTACTCGAACTGCAACGCCGGCACCATCGCCATCGCGATCACCGGAACGGACAGCAGCACCGCGGTGACCAGCCGCTCCCGCAGCGGACGCAGTGCGTCGGCCTCCGAGGCCACCTGCGTGCCGGGCGACGGGGGCCCGGTCCGTACCGGTTCGGGCTCACGGGCCGTGTAGCCGGTCGCCTCGACCGTGGCGATCAGCTCCGGGACGGACACGTCGCCGGCGTAGCTGACCTTCGCCTTCTCCGTCGCGTAGTTGACGGTGGCGGTGACCCCCTCCATCCGGTTGAGCTTCTTCTCGATCCGGGCGGCGCACGAGGCGCAGGTCATGCCGCCGATGGCGAGTTCGACCTCGGCCGGTGCGCCGGTCGTAGTGGTGGTCATTGCTGCTCCTGATGCGGGGTCGTCGGCCGGGTCCCGGGGCGCGGGACCCGGCGGCGGGCAAGGGGGGTGGCCGGACGCGGCCGGTCCGGCGCGGGTCGCTCAGACGCGGCCGGTCAGCTCGTAGCCGGCCTCGTCGACGACCTCGGCGATCGCGGCGTCGTCCGGCTCGGTGGTCGCGGTGACGGTGACCCGGCCGGTGCCGACCTGGACGTCGACGCCGGTGACACCGTCCAGCTCACCGATCACACGGGTGAGCGTCTCCCGGCAGTGGCCGCAGCTCATGCCGGCGACGGCGTAGGTGGCGCTGACGGGCGAGGTGGCCGGGGTGGTGGCGGTCGTAGTCATGTGCTGTCTCCCCAAGAGTCGGTGGATACGGGGCCGGGGTATTCCGGCGCCGGGGTCCATGTATACCCCTGGGGGGTACGAGAAGCAACCCTCTCCCTCGCCTTGACTTAGTACCCCCTAGGGGTATGGTGAAGTGCGTGAAGAGGGCCACCGTGCGAGCCGGAGGCCCGGAAACCGAGGAGACGACCGCCATGCACACCGGACTGAGGATCACCGCGTACGCCACCGCGCTGGCCGCCACCTTCGGCACCGCCTACGGCGTCGGGAAGGGCCTGGAACCGGTCGTCGCGGAGCGTGCGCCCGCGCCCCACGAAGAGCACACCCGGCCGGCCCCGGAACCGGAGGAGGGCGACGGCCACGGAGGCCACGAGAGCACCCCGCCCGGTGGTCTGCAGGTCTCCGCGGACGGCTACACCCTGGACCTCGCCACCCCGCGCGTCACCGCCGGGCAGCGCACCGAGTTGCGCTTCACCGTGCGGGACGGCGACGGCAGGGCCGTCACCGCGTACCAGCGCGAGCACGACAAGGAGCTGCACCTGATCCTGGCCTCACGGGACCTGGTCACCTACCGCCACCTGCACCCCACCCGGGCCGCCGACGGCACCTGGAGCACCTCCGCCGACCTGCCCCGCGCGGGCGGATACCGCGTGTTCGCCGACTTCACCCCGGCCGGGAAGGGCGCGGAGAACCTCACCTTGGGGGCCGACCTCGCCGCCTCCGGACGGTACGAGCCCGCGCGCCTGCCGGCTCCCGACAGCACCGCGGACGTCAACGGCTACCAGGTGCGGCTCGCCGGGGGTCTGAGTCCCGGCAGGGCGAGCGAGCTGAAGCTGAAGGTCTCCCGTGACGGCGAGCCGGTCAACGATCTCCAGCCCTACCTCGGCGCCTACGGCCACCTGGTCGCCCTGCGCTCCGGTGACCTCGCCTACCTCCACGTCCACCCGAACGGCGAACCCGGCGACGGCACCACCGCGCCCGGGCCCGAGATCTCCTTCACGGCCACCGCGCCCAGCGCCGGCGCCTACCGTCTCTTCCTGGACTTCAAGCACCAGGGCAAGGTCCACACCGCGGCGTTCACCGTGCGGGCCGGATCGGAGCCCGGGGCACGGGACACCGCCCCGGCCGACCCGACGGAGCACACCGACGGCCACGGCCACTGACGCCGCCGCCCATGGGCGCCGACGGGCCGGCGGCCGTCCCGCGACGGTCGTCGGACCGGCTCAGGCCGTCACGACCCGGACCCCGGCCTCCTCGAACCGCCGGACCAGGCCGGCGTCGGCCGCACCGTCCGTGACCAGCGTGTCCACCGACTCGACCGCGCAGATCCGGGCGAAGGCCCGCCGGCCCAGCTTGCTGGAGTCGGCGGCCACGACCACGCGCTCCGCCCGCTCGCACAGCAGCCGGTTGATCGCGGCCTCCGCCTCGTCGTGGGCCGCGGCGCCGTGCTCGACGTCGAAGGCGACGACGCCCAGGACCGCCATGTCCAGCGTCACCTGGCCCAGTACCCCGTCCGCGAGCGGGCCGATCAGCTCGTACGACTGCGCCCGGGCCACCCCGCCGGTCACCACGATCTTGAACTGCGGCCGGACGGCCAGCTCGTTGGCGATGTTGAGCGCGTTGGTCACCACGGTCAGGGCCGGGGTGCCGGCGGCCAGGTCCGTCCGTACGGCCAGGGCGCGCGCCACCTCGGTGGTGGTCGTGCCCCCGGTCAGACCCACCGCCTCGCCGGGCGCCACCAGGGCGGCGACCGCCTGCGCGACGCGCTGCTTCTCCGACGCGCGGCGAGCCGTCTTGTAGCGCAACGGCAGCTCGTAGGAGACCCCGTGCACGACCGCGCCCCCGCGCGTGCGCACCAGCATCTGCTGCTCGGCGAGCCGGTCGAAGTCGCGGCGGATCGTCGCGGGCGAGACCTCCAGCTCGGTCGCCGCCTCCTCGACGTCCAGCCGGCCGCGCTCCACGAGCAGTTCCAGCAGCGCCTTCCAGCGGGCGTCGCGCGACATCCACGCCTCCGTTCCTCGGTCTCCCGCCGACCCTAACGCACCGCACCATTTCCCAGATTGCTTGATTGTGCTCGAAAGCTCGCTATATCTTGCAGGAACAAGCACGAAGAGTCGGAGTGCGTCCCGGGTGATCCGGGGTCGGCGATCGGGGAGTGTGCGGCATGACGTACGTCGAGGACGAGCTCAACAGCCAGCCCGAGTGCTGGACACGCGCGGCCGCCCAGGCGGCACGGCACACCGCAGCGCTGCCCGCGCCGGGGGAGCGGGTCGCGATCGTCGGCTGCGGCACGTCGTACTTCATGGCCCAGTCGGCGGCGGCGCTGCGCGAGGACGCGGGACAGGGTGAGACGGACGCGTTCGCCGCCTCCGAGTTCCCGCGAGGCCGCGCGTACGACCGGGTCGTCGCCCTGACCCGCTCCGGCACCACCACGGAAGTACTGGACCTGCTCACCGCGTTGAAGGGCCGCACCCGCACGGTCGCGCTCACCGCCGACCCGGACACACCCGTCATGACCGCCGCCGACGACGTGGTGGTCCTCGACTTCGCGGACGAACGGTCGGTCGTGCAGACCCGGTTCGCGACGACCGCCCTCACCCTGCTCCGCGCCCACCTCGGCCTGCACACCGACGCCGTCGTCACCGACGCCCGCACCGCGCTCGCGGCCGGCCTTCCCCAAGGGCTCGTGGCGTGCACCCAGTTCACCTTCCTCGGCGCGGGCTGGACCGTCGGACTGGCCAACGAGGCCGGCCTGAAGATGCGCGAGGCCTCCCTGTCCTGGACCGAGGCATACCCGGCGATGGAGTACCGACACGGCCCGATCAGCATCAGCACCGCCGGCACGGCGACCTGGATGTTCGGCGAGGCCCCCGAAGGGCTGGCCGACCAGGTCCGGGACACCGGCGCCCTGTGGGTCCCCGGCGGCCTCGACCCGCTCGCCGAACTGGTCCGCGCCCAGCGCCTCGCCGTCGCCGTCGCCGCGGCCCGCGGCCTCGACCCGGACCGGCCCCGCCACCTCACCCGCTCGGTGATCCTCGCCCCCGACGCCCCGACGGCACCCGGCGCTTGACACCCACCCTTGCCAGCCGCCCCCCGACACCCGCGCCCCGGCGCCCGGGAAGGGAGAGACCGTGCCCCTCGCCACCACCGGTGACCTGGTCGGACGCGCCGCGGCCGCGCGCCGTGCCGTCGCCGCCTTCAACGTCATCACCCTGGAGCACGTCGAGGCAGTCGTCGCGGGCGCCGAGTCCGTGGGAACGCCCGTCGTCCTCCAGGTCAGCGAGAACGCCGTGAAGTACCGCTACGGCCGCCTGCTGCCGCTGGCCCGCGCGGCCGTCGCCGCCGCCGAGGGCGCCGCCGTACCCGTCGCCCTGCACCTCGACCACGTCCAGAGCGACGGCCTGCTGCGCCAGGCCCCGGACGCCGGGTTCAGCTCCGTGATGTACGACGCCTCCCGGCTGCCGTACACCGAGAACCTCGCGGCGACCCGGGCCGCCGCCGACTGGGCGCACGCCCAGGGGCTGTGGATCGAGGCCGAGTTGGGGGAGGTCGGCGGCAAGAACGGCGCGCCGCCGCTCGACGCCCACGCCCCCGGAGCCCGCACCCACCCCGCCGAGGCGCGTGCCTTCGTCGCCGACTCCGGTGTGGACGCCCTGGCCGTCGCCGTCGGCAGCAGCCACGCCATGACCACCCGTACCGCCGCCCTCGACCACGACCTGCTCAAGGAACTGTCGGGCACCCTCGACGTACCGCTCGTGCTGCACGGTTCCTCGGGCGTCCCGGACGACGAACTCGCCGCGGCGGTCGCGGGCGGCATCGCCAAGGTCAACGTCGGCACCGCGCTCAACCTCGCCATGACCGGCGCCATCAGACAGTTCCTGGCCGCCCGCCCCGAAGCGGCCGACTCGCGCGGCTACCTCACCGCGGGCCGGGAGGCCATGGTGCGCACGGTGGCGACGCTGATCCGGGTGGTGACCCGGTGACCCGGACTACGTCCTGACGGCCTTCAGCACCACGAACTTCCGGTCGCCCGCCACCAGCTCGCTGTTCCCGAACAGGCGCCGCAGCTTGACGTGGTAGCCCAGATGCCGGTTGCCGACCACCCACAGCTCACCGCCGGGGCGCAGCACGCGCCGCGCCCCGGTGAACATCCGCCACGCGGTGGCGTCGGTGGTCGCCTGGTGGGAGTGGAACGGCGGGTTGTTGAGGACCAGGTCGACGCTGCCGTCCGGCACGCCGTCCAGCCCGTCACCGACCCGGAACTCCGCCTGCCCCACCGCTCCGTTCGCCTCGTAGGTGGCCTCCGCCGACGCCACGGCCTGGAAGGACTCGTCGGTGAACAGCACCTCGGACCCGGGGTCGGCCAGCGCCACCGCCGTGCCCACCACGCCGTTGCCGCAGCCCAGGTCGACCACGCGCCGGGCGCCGCCAGTGCCGGGCAGGTGCTGGAGGAAGAACCGGGTGCCGATGTCGAGCCGGTCGGCGCAGAAGACGCCGGCGTGGTTGACGACGGGCCGGCCGGAGAGCGGTCCGACGTCGTCGGGCAACCGGTAACGGAGCGGCCAGGGATTGGCGGGCCGCTTCAGCGAGAGGTCCGGGGCGGCGAAGATCAGCCGTGCCTTCTTCTCGGCCAGCGAGGTCCGGGTCGGCCCGACGATCCGCTCGAACAGCCGGAGCGTCGAGGTGTGGATCTCCTTCACCATCCCCGTGCCGACGACGACCGTGCCCTCGTGCAGCGCCGGCGCCAGCCGCAGCAGCTGGTCCTCCAGCAGCGCGAGGCTCTTCGGCACCCGCACCAGCAGCACGTCGATCCGGACGGGTGGCGGGTCCTGCGTGGTGAGCAGGCGGACGGAGCCCGGCTCGACACCGTTGCGCCCCAGGTTGGCGCGCGTCGCCTCCCGCGTGAGGTGGGAGTCGGTGATCTGCACCGGACGGTGCGCCGCCAGCGCCGTCACCAGCGCCCCCCAGCGGTCGCCGACGACCACCACCGTGCCGGACGGCTCGGCCTCGCGCTCCGCGAGGTGTCCGAGCAGGTACTCGTCGGAGGCGTCCCAGGCGCGGAGCCGGTCACGCGGGTCCTCGGGGAAGCGGGCCAGGACGTGCTCGCCCCACGGGGTCGTCATACGGTCGCTGCGGTCGTTCATCGTGCGTCCAGGCTAGCCGAGCCGCAGCTCAGGCCCGTGCCGGGCGGCGTACGGCGGGAGGCGCACGGCGGGAGGCGCACGGCGGGAGGCGCACGGCGGGAGGCGCAGGGCGGGAGGCGCACGGTGCGGGCAGGATGGAGGGCATGGACGCCGAGCTGTTCCCCAGGCCCCGTACCGAGACCGCGCCCGGCGCCGTCCACGTGCCCGACTGGCTGGAGCCCGCCCGGCAGCGGGAGCTGCTGCACGCCTGCCGTGAGTGGGCCCGGCCGCCGGCCGGACTGCGCACGGTGCGCACCCCCGGCGGCGGCACCATGACCGCCCGGCAGGTCTGCCTCGGCCGGCACTGGTACCCGTACGGCTACGCACCCACCGCCGTCGACGGCGACGGCACCCCCGTGAAGCCCTTCCCGGCATGGCTCGGCGAGCTGGCCCGGCAGGCGGTGACCGACACGCTCGGCGCCGGCGCGGTGGGGGAGGCGCCGTACGACATCGCGCTGATCAACTTCTACGACGCCGACGCCCGCATGGGCATGCACCGCGACGCCGACGAGCGGTCCGACGCGCCCGTGGTCTCCCTGAGCCTCGGAGACACCTGTGTCTTCCGCTTCGGCAACCCCGAGACCCGGACCCGCCCCTACACGGACGTCGAGCTGCGCAGCGGCGACCTCTTCGTCTTCGGCGGGCCGTCCCGGCTCGCGTACCACGGGGTGCCGCGGGTGCACGCGGGCACCGCGCCGCCCGAGTTGGGGCTCACCGGACGGCTGAACATCACGCTCCGCGTCGGCGGCCCGTAGCGTCCGCCCCGCACGCGGGACCGGCGCCCCGCCCCCCGCGGATCATGGGAGACTCACCCCCATGAGCGGCAAGGCGGACCCCCGGGCGGCGGGGGAAGGGACCACCTCGAGGACGCGGCTGGAGCGGGGCCGGGGGGCGCTCGGACCCGCGTTGGAGCTCGTGCACACCGGGCGCGCCCCCACCCGCGCCGTCCTGACCGCGGAACTGGGCGTGACCCGGGCCACGGCCGGCGCGGTCGCCGCCGAACTGGAGGCGCTCGGGCTGATCCGGGTCGACGCCCGGCCCGGCGCGGCGGCCGGATCGCAGGGCCGCCCCTCGCACCGCCTCGCGGTCGCCGAGGACGGGCCCGTCGCCCTGGCCGCCCAGATCCACGCCGACGGGTTCCGCGCGGCTCTGGTCGGTCTCGGCGGCCGGATCGTCGCCACCGCGCCCGGCTGCGAGGTCGTCGACGCCGATCCGGCGAAGGTGCTCGGCTCCGTCGTCGAGGCGGGCGCGGAACTCCTGAGGGAGACCGGGCGGCGCTGCGTCGGCGCGGGTCTGGCGGTGCCGTCCGCCGTGGCGGAGCCGGAGGGCCTGGCCCTGAACCCGCTCCACCTGGCCTGGCCGGCGGGCGCGCCGGTGCGGCGGATCTTCGCGGAGCAGGTACGGGCCGCCGGCCTAGCGGGCCCCGCGTTCGCCGCGAACGACGTCAACCTCGCCGCCCTCGCCGAGCACCGGCACGGCGCCGGGCGCGGCGCCCGCGACCTGCTGTGCGTGGCCACCGGCCACCGGGGCGTCGGCGGCGCGCTGGTCCTCGACGGCCGCCTGCACAGCGGCAGTTCAGGTCTCGCCCTGGAGGTCGGCCACCTCACCGTCAACCCCGAGGGCGGCCCCTGCCACTGCGGCGGCCGGGGCTGCCTGGACGTGGAGACCGACCCGCTGGCCTTCCTGACGGCGGCCGGACGCGAGCCCGGCCCCGAGGTGTCCCTGCTCCAGCAGTCCAAGGACCTGATCCACGGTCAGTACGCCGACCCGGCCGTGCGCGACGCCACCGAGACACTCATCGACCGCCTCGGCCTGGGCCTCGCCGGCCTGGTGAACATCCTCAACCCCGACCGCATCATCCTCGGCGGGCTGCACCAGGCGCTCCTCGACGCCGACCCCGAGCGGCTGCGCGCCGTGGTCGCCGGCCGCAGTCTGTGGGGCCAGAGCGGCGGCGTGCCGATCCTGCCGTGCACCCTGGACCACAACAGCCTGGTCGGCGCCGCCGAACTGGCCTGGCAGCCGGTACTGGACGACCCGCTGACCGCCCTGGCCTGACAGCCCGGAACCGGCCGCCGAAACCGGAACCGGCCGCCGGAACCGGATCTCCGGGTCGTGGGCCGGCCCCGGCCCCTGGCCCGGTTCAGCCCGTCGGCCCTTCGCCTCCGCTCGGCGCGTGGCTGAGGTCGACGACGCAGAAAATGTTCCCGTCCGGGTCGGCGAGCACAACGAAGTCGGGGTCGGGCGGGTAGAGGTCCCAGTCGACGGCCCGCGCCCCGAGCCCGATCAGCCGCCGCACCTCCGCCCGCTGTTCCGCCGCCGAGTCCGTGAACAGGTCCAGGTGGAGACGGGGACGCGGCTCGGCCGGTGACTCGCTGTACAGCAGCCCGAGGGCCCGCCCGGAGCCGTCGGCGTACTCCAGCGTGCGCCACGTCTCGCTCTTCCACTGGTCGGAGGCCACCAGGTCCAGGGCAGCCGTCCAGAACGCCTCCGCGCGCGGCACGTCCGTGACACCGATGACGGGGATACCTAGTCTCAACATGATCCCGAGCCTAGGCGGTCGCACCCCGGTCCCGCGGCGCCGGAGACGGGAGTAAGGGCCCGCGGCCGGAGTACTCCCCGCGCGGTACGCACACGGCAGTCGGCCGTACGACGACGCGGACCCCCTTGCGGAACGACGCTCGTGAGTGACGGACGCGGACGTCACCGAGGACGCCCCGCGACGGCATCGCTCCCGAGGAGTTGGACGACATGCAGACCCTGGCACACTTCGGCGACGGCGGACCCGGCCCGTGGATCCTGCTCTTCCCGGTGATGTGGGCGCTGGTCATCGCCGGCGGCGTCACCCTGCTGCGGCGCACCGTCCGGCACGGACACCGCGGCCACGGACGGACGCCCGCGACCGAGGACGACTCACCCGTCACCGTGCTCGGCCACCGCTTCGCCTCCGGCGAGATCGACGAGGACGAGTACTGGCGCCGGCTGACCGTGCTGGACGAGCGGTTCGGCCGCACGGGCAGGCGCGGCGCGGCATGACCCCGCCGCCCGCCGCCCGCCCGCCGGGCCCACGGCGGCGAAGGGTCACCGCCCGGTCAACCGGCAACGGCCGACCGGGCGGGAGCGGGTTGGGGTCTGCCCAGGTCGACCGCGTGCTCGACCTCCGCGAACGCCGCGGCCGGCACCCCCTCGACCAGACGCCGGGGCGGGCGCGTACCGGCCGGTGGCGCGGTGACCGGCGCGGCGGCGACGGCCGTCGGGAGCGTGAACCACACGACCTTGCCGGACTCGCCGTCCGGCCGGGCGCCCCAGGTCTCGCTCATCGCGGCCACCATGGACAGCCCGCGCCCGCACGTCGCGAGCGGCTCGGCGTCGTCCACCACGGGCAGGCGCGGATCGTGGTCGCGTACGGAGACGGTGAGCCGGTCGAAGTCCAGCTCCATCTCCACGGTGCACGTCTTGTCGGGCCGGGCGTGCAGGTGGACGTTGGTCAACAACTCCGTCACGCCGAGCGCCGCCCGGTCGATCAGGGAATGCATATGCCAGTAGCGCAATTGCGCAGATACGATTCTGCGGACCTGGCCGATCCGCGACGGCAGGGCTTGGAGCTCCACCGTGCAGTGTCTGCTTGGGTGACTGATCACGGCTGCGACTCCCCGACGTAGAGGTCCGGAGAACACGGAGTTCGGATCCAGCAGGGCGCACGCGGCACACCGCCGCCTGCTGTCATGGCCGGCGGGCTGGTTCGCAGCGTTATCGCCGGTAAACCCAGAGTGACGTGAGACCAGCGTGACGCAAGGGGTGAGGTGCCGCAAGTTACGGACATTTCAGCCGCGTCGCCCGGCCGCCCTGCGCACCGCCTCGATGAAACGGCGCGCCGCGGGCGGCCCCGGCTCGCCCGGCGCGGGGTCCCGCTCGCCGAGCGTCAGCAGGTACCGCTTGCCGTCGAGGTCGGCCAGGGCCCGGTCCTCCGGGGCGTACCAGGGCCGGGAGACGCGCACCGCCTGCACCGGAGCGCTGTCGATCTCGCTGCCGTAGCTGGTGAGCAGCTCGACCCGGCCACCGCTGATCCGGACCGTTCCGGCCCGGGTGAGTGAGCGCAGGCGCTTGCCGATCCGCACCCCCGTGGCCCTGAACTCCGGCTCCGCCATGCCGTCGCCCCCTCGTGCGCGTCGGTCGCCGGACCGTGCTCCTCCGTGAACCCGGTACCGGCCGGCTCGTGTCGTGCTCCAGTGTGCGCCCGCGGCGGGAACCCGGTCCCGCCCGCTGGCAGTCTGCCCGCACCACGCGCCCAGCACCAGTACGCGCCGCTCCTTTCCGAAGGCGGCCGGAGCACTCGCGCGAATGCGCCCCCACCGGTCCGCACTCCCGTCCCCTGGGGTGTCTTTGGGGTCCCCAAAGGTGTGTTTATGCAGGTGAGAAGCGTGTGGAAGGTGCTTATGATCGAGGTGTCGGCCGCGTGACGCGCCGTCGGCGCGCAGCCTAAGGAGCCCCGTCGTGAGCACCCCCCAGCACACCCGCACCGGCGCCACCCTCGACGTCGACCACAGCGACACCGCCTACCGCGCATGGCTGAAAGAGGCCGTCCGCAAGGTCCAGGCCGACGCCAACCGCTCGGCCGACACCCACCTGCTCCTCTTCCCGCTCCCCGAACGGTGGGGCATCGACCTGTACCTCAAGGACGAGTCCACGCACCCCACCGGCAGCCTCAAACACCGCCTCGCCCGCTCGCTCTTCCTCTACGGCCTGTGCAACGGCTGGATCCGGCCGGACCGCCCGGTGATCGAGGCGTCCAGCGGCTCGACGGCCGTCTCCGAGGCGTACTTCGCGAAGCTGATCGGCGTGCCCTTCATCGCCGTCATGCCGCGCACGACCAGCGCCGAGAAGATCCGCCTGATCGAGTTCCACGGCGGACGGTGCCACTTCGTGGACGACTCCCGCCGGATGTACGAGGAGTCCGCCCGCCTCGCGGCCGAGACCGGCGGCCACTACATGGACCAGTTCACCTACGCCGAACGCGCCACGGACTGGCGCGGCAACAACAACATCGCGGAGTCGATCTTCCGGCAGCTGCGGCTGGAACGGTTCCCCGAACCGGCGTGGATCGTCGCCACGGCCGGCACCGGCGGCACCTCGGCGACCCTCGCCCGCTACGTGCACTACATGCAGTACGACACCCGCATCTGCGTCGCCGACCCGGAGAACTCCTGCTTCTTCGAGGGCTGGACCACCGGCGATCCGGACGTCACCTGCGACTGCGGCTCACGGATCGAGGGCATCGGCCGGCCGCGGATGGAGCCGAGCTTCGTGCCCGGCGCGATCGACCGCATGATGAAGGTGCCGGACGCGGCGAGCGTCGCGGCCGTCCGCGCCCTGGAGCGGGCCATCGGCCGCAAGGCGGGCGGCTCCACGGGCACCGGGCTGTGGAGCGCGCTGAAGATCGTCGCCGAGATGGTGGCCGAGGGGCGGCGGGGCAGCGTGGTGACGCTGCTGTGCGACCCGGGGGACCGGTACCTCGACAAGTACTACTCGGACGCCTGGCTCGCCGGACAGGGCCTCGACATCGGCCCGTACACCGCGGCGATCGAGTCCCTGCTGCACACCGGCACCTGGCCCGGCTGACCTGCCCGGGGGCCCGGCTGACCTGCCCGGGGGCCCGGCTGACCTGTCCGGGCGGCGTCCGGCCGACCCCGCCGCGAGTCGCGCGCTACGGGCGGGTCAGCCGCCGGTCCAGCGACGTGACCGCGTCCCGGAAGGCCCGCCCCAGGCCCGGACGCGCGCGGTTCAGCACGAACCGGAACGGCGCCGTACCGTCCGCGGCGAACGTCCACCGCACCCGCGTGCCGTCGCCGGCCGGCGTCAGCCGCCACTCCTCGACCAGGGCGCGGGCACCGGGCGCGTTGGTGACGTCCACCCGGTAGGCGTACACCTCGGGCCGCTCGGCCGTCAGCACCGTCTCCACGAAACGCGTACCGCCCCTGAGCCGGATCTCGCGGCCCGCTCCCTCGCCGATGGACCGGGCGGACGTCACCGCCGAGAACCACGCGGTCCAGCCCGGCACGTCCTCGGCGAGCGCGCGGAAGACCGGATCCGGGGCGGCGGAGATCTCCCGCGCGAAGACCAGGCGCACCGGAGCCGTCTCGACGAAGCCGAGACCCACCGGACGCAGACGGCGAGCCATGGACGCAACCTCCTTGGGCGAAGCCGCGGACGCGGGCGGTCGGGCGGGTGGCGCCACGATAGCCAACGGCGGACCGGGTGTCAGCGGCGCCCGGAGCGTCGGCGCCCTCTCCGGCCGGGGTCAGTCGGACGTCTCCGGCTCGCCCGCCACGACCAGCGCCAGGTGCTCGGCGATCTCCGCCCGGGCGTCCGCGGGCAGCCCGGCGTCCGTCACCAGCGTGTCCACCTGCTCCAGCGCCGCGAACGAACTCAGGCCCACCACACCCCACTTGGTGTGGTCGGCGACCACCACGACGCGCCGCGCCGACTGCACCAGCCGCCGGTTGGTCTCCGCCTCCGCCAGATTCGGCGTCGACAGGCCGGCCTCGGCCGATATCCCGTGCACACCGAGGAACAGCACGTCGAAGTGGAGCGTCGCGATCGCCTGGTCGGCCACCGGGCCCACCAGCGAGTCGGACGGCGTGCGCACCCCGCCCGTGAGCACCACCGTGGCCGCACCCTGCCGCGCCCCCGAGGTGCGCTGCGCCATGTGGAACACGTCCGCCACCCGCACCGAGTTGGTGACCACGGTCAGCTCGGGCACGTCCACCAGCCGGTGCGCCAGCGCGTACGTCGTCGTGCCGCCCGACAGCGCGATGGCGGCGCCCGGCGCGACCAGTTCCGCCGCCGCCCGCGCGATGTCCTCCTTGGCGGTCGGCTCCAGGCCCGACTTGGCCTCGAACCCCGGCTCGTGGGTGCTCGCCTCGACCACGGGGACCGCGCCGCCGTGCACCTTCTCCAGCACGCCCTGGCGGGCCAGCGCGTCGAGGTCGCGGCGGATCGTCATGTCCGACACGCCGAGCTTGCGGGTCAGCTCGTTGACCCGGACTCCGCCCCGGCGGCGTACCTCGTCGAGGATCAGGGCGCGCCGCTGCTCCGCGAGGAGGTTCGGGTTCTCACTCACGTACGCTTCGGTCCTTTCGCCGCAAAACCGTCCGACACGCCCGGCGCACCCACGTTGACGAGGAGTTCTCCCGGCTCCGGTGCGCGGACGCCCATCCTCGCACGCCCCGTCACACGCCGCGCCACCGCCTGTACGCCGCGCACATGTCACCTCCGCCCCGTCCCGGCGTCACCCGTCACACGGTTCGGGGAGATTCCGTGCCGAGGGGTGCACGACGTCCGTCCAGCGGAGATCCTGGTGCCCGCACGGACAGAGGCGACGGCGGGTCACGGGGGAGTGCGGACGGTGGAAGAGGCGCAGGGACCGGCCGGGACGGGCGGGCAGGACGATCCCGGACCGCGCGACGGCACGGACGGCAGGCCGGGAACCGCCCTGGAACTCCTCGTCCACGGAGTGGGCGGCACCTCCCCGGCCGAGATGCTGGACGACCCGCGGACCGTGCGGGTCACCGGCGACCACATCGCGGCCGTCTTCCGGCGTACCGAGGACGCCGACGCCGAGTCCCGGCCGGGCGACTACCGGGGCCGGCCGGTGCCCGAGGCCTACGTCTGGTGCAACCTCACCTCCGGCAACGGCACCCGGGCCCTGTGGCTGCTGCTCCTGCCGTTCATGGTGGTCAACCTCGCCCACTGGATGCGCCCCAGGACGCAGGGCCGTACCCGGACGGTCCGCCTGTACGGGCTGCTAGTGCGGCTCGCGGGCCTCACCCTGACCGTGCTGCTGGTCGCGGCGGCCTGCGAGGTCGCGCTCGACCTCGTGGCCTGGCAGTGCGCGGGCACGCACGCGTGCGCCGAGCGGCACTCCTGGCTGGGCTTCCTGTCGCCGCGGATGTCGGACGGCGGCTGGTGGAGCACACCCGGCCGCAGGCTCGCCCTGGCGGCCGCGGTCCCCGCCGCGCTCACCGGCCTGCTGTGGTACCTGTCCCTGCGCACCTGGCGGGCGTACGAGTCCCAGCAGCCGATGGACCGCGAGACCGACGCCGAGGAGGACCCCGCCCGCACGGCCCTCGGCCGGCCCGGGTTCTGGTACGGGCGCCGCCTGGTGGCGCGGCTGCGCGCCGCGCACACGGCCGCCGCGCTGCTGACGGTCGCCGCCGCGGTCGGTGTGCCGGCGGCCCGGTTCGACCGCGGGCCGGACGGATCCGCGTTCCTCGGTGTGCTGGGCCTGCTCCTGGAGGGGGCGCTGGCCGCCGGGGCGGTCGTCGTGGTCGCGGTGGTCGGCCGCCGGGGCCGCAGCGAGCGCCGCCTCGACCGGGAGCTCGACCGGCACCTCGTACGCCGTCTGCCGCTCGCCGCCCTCCTGCTGTTCGTCCTCGCCCTCCTGTACGGCGGCTGGGCCCGCCCCGGGTGGACGTCCGCCGGCCGGCTCCCGGGGGACATGACCTTCGGCGGCATCGCCCTCGTGCAGGGCCTGCTCGTCCTCGCCCTCGCGGCGGCCGCCCACGTGCTGCACCGCGGCCTGCCCGACCCCCGCGCCGCGATCCGCGGTCTCGGCGGGCCCGCCGTCGCCATGCTGGCCTGCGCGCTGGGCGGCGTGATGTCCGGCGGCGTCGCCCAGCGCGTGTCGGACTGGCTGGACGGCACCGGAACCTCCATCGACGGCCCGCCCGTCCTGCTGACCTGGCAGGCGTCCGTCATCCCGCCGCTGCTGGCCGTCGTCCTGCTGCTGTGCGCCGCCCTCGCCCGGCACACCTGGCGACTCGCCCGCGCCGAACGGGACGCCGTGCGGGGCGACCACCCCGGCGAGGCCGGCGACCCGGGACGCACCCGGCGCATCGCGTTCACCCGCGCCATGGCCACCCTCACCGACCGGGCGCCCCTCCTCGTGGCCATCGTCTCCGCCACCACCCTGCTCCTGGGCGCCGGAGCCCTGGTGGGCGCGCTGACGACCGACCGGACCCCCGCCGACGCCACACGCGGGTCGTACGCCGCCGTGCACGGCGCCGCGCAGATCGCGCAGGCACTGGGCTCCTGGCTCCTCGGCCTCGGCTTCATACTGTTCGTCACCTGGGGCCGTCGCGCCTACAAGGACGCCTCCGCGCGGCGCACCATCGGCATCCTGTGGGACGTCGGCACCTTCTGGCCGCGCGCCGCCCACCCCTTCGCACCGCCCTGCTACGCCGAGCGCGCGGTGCCCGACCTGACCTGGCGGATGGCGACCTGGACCCGGGCCACCGGCGGGCGGCTGGTCATCTCCGGGCACTCCCAGGGCAGCGTGCTGGCCGCCTCGGCGGCCTGGCAGCTGGAGCCGTCCGCCCGCAGACGGGTCGCCCTGCTCACCTACGGCTCCCCGCTGGAGCGCCTGTACGGCCGCTGGTTCCCGGCCCACTTCGGACCGGCCGCGCTCGCCTCGCTGCGCGAGGAGGTCGACTGCTGGCGCAACCTGTACCGCCGCACCGACCCGATCGGCGGTCCGATGCGGCTGCCCGGCGACTCGGGCCCCGCGGTGGACCGCGCACCCCTCAAGGACCCGCTCACCTACGGGCGCACCGAACTCCACCCGCTGCCCGCGCCGGTGCTGGGCCACTCCGACTACCAGACGGACCCGGCCTTCGCCGAGGAACGGCAGCGCCTGCTGGCCCGGCTGCGCCCGGAGGTACCCGCGCCGCGCCACACCGGCCGGCCGGACTCCGTCCCGGCGGCGGACGGCGGGCACGAGGACTGCTGAGCCGGTCACCACCCCGCCGGGGCCGCGGCGGCCCCGGCGGGCCGCCCCGACGGCCCCGGCGGATCGCTACGGCAGTTCCGGCAGGTCCTCGGCGTAGAGCAGGGTCAGGTCGTCCGTGCTGGGGTCGGCGAGCTGGGCGACCCGGCTCGCGTGCCGCTCCACCATCGCCTCGAACGTCTGGCGCGCGGTACGGCCGTTGCCGAAGGCCGGGCCCTTCGGGATCGCCGTGAAGTACTTCGTCAGCGCCTCGGCCGTGCCCGGCGCCAGCCGGTACTCGTGCTCGTCGGCCTGCTGCTCCACGATCCGCAGCAGCTCCCCGGGTCCGTAGTCGCCGAAGGTGATGGTCCGGGAGAAGCGGGACGCCACACCCGGGTTGACGGACAGGAAGCGCTCCATCTCCGCCGTGTAGCCGGCGACGATCACCACGACCGAGTCCCGCTGGTCCTCCATCAGCTTCACCAGCGTGTCGATGGCCTCCTTGCCGAAGTCGCGGCCCGCGTCCTCGGGGGAGAGGGCGTACGCCTCGTCGATGAACAGCACCCCGCCGTGCGCCCGCTGGAACGCCTCCTGGGTGCGGATCGCCGTGGAGCCGATGTGCTCGCCGACCAGGTCCACCCGGGAGACCTCGACCAGGTGCCCCTTCTCCAGCACCCCGAGCGAGGCGAGGATCTCGCCGTACAGCCGGGCCACGGTCGTCTTGCCGGTGCCGGGGGAGCCCGTGAAGACTAGGTGGCGCTTGACCGAGGCGGCCTTCAGACCCGCCTGCTGCCGGCGCCGGCCCACCTCGATCATGTCGGTCAGCGCCCGGACCTCGCGCTTGACGCTGTCCAGGCCGACCAGCGCGTCCAGTTCACCGAGGACGGCCGCCGACGTCCGCGCCGGCTCCCGCGCGCCGGCACCCGCGATCAGGGGCTCCTGTTCGGTGCGGCGCTGACCGGGGATCGAGCCCAGCAGCCCGGGGGACTCGCTCACCGTCTGCACGAGGGGCTCGGGCGCGGCGGGCGCCGTCAGGCCGACGCTCTCGTCGCTCGTGCAGTCCTCGACGAGCGGCCCGGAATCGTGCGCGGAGTCCGCGCCGCCGTCCGCGAACTCGTACCCGCCGCGCGCGCACCGCTCCGTACGGCACTTGCGCAGCGTCGTGCGACAGCCGTCGATCACGTGGAAGCCGTAGCCGGCGCTGCCGGTGACGCGGCAGTTCAGGAAGCTGCCGCGCCCTCCGGCCGACACGTAGACGCCCGCCTCCGAGGGGGAGTCGACCGTGCAGCGCTCGATGGTGGGGTCGGCGCCCTTGGTGACGATGACGCCGGTGCGGTTGCCGTCCAAGGTGCAGTTGTTCAGGGTGCCGCCGCTGCCGTGGTCGCGGAACCAGGCGCCGGTGGCCGCGTCCCGGATGCGGCAGTCGTCGAGCTGCGCGGTGGCGCCGTCGCTGACCGACACCGCCGTGTTGCGCACCTGCGACAGGTCGCTGTCGACCACGTCCGCGCGGGACCCGCGGTCCAGGACGAACAGCGCGTCCGGCACGTCGTGCACCCGGCAGGAGTCGAGGACGGCGGTGGCGCCGTCGCTGACCCAGACCGCCGGATAGTCGCCGGTGCTGTCGAAGATCTCGCACTGGTTGGCGTCCACGCGGGTGCCCGGGTCCCACACTGACAGACCGTTGCGCCCGAACTGCCGCACGCTGGTGCGGGTCAGGGTGAGGACCGAGCGGGAACGCAGGTCGACCGCGTTCTCCGGGATGTCGTGGATGCGGCAGTCGGCGAGGGTGAGCACCGCGTCGGTGTCGAGGGTGACGCCGTCGGCGGTGGTGCGGTGCACGTCGCAGTCGGTCAGGTGCGCGGTGGCCCGCGCGGTCACCTGGACGCCGCTGCCCCGCACCTCGTACACCTCGCAGCCCACGGCCTCCAGCGCGGTCCCCTCGCCCGTCGCCGTCAGGCCCGAACCGGCGGCGTGGTGGACCCGGCAGCGCTCCAGCCGGGGGTGCGCGCCGGAGCGCACCGCGACGCCCGCCTGCCCGGCGGAGACGACCTCGCACTCCTCGAACACGCCGCCCCCGCCGTCGAGGACGGCGATGCCGACACCGGCCGGATTGTCGACGGTGCAGCGCCGCACCGTCGGCCGCGCGCCGCCGCGCACCTCTATCCCGGACGCGGAGCGCGTGACCACCCGCAGGTCCAGCAGCTCCGCCGTGCCCTCCTCGACGAGCACCGCGGGCGCCGCCGCGTCCTGCCCCTCCACGTGCAGGTCCTGGATCACCGCCGAGGCCCGCACGGTCAGCGGGACGCCGTCGACGGGCGCGATCCGGACCGATCCCTGGCCGCCCTCGGGTCCGCGCAGGGTCACCGCCCGCTGGACGACGAGGTTCTCCCGGTAGGTCCCGGGGGCGACGGTGAGGACGTCACCGTCGGCCGCGGCCTCCAGGGCGGCGGCGAGCGATGCGTACTCACCTGTGCGGCGCCGCCACCGCGAGGTGCCGGTGTGCGTCACCTGGACCGTGCCCTGTGCCATGGCGTTGCTGTGCCCCCACCTCGTCGTACGCGGGTCGTCGCCGATTCGGTTCGGCCGGTCCACCGTAGCGTGCGCGCAGGTGGTGAGTTGACCGGAGGGACAAGCCCGTCAGCCGCCCGCGCCGGTCCTGCCCCAGTCCGGGCCCGCCCGCTCCCACTCCCGGTCCCAACGGGCGTACCGCAGGCGGACCATGCGCCATACGACGATCCGCCGGCCGGCCTCGACCAGGGCCGCGGTCGCCAGCGCGGCGCCGAACCCGGCGAGCACGGCGTGCGTCGTCGCCGTCGCGGAGTCCAGCGGGCGGGCCACCGTCCGGCCCTGTCCGTCCGTCCATATCGCGAAACGGTCGCCGGTCCTGGGGGTGGCGAGGCCCGCCGTGACGGTGGCCTCGTGCCGCGAGCCGTCCGGCGCGGTCCAGTCGGCGAGGACCCGGCTGCGTATGCTGCCGCCGGAGGCACCCTCCGGGTCGACGGTCAGGGGCGAACGCTCCAGGGGCCGGACCACGGTGGCCGTCACCCGGTGCCGTGCCTCGTGCTGTTCGCGCATCGACCGTTGCAATGCGTCCTGCGCCGCGCCGCCCACCAGCACGCCGGTCAGCGGTGCCGCGAACAGGATCAGCAGCAGTCCCGTCAGGGCCGCCCACGCCTCGGCCAGGTCGGTCGCCCGGCACAGCGGATTGTGCCGCCAGCGCCAGAGTCCGCCGATCGCCCGCACGCTCCGCGCCCCCTTCCCGCTCCTCGCCGCCCCCGGTCGAGCCGTCCCCACGGGCCGGCCGGGAGAGCGCGTCGTCCTGCGCCGACGGCGCCCCCGGCCGGATTCTCATGAACGTCTCACCGAGCCCAACGCGCCGCCCCCGAGGCGGGTTCCCGGCTTCCCGTCCGCTGTCCGGAAACCGTCCCCGCCGGGCAACGGCACGTCACGCGACGACGCGCACCGGGTCGCCGACCCGGATCGTGCCGGGGCCGGCCGGGACCAGGTTCTGCCCGAAGACCAGCTTGCCGTCGACGCGGCGGTGCAGTCCGAGGCTGTGCAGCGGCTCCCTGCCCCGGTCGGCGGTGCCCTGGTCGGTGGTGGTCACGGCGCAGCGCCCGCACGGCTTGGCGACCCGGAAGGCGACCTCGCCGACGGTGACGCGGGACCAGCCGTCCTCGGCCCACGGGTCGGTGCCGGAGACGACCACGTTCGGCCGGAAGCGGTTCATGGGGAGGGGACCCTCCGAGGCGTGCTCGCCCTCGGCGATCAGGGAGTTGAGGGCGTCCAGCGAGGCGGTCGTCGTGAGCAGCAGCGGGAAGCCGTCGGCGAAGGAGACGGTCTCGCCCGGCAGCGCGTACTCGGGGTCCACGGGCCTGCGCGTGGCCGGATCGTCCAGGTACACCAGCCGCACGTCGGCGCCGAGGAAGGCGCTGCACCAGGCGTGCGCGGCCTCGTCCTGGGCGGGGAGCACCTCGACCTTGTCCCGGAAGACCTGCGCCATCACCGTCCTCGTCGCGCGCGGGACGGGCACCGTGAGCGGCTCACGGCCGGGTGCGGACAGTCTGAGGCCGCCGCCGGGCACGGGCTCGGCGGCGGCCAGGGCCAGCCGCGGCCGGCGGCGTTGCGTGACGACCTTTCCCCCGTCGTCGATCAGCATCCAGCGGCGGTCTCCGGCCAGCCCCCAGGGCTCCACGACGGCTTCCCGGAGCGACAGGCTCCGGAACGCCTTGACCGGATGGACGTGGATCGACTGCAGTCGTGCGTTCCCCATGGGGTCATCGTGCCAGGTGGCGCCGACAAGCCCGGGGACGGCTCAGTAGCCGCGGTACTGCTGCTGGTTGTACGGATCCTGGTACGGCGCCGGGGCGGGCCGGGGCGCCGCGGGGCGCATCGCCTCGTACCCCGCGGGACCGGGCGCGGCCGGGCGGGGCTGCTGCGGGTGCTGCGGGCCGGGGTACCCGCGCGGCGCCGTCGCCTGGTGCGGGATGTACGCGGCGGGAGCCTGCTGCAGCGGAGCGGGCTGCGGCGCCTGCTGCGGGTAGCCGCCGTACGAGGGCTGGGAGGGACCCGACGGGAGGGCGGGCAGGGCCGACGGGAGCGCGGGCAGGTGGCTGGCCGGCGCGTCGTACGCGGCGGGGACCCGGATCGGGGCGATCTGCGGGGTGCCCCGCTCGGCCACGAGTGAGTCGTAGATCGGAGTGTCCGGGAAGGAGGCGGAGTAGTAGCCGCCGCCATAAGTGGAGCGGGGGGAGGTCATGAGACATAAGTTAAGCCCACGATGTGCTGGTTGGGGAGACCGATAAGAGGGTTGTTTTCCACGCCCGCAGTGACTCGGGATCCCCAATGCGAGCGAACTTGGCAAAATAGGGCGCCGGAGACCGAGATCATGAGGTAAAGGCCGAGTTCCGAGCGGGTTACCGGCGGTTGTCCAGGCGTCTTCCCGCCACTCCCGACGCGGGGCCGGCGGCGGGGGAATAGGTTGAACGCGGCACACTTGGCGAACCGCCGGGACGCGTCCCGGTTCGATGACGACGACGTGATGGGGGCGGACATGTCAATGTCGAAAGGGTCGAACACCCCGGTGCCGACCACGGCGCTACGGGTCGAACTGGGCTGGCGATCCGGCCCCGGCGTACCGGACGCGGACGCGTCGGCCCTGCTCCTGGTGGGCGGAAAGGTCCGTTCCGACGCGGACTTCGTCTTCTACAACCAGCCGGGCCACTCCTCCGGCGCGGTCCGTCACGAGGGCAAGCGGGAGGCCGGCGGCCGGGTGACCGACAGCCTGCTCGTCGACCTCGCGCGCGTGGAACCCGCGATCGAGACCGTGATCCTCGCCGCCTCCTCGGACGGCGGGTCGTTCGGGCGGATCCCCGACCTGTACATCGAGGTCCGCGACGCCACCCGGAACACCGTGGCGGCCCGCTTCGACAACCCGGGCGCCACCGTGGAGACCGCCTTCGTGCTCGGCGAGTTCTACCGCCGCCAGGGCGCCTGGAAGTTCCGTGCCGTCGGCCAGGGCTACGACAGCGGGCTGGAGGGCCTGGCCACCGACTACGGCATCTCGGTCGACGAACCCCAGCAGGCACCGCCGCCCGCCCAGCCGGCCGCACCGGCCCCGCCCGCGGTCACCACGCCCCCTCCGGCTCCCCCCGCCCCGCCGGCCCCGCCCGCGCCCGAACCGGTCCGGCTGACGAAGGTCACGCTCACCAAGGCGGCACCCTCCGTCTCGCTGACCAAGCAGGGCGGCACCTCGGGCGCCATGCGCGTCAACCTCAACTGGCAGGTGCGCAAGCAGTTCTCCGGCTGGGCCCGCAAGCTCGGCCGTCCGGTCGCCATGCACGACGACCTCGACCTCGACCTGTGCTGCCTGTTCGAACTCACCGACGGCAGCAAGGGCGTGGTCCAGGCCCTCGGCAACGCCTTCGGGGCCCTCGACCGGCCGCCGTTCATCCACCTCGACGGGGACGACCGCACCGGCGCCGTGGCGAGCGGCGAGAACCTCACGATCAACCTCGACCACAAGCAGTACTTCCGGCGCGTCCTCGTCTTCGTCACCATCTACGAGGGAGCGCGCTCCTTCGCCGACCTGAACGCCACGGTCACCCTCCAGCCGCAGCACGGCGCCCCGATCGACTTCTCGCTCGACGAGTGCACGGTCCCCTCGACGGTGTGCGCCCTGGCGCTGATCACCAACACCGGCAGTGACCTCGTCGTCCAGCGCGAGGCCCGCTACCTGGTGCCGGAACGCGGTGTCAGCCCGCAGCGCACCGTCGACCACGCCTACGGGTGGGGCATGAACTGGACGCCCGGCCGGAAATGAGCCCTCCGGGCTCAGCCCTCCTCGGGCAGGGCCCGCGGACGTGCGTAGGTGCGGCCCTTCCAGGCCGCACCGCGCCCCCGGTAGTGCAGCACCGCCGAGTCCACCGTCATCAGCAGATACAGGAACGCGGTGCCCGGCAGCAGCGGAGCGAGCCACAGCGGCTGCCGGTAGTAGCGCAGCATCGGCGCGTACGTCCCCGCCATCACCAGCCACGCGGCGGCGCCGAGACCGGTCGTCACCGCGTCCCCGGCCACCGCGCCCAGGACCACCGCCGCCGGCGGGACCAGGTACACCAGCGCCAGACCGCCGACCGTCCCGGCGAGCACCAGGGGGTTGTGCCGCAGTTGCGCGTAGGCGCTGCGCGAGACCATCCGCCACAGATCGCGCAACCGGGGATAGGGGCGCACGCTGTCCACCCCGTCGGCCAGGCCCAGCCAGATCCGGCCGCCGGCCCCCTTGACCGCGCGGGCGAGGGCCACGTCGTCGATGACGGCGTGCCGGATCGCCTCCGGGATCCGCGCCCGCCCGGCGGCCCCGGTGCGCAGCAGTACGCAGCCGCCCGCGGCCGCCGCCGTGCGCGTCGCCCTGCCGCCGACGCGGTCCCGTCCGATCCACCGGAACGGGTACAGCTGCGCGAAGAAGTAGACGAAGGCCGGCACCACGAGCCGCTCCCACACGCTCTCCACCCGCAGGCGCGCCATCTGGGAGACCAGGTCGAAACCGCCGGTGCCGGCGGCCGCCACCAGCCGGCGCAGACCGTCCGGCGCGTGCGCGATGTCGGCGTCCGTCAGCAGCAGGTACTCGGGCTCCCGCGCGCGTGCCAGCTCGATCCCGTGCCGCACCGCCCAGAGCTTGCCGGTCCAGCCGGCCGGGGGCTCCCCGGGCGAGGCCACCGTGAGCGGCAGGCCCCCCTGCCGCCGGGCCAGCTCGCACGCCAGCTTGCCGGTGCCGTCCGTACTGCCGTCGTCGATCAGGAAGACCTCCGCTCGTCCCGGGTAGTCCTGCGCGAGCAGCGACGGCAGGCTCGCGGGCAGGACGGCCGCCTCGTCGCGCGCCGGGACGACGACGCACACGGAGGGCCAGGAACCGGGGTCCTCCCGGGCCGGCAGCCTGACGTCGGTGCGCCAGAAGAAGCCCCGGGCGAGCAGCAGCCACAGCCAGGCGGCGAGTGACAGGGCGGATACGACGGTCACGACGGTGGTCCACACATCGGCGCTCACGTGCGCAGTCTGCCCCACGACGCGGTCGGCGGCGCCCCATCGTCTATCGTGGCCGGGTGAAGATCGCGCTCATGGACTCCGGAATCGGTCTGCTGGCGGCCACCGCCGCGGTACGGCGCCTGCGACCGGACGCCGATCTCATCCTGTCCCTGGACCCCGACGGCATGCCCTGGGGTCCGCGCACCCCCGAGGACCTGACCCGGCGGGCCCTCGCCGTCGCCGAGGCCGCCGCCGCGCACCGCCCCGACGCCCTGATCGTGGGCTGCAACACCGCCACCGTGCACGCGCTGCCCGCACTGCGCGCCCGGTTCGAGCCCGACCTGCCGGTGATCGGCACCGTGCCGGCGATCAAGCCCGCCTCGGCCGGCGGCGGACCGGTGGCCATCTGGGCGACGCCCGCCACTACCGGCAGCCCCTACCAGCGCAACCTCATCGAGGAGTTCGCCGGCGGCGCCACCGTGACCGAGGTGCCCTGCCCAGGGCTCGCCGACGCCGTCGAGCACGCGGACGAGACCGCGATCACCTCCGCCGTCGCCGCCGCGGCCGGCCTGACCCCCGACGACGTGACGACCGTCGTCCTGGGCTGCACCCATTACGAACTGGTCGCCGAACGCATCCGGGCCGCCGTGCAGCGCCCCGGCGCCCCGCGCCTCGTCCTGCACGGCTCGGCCGGCGCGGTCGCCGCCCAGGCGCTGCGCCGGATCGGCGCCCGCCCCGACCCCGGCGCGCCGGCCGGGGGCACCCTCACCGTGCTGCTGAGCGGACGCGAGGGCACGCTGCCCGAGGCCGCGCTGACCTACGACGAGGGCAGGCTCCTGCGCGCGGTCACTCCCGCGCGCTGACGCCGGTCGGCCGGTCGGCCCAGTCACGCTGTGCGACGAGGTACCCGCGCAGCGAAACATGAGTAACCTCTTCTCCATGAGGCATCGCCACGGCGAGACCACCCCGCAGCCGGACGTCTGGACCGGACGGGCCACCAACCGGGTCCAGTGGTTCCTGGCGCTCATCGGCGCCGCCTGCATGGCGCTCGGCATCGCGCTGGCCGTGGACTCGGCCTGGGAGTCCGGCGTCGCCCCGCTGGCCATGGCGGTCGTCGGGTGCATCGCGGCGGGACTGCTGGTCCTGTTCGGCACGCTGGCGTTCGTGCACGTCGCACTGAGGGTCGACGAGGAATGCCTCGAGGTGCGCTGCGGCCACATCGGCGTTCCCCGGCGCCGCATCCCGCTCTCCCATGTCGTCGGCGCCGAGTTCGCCCCGCACGTCACCCCCCGCCACTGGGGAGGATGGGGCTACCGCTGGCGGCCGGAGAAGGGCACCGCCGTCGTCGTACGGCGCGGGGAGGGGGTGGTCCTGCGGCTGTGGGACGGCCACACCTTCACCATCACCGTGGACGACGCGGAGGCGGCCGTCCAGGTCATCAAGGACCGGCTCCGCCCGAAAGCCCCCGGCCCGGCCCACTGAGCGCCGCTCCACCGGCCCGGCGCGGGCCCGCGAGCCCGTGCTGTCGGCCGCGCGGTCACCCGCCGTACACTCCGGGGGGTGACAGCCACCGCAACCTCCGTCGGCGAGTCGGACCGGACGCAGCCGCAGACCACGCCCGTCTCCCGCGCCGCCGCGCGGCTCCAGCGTCTCCTTCCGGCCGCCGCCGCCGCGCTCTCCGGAGTGCTGCTCTACGTCAGCTTCCCGCCGCGCACCCTGTGGTGGCTGGCCCTGCCGGCCTTCGCGGTCCTGGGCTGGGTCCTGCGCGGCCGGAGCTGGAAGGCGGGCCTCGGCCTCGGCTACCTCTTCGGACTCGGCTTCCTGCTGCCGCTGCTGGTGTGGACCGGCGTGGAGGTCGGCCCCGGCCCCTGGCTGGCTCTCGTGGCGATCGAGGCGCTCTTCGTCGCGCTGGTCGGCGCGAGCGCCGCGGCGGTGTCCAGGCTGCCGGGGTGGCCGGTGTGGGCGGCCGCCCTGTGGATCGCGGGTGAGGCCGCACGCGCGCGCGTGCCCTTCGAGGGCTTCCCCTGGGGCAAGGTCGCGTTCGGGCAGGCGGACGGCGTGTTCCTGTCGCTCGCCGCGGTCGGCGGCACGCCGGTGCTCGGCTTCGCGGTCGTCCTGTGCGGATTCGGTCTGTACGAGGCCGTACGCCTGGCGGTCGCCGCGCGCCGCACCTCTCAGGTGCGGCGGGGCGCGGCGGCCGTGGCGCTGCTCGCCGTGGCCGTACCGGTGGCGGGCGCCGTCGCCGCCCGGCCGCTGGTCAGCGACAAGGCCGAGGACGGCACCGCGACCGTCGCCGTGATCCAGGGCAACGTCCCGCGCGCCGGCCTCGACTTCAACGCCCAGCGCCGGGCCGTGCTCGACCACCACGCCCGCGAGACGGAACGCCTGGCCGCGGCCGTCAGGGCCGGCGAGGTGGACCGGCCCGACTTCGTGCTCTGGCCGGAGAACTCCTCGGACATCGACCCCTTCGCCAACCCCGACGCCCGCGCGGTCATCGACCGGGCCGTCCGGGCGATCGGCGCGCCGGTCTCGGTGGGCGGCGTCGTGGAACGCGACGGCGAGCTGCTGAACGAGCAGATCCTGTGGGACCCCGACAAGGGCCCCGTGGACACCTACGACAAGCGGCAGATCCAGCCCTTCGGCGAGTACCTGCCGCTGCGCTCGCTCATCGGGGCGATCAACGACGAATGGACCTCCATGGTCGCCCAGGACTTCAGCCGCGGCACCGAACCGGGCGTGTTCACCATGGCCGGCACCAAGGTCGGGCTGGTCACCTGCTACGAGGCCGCCTTCGACTGGGCCGTGCGGTCCGAGGTCGCCGACGGAGCCCAGATGATCTCCGTGCCCAGCAACAACGCGACGTTCGACCGCAGCGAGATGACCTACCAGCAGCTCGCCATGTCCCGCATCCGCGCGGTGGAGCACAGCCGGACCGTCACCGTGCCGGTGACCAGCGGCGTCAGCGCGATCATCATGCCGGACGGCCGGGTCACCCAGAGGACCGGCATGTTCGTGGCGGACTCCCTGGTCCAGGAGGTGCCGCTGCGCTCCTCCGAGACGCCCGCCACCCGGCTGGGCGTGGCGCCGGAGATCGCTCTCCTGCTCGTCGCGGCCGGCGGACTCGGCTGGGCCGTGACCGCCGGCGTGCGCGGGCGGCGCGCCCGTGGCGTGTAGCCGTACGCCCGCCGCACGCCCCGTGACGTGGCCGGGAGCGGTCGGAGGGGCCCGTTAGGGTCGGGCGCATGGCAACTCCCGATTTCATCCTCGACCTGCGCGTCACCGCCGGACACCAGTTGCTGTGGCTCCCCGGAGTCACCGCCGTCGTCTTCGACGAGGAGGGCAGGGTGCTGCTGAACCGGCGGTCCGACAACCGGCGCTGGTCACTGATCGGCGGCATCCCGGACCCCGGGGAGCAGCCGGCCGCCTGCGCGGTGCGCGAGGTGCAGGAGGAGACCGCCGTCGAGTGCGTCGTCGAGCGGGTGGTCCTCGTCCAGGCGCTGAACCCCGTCACGTACGAGAACGGGGACGTCTGCCAGTTCATGGACATCACGTTCCGCTGCCGCGCCGTGGGCGGCCGGGCCCGGGTCAACGACGACGAGTCGCTCGACGTGGCCTGGTTCGCGGTGGACGCCCTGCCCGACGTGGCGGAATTCGCGCAGACCCGGATCAAGCAGGCACTGTCCGACGCCCCCACATGGTTCGACCCCACTGGTCCCAGCTGAAGTATGGGGCGTGCCCACATGGGGGCGGGGGCGGGCGCTGCCTAGGGTCGGGACATGACCTCGCCCAGTGTCCTCCCGGCCCCCCACGCCTCCTCGCTCGACCTCGACGGCCGCACCGCCCTCGTCACCGGCGCCGCCGGTGGCATCGGACGCGCCTGCGCGCTGCGGCTCGCCGCCGCCGGGGCCGACGTCAGAGCGGTCGACCGGGACGCGGCCGGACTGGACGCCCTCGCCGAGAGCTGCGGCGACCTCGCGGGCAGCGTCGAACCCCACGTCCTGGACCTGACCGACCTGGACGCCGCCGAACGCGCCGCCGCCGGGACCGACGTCCTCGTCAACAACGCCGGGCTCCAGCTGGTGCGGCCGATCGAGGAGTTCCCCCCGGACGTCTTCCACACGGTGCTCACCGTGATGCTGGAGGCCCCCTTCCGCCTCATCCGCGGTGCCCTGCCCCACATGTACCGGCAGGGATGGGGGCGCATCGTCAACATCTCCTCCGTCCACGGACTGCGCGCCTCGCCCTTCAAGGCGGCCTACGTGTCCGCCAAGCACGGACTGGAGGGCCTGTCCAAGACGGCCGCCCTCGAAGGCGCGGCCCACGGCGTCACCTCCAACTGCGTGAACCCCGCCTATGTGCGCACCCCGCTCGTGGAGCGGCAGATCGCCGACCAGGCCCGGGCGCACGGCATCCCCGAGGAGCAGGTGCTGACCGACGTCCTGCTGCGGGACAGCGCCGTGCGGCGGCTCATCGAACCCGACGAGGTCGCCGACGCCGTGGCCTACCTGTGCGGACCGCGGGCGTCCTTCGTCACCGGCACCTCCCTCGTCCTGGACGGCGGCTGGACCGCGCACTGACCGGGGCGGCGGACCACGGCCGGGCCGGCGAGTCCCCGGATCCGGGCGACCGGCCAGAACATCTACGACGACGAGAGCGTCACCCGGGAGAGCTGCTCGGTGCGCTCCACGGTCCGTCCCGGCGACTCGGGCGGCCTGCTGCCGACCACCGACCGCCGGGTGTGCGGGGGTGGTCTTCGCCCGCCCCACCTCCGACGCCCGGACCGGTTACGTGCTGACGGCGGACGAGGCCGCCGCCGAGGCGCGCCTGGAGGCCGGCGCGGCCGGCCCCGGGTTGTCCACAGGGCTGCCGCGACGACCGTGCGATGGGGAATCCTGTGAGCATGTCCCGCGATCATGTGCAGTCCGCCGAGCGCTCCGCCCACGACGCCGCGGTGCCCGCCGGCGACGCCGCGCACCCCGCGTCCGCCGCCGTCGAGACGCCGTTCCTGGAGCTGCTGGCCCGGGGGGCGTCCGCCGACGCGTACGAGCAGCCGGTGCTGATCGCCCGCGCCGAGGGAGGACCGGCCGAGCGGATCGCCGCGCTGGAAGAGGCCAAGCGGCTCGCGTTGCGGGTGCGCTCCGACCTCGAGGGCCGGCGCAGGCGGGAGGCGGAGCTGTCCGCGCTCTTCGAGACGGCCCACGACCTGGCGGGGCTGCGCGACCTGGACGCCGTCCTGCGCGCCATCGTGCAGCGCGCCCGTTCGCTGCTCGGCACCGACGTGACCTACCTCAGTCTCAACGACCCGGCCCGCGGCGACACCTACATGCGCGTCACCGAGGGCTCGGTCGCGGCCCGCTTCCAGCAGCTCCGGCTCGGCATGGGGGAGGGGCTCGGCGGCCTCGTCGCCCAGACCGCCCGGCCCTACGTCACCGACGACTACTTCAAGGACGCCCGCTTCCAGCACACCCGCTCCATCGACGCGGGCGTACGCGACGAGGGCCTGGTCGCCATCCTCGGCGTCCCCCTCATGCTCGGCCACCACGTGATCGGCGTGCTCTTCGCCGCCGACCGCCGGGCCCGGGTCTTCGAACGTGAGCAGATCGCCCTGCTCGGCTCCTTCGCAGCCCTCGCGGCTGCCGCCATCGACACCGCGAACCTGCTCGCCGAGACCCGGTCCGCCCTCGCGGACCTGGAGCGGGCCAACGAGATCATCCGGGACCGCAGCGGCGTCATCGAGCGCGCCTCCGACGTCCACGACCGGCTCGCCGAACTCGTCCTGCGCGGCGGCGGCGTCCACGACGTGGCGGCAGCCGTCTCCCAGGTGCTGGACGGCACCGTGGAGTTCACCGAGGCCGGCGCGGCACCGGCGCGCGCCCTGGAGTCGTCCCGCGCCGAGGGTCACGCCGTGCGGCACGAGGACGACTGGATCGCCGCCGTCGCGGCCGGTGACGAGTTGCTCGGCGCCCTGGTCCTGCGCGGCCACCCGGGGCTCGATCCCGTCGACCAGCTCACCCTGGAGCGGGCCGCGATGGTCACCTCCCTCCTGCTGCTCGCCCGCCGCTCCGCCGCCGAGGCCGAACAGCGCGTGCGGGGCGAGCTGCTGGACGACCTGCTCGACGCCCGCGACCGCGACCCGCGCCTGCTGGCCGACCGCGCCCGACGGCTGCGCGCCGACCTGGCCGCCACCCACGTGGTGCTCGCCGCCCGCCTCGACGCGACCGCCCCCGACGCCGACCAGGAGGCGGACGCGCGCAGACGCCTGTGGGCCGCGGCCTCCCACCTCGCCGCGACCCGGCACGGCCTGGCCGCCGCCCGCGACGGCGGCACCGTACTGCTGCTGCCCCTGGCCGCGGGGGCCGGTGCCACGGACCTAGCCCGCCGCACCGCCCGGCATCTGGGCACCGCCGTGCACGAGGCCGTCACCGTCGGCGCCTCCGCGCCCGTCGAGGACCTCGCCGCCCGCCCCGACGCGGTGGCCGCCGCGTACACCGAGGCCAGACGCTGTCTCGACGCCCTGCGCCTGCTGGGCCGCTCCGGGGACGGCGCCGCGGCAGAGGACTTCGGGTTCCTGGGGCTGCTGCTGGCCGGGGAGCAAGATGTCTCCGGCTTCGTCGAGCGCACCATCGGCCAGGTCGTGGCCTACGACGAGCGACGCGGCACCGAACTCCTGCGCACCCTCGGCGCGTACTTCGCCTGCGGCATGAGCCCGGCGCGCACCAAGGACGAACTGCACGTCCACGTGAACACGGTCGCCCAGCGCCTGGAGCGCGTGGGCCGCCTCCTCGGCGACGACTGGCAGAGCCCGGACCGCGCACTGGAGATACAACTGGCCCTCAGACTCCACCGGTTGTCACTGCCGGCACAACACTGACCCCCGCACGCACGGGCGCGCGGGGGCCGGTGGGCCGGTGGGCCGGTGGGCCGGGTGGATCAGACGGTGCGCGCCCCGGTCGTGCGGGAAGCGCCCGAGCCGGTCTCCTCCCCGTCTCCGTCCCCGTCCTCGCGGCCGGCCGCCACCTCGGTGAGGTCCCGGTTGCGCGTCTCCTTCGCCACGCCCACCGCGATCAGCGTGAGGACGACCGAGGCGATGACGTAGAGGGAGATGGGGGTGGAGCTGTCGTACTCGTCCAGCAGCGCGGTGGCGATGAGGGGCGCGGGGGCGCCCGCCGCGACGGAGGCGAACTGGGCGCCGATGGAGGCACCCGAGTAGCGCATCCGGGTCGCGAACATCTCGGAGAAGAAGGCCGCCTGGGGCGCGTACATCGCGCCGTGCAGGACCAGACCCACGGTCACCGCGAGGAGCAGGCTCGAGAAGTCACCGGTGTCGATCAGTGTGAAGAAGGGGAACATCCACAGTCCGATACCGGCCGCGCCCAGCAGGTACACGGGGCGCCGGCCGATCCGGTCCGACAGCGCCCCCCAGGCCGGGATGACGGCGAAGTGCACGGCCGAGGCGATCAGCACCGTGTTGAGCGCGGTCTGCTTGGAGACGTCGGCCGCGGTGGTGGCGTAGACGAGGATGAAGGCGGTGATGACGTAGTAGCTGATGTTCTCCGCCATCCGCGCGCCCATGGCGATGAGCACGTCGCGCCAGTGGTGACGCACCACGTCGACCAGCGGCAGCGACGTGGCGTCCGCCTTGCGTGTCTCGGCCTGCGCCAGGGCCTGCTTGAAGACCGGTGACTCGTCGACCGACAGGCGAATCCACAGGCCGACCATGACCAGGACGCCGGAGAGCAGGAACGGTATTCGCCAGCCCCAGCTGTTGAAGGCGGAGTCCGACAGCACGGCCGTCAGCAGCGACAGCACGCCGGTCGCCAGCAACTGCCCCGCCGGCGCCCCGGTCTGCGGCCACGACGCCCAGAATCCGCGCCGCCGCGCGTCCCCGTGCTCGGACACCAGCAGCACGGCCCCGCCCCACTCGCCGCCGAGCGCGAAGCCCTGGACGAGTCGCAGCACGGTCAGCAGCACGGGAGCGGCCGTGCCGATGGTCGCGTGCGTGGGCAGCAGCCCGATCGCGAAGGTCGCCCCGCCCATCATCAGCAGGCTGAGCACCAGCAGCTTCTTGCGCCCGAGCCGGTCGCCGTAGTGCCCGAACACCAGGGCCCCCAGCGGCCGGGCGGCGAACCCGACGGCGTAGGTGAGGAACGACAGCAGCGTGCCGACCAGCGGGTCGGAGTCCGGGAAGAACAGCTTGTTGAAGACGAGGGCGGCGGCGGAGCCGTAGAGGAAGAAGTCGTACCACTCGATGGTGGTGCCGATGAGGGACGCGGCGACGATGCGCTTGAGGTTGTTCGGGGCTGGTGGAGCGGTTGCGGGCGACGACATCGGCACCACTTCCTGGGGTATGACGGGGACGTTTGCGTGTCGCCATACCGTAGGAACGCGCAGGTGAGAGGCGTATGTGGTGGGACACCATAGTTCGAAGACGAGCTATGCGTGCAGTCCCTATGCCAACGGGGTTCAGCCCCGACACAGGTCCGTCGGTCGGAGCTTCCGTGCAGTGGTCCGGCCCCGGGAGCTGTGAGCGCGCGCCTAGGGGCGGTCCGTCGCATCAGGGGCGTGCTCCTTGAGGAAGGCACCCGCGTGGGCTGCCGCTTCTTCCGCGGTCGCGTAGTGCGCCCCCTCGGTGACCGGGGCGGCTGCCCCGTCGGCGCCCACGCCGGTCCAGCTCCAGTGGCCGGAAGGCGCCTGCACCAGGTCGGCGGTCCCACCGAAGAGCGCGAGGGTGCTCCTGTCCGCTGTCGCGGACGCCGAGCGGTCGACGGCGTCGGGCCACTTCTTGCGGGCACCCTGCCGGGTGATGCCCCAGGCGGCCCCCAGCTGCTCGTAACTTGCGCCGTAGGCGCCGGCGGTCGCCGCAGCGTGCGCGGTCAACCGCTTGACCTCGGCGTCCATCACCTTCCACGCGGTCAGGACGGACAGTGCCACCTCGACGGGCTCCGCCTCCCACATGCGGTCCGCGGCCGCCCCGGACTGCCGGGAGCGAATCGCCGTGGCCAGCGGGGTCAGGGCGTCGTACAGGGCCTTGTCGAGTTCTGCACGCTCGGTCGGGGTGATCTCTGCGCTCGTCATGCGACAACCATAGTTTCCAGGCCGGGGTATGTAAACTAAAGTTTCCACGGGCGGTGTCGCGTGCGGCCCGCTCGCGACGGGGCGGGGGCCAAGTGCGCCGAGGGGGCGAGCACTTGACGCCGTAATATCCCGGAGGAGAGTGTGAGGCGGGGGGACCGTGACCCACGGACACCTCCCGCGTCATTGGTTCCTGTGTTGTGGAGGTGCGGTGTGTTGATGGTGGGCAGGGTCCTGCGGTTCGACGAGGTCAGGGGTTACGGGTTCATCCGGCCCAGGGAGGGCGGCGAAGACGTCTTCATGCACGCCAACGACCTGATCGACGAAAAGCACATGTACCAGGCGGGGAGCGATGTCGAGTTCGCCATGGAGCAGGGCGACAAGGGGCTCAAGGCGTCGGAGATCCGCCTGATCCGTCACCCTTCACCGGACAGCAGGATCGACCGGCTGCCCGCGGAGCGGGATGACCTGCGGGATGATCCGCGGGAGGAGTCGCTCTCGTGCGACGAGTTCCGTGCCGATCTGACCGAGGTCCTCCTGGACGCCGCGGGAAGCCTCACGGCCGATCAGCTCAAGCAGGTCAGGGCCGGTGTCATCGAGCTGGTCCGCAAGAACGGCTGGGTCGTGGACTGAGGGACGGGTGGGCGGGGCCGCCGCCGGCCCCGCCCACCCGCCGGACCGCGGACTACGGGCGGGCGTATCCGTCCCGGCCGGCGCGGCCCAGGCGCGCGGAGATGGCTTCGAGGACCCGGGGCGCGTGCTCATTGAGGTAGAAATGACCGCCCGCATAAGTGGTGAGGCTGAACTCTCCGGTGGTGCGGTGCTCCCATTCCTGCGCCTCCGCGCGGCTCACCTGCTCATCAGTGTCGCCTATATGCACGTGAAGAGATGTTTGAAGAGGCGGTCTGGGCTGCCAGCGATAGTTTGAGATCGCTTTGTAGTCACCCCGGATGGCGCCGATCGACATCCGCATGATTTCCTCGTCCGCGAGGATTTCGGAACTTGTTCCGTTGAGTTTTGCCAGCTCTTTGACAAGGGCTTGGTCATCGAGCATGTGCAGGTTTTCCGGCCGGTCGAGAGTGGGGGCGCGCCGGCCGCTGATGAAGAGAGCCAGGGGGACGATGTCGCGGCTCTCCAATCGCTGCGCGATTTCGAACGCGATCGTCGCTCCCATGCTGTGTCCGAAGAGCGCCAGCGGCCGGTCCGTGTACGGCAGCAGCTCCTGCGTCAGCTCGTCGGCCAGCTCCGCGACGGATTCCCTGCACCGCTCGCTGCGCCGGTCCTGCCGGCCCGGGTACTGCACCGCCAGGACCTCGGTCTGCGGGGCGAGCGCGCGCGACGTGGGGAAGTAGAAGCTCGCGGACCCGCCCGCATGCGGAAAGCAGACGAGTCTGGTCGTGGCGTCGGGCGCCGGATGAAATTTCCGGATCCATAAATCGGAGCGGCTCGGGTTCTGGGTCATAAGACTCTCATCGCCTCTCGCTGCGAGTTATTCGACGAGGGTAGGCCGCACGTGATCAAGGTGCAACTGTGATCTATGTCACTTGACGATGGGTCGCCAGGATGCAAAGGTGACTGGCATGGCGAAGCGAGAAATAGCAACGTCAGCATCGAAAATGTTAATGTCGCGGGCGATGCTCCGGCTTCTCATGATGTCGGGGGACCCGGTCGCGCAGTTAATCGCGCGGCGTCCGGACACCGACCCCTATTTGATTTATGAAAGCATCAGGGAAAAGGGCGACCTGGTGCGTGGCAATATCGGCGCTTTCGCCACGTGTGATCACGAGCTGGCGTCGGTCATCCTCCGCGACAGCACTCGCTTCGGATCCTTCGCGGTCGCCAAGGCCAAGCCCATCGACACCACGGTCTACGACGACCGTGGCGAGCGCCTCATCGTGCCCATGGACGACTCCTTCCTCTCCATGGACCCCCCCGACCACACCCGCCTCAGGCGCATGGTGGCGCCCTGGTTCTCACCCCGGGCGATACGGGAGCGCACCGCGACCATCGAGAACATGCTCGACGAGCTGTTCGACGATCTCGCGGAGCAAGACCAGTGGGACGCGGTCAACGACCTCGCCGTCCGCGTTCCGATCCGAGTGATCTCCGCGTTCTTCGGCATCGGCGAAGAGGACTACGAACGATTCCGGCGGTGGGGCGGAATCATCGGAACCTCCGTCGACGGCATCCGCACCATGCGCGACCTGAAGACCTTCCGGCAGATGCTCATCGAGATGCAGGACTTCTTCGGCGAGCTGATCGAGCGGCGCAGGCGCGAACCGGGCGACGACCTCGTGAGTTTCATGGTCCAGGCGGAACCCGAGGGCGAGCCCCTGACCTGGCACGACATGATCGCCACCTGCGGCGTTCTGCTCGGCGCCGGCTTCGAGACCACGGTGAACCTGATCGGCAACTGCGTCCTCACCGTGCTGGACCACGCCGACATCAGGAAGCAGCTCATCGACGATCCGGACCTGGTCCCCAACGCCGTCGAGGAAGTCCTGCGCTGGGACGCCCCGGTCCAGTACCTATTGCGGGTCACGACCCAGCCCGTGACACTCGCAGGCGTCGACATCCCCGAGGACGCACCCGTCTTCGTGGTCGTGGGCGGAGCCAACCGGGACCCCAAGGTGTTCGGGGACAACGCCCAGGACTTCGACCTCCACCGGAAGAACAGCCGCGAGCACCTGACATTCGGCGACGGCATCCACCTGTGCGTCGGCGCGGGCCTGGCACGCATCGAGGCCGCGGCCACCCTGCGCGTGCTGCTGCGCAGATTCCCCGACCTGCGGCTCGCCGAAGGAGCGGAACGCCGGCCCACCCGCGTGGTGCGCGGCATGACCTCACTGCCGGTCCGGGACGGTGCGATCGCCGCTGCCACGACCTGACGAGCCGGGCCGTCCGGCCCGTCCGCACGTCTTCTCACCACGGGGGAACACTGATCATGGCTGATTCGGCACGGGACCTGCTCGCCGAGATGCGAAGCGAACTGGCGGCCACCGAGGGCGACAACGCCTTCGTCGAGCTGGTCGTCGCCGGGCGCGCCACGCAGGACGCGCTGCACAGATACGCCCACGAAGAGCAGCTGATCTTCACCAGCGACTGGGGAAGCTACCTCTCTCTCGCCGGACGGTGCACCGCACCCGACACCCGGCAGTTCTTCATGGGGCTGGCGCTCGGAGAGGCCATGGGTCTGGCCGGACTCGCCACGCTGTCCACCGCCCTCGGAGTCGACGAGGACAGCCGCCGCGCCCATCAGCCGGCGCCGTTGTGCCAGGCGTACCCCGCCTACACCGCATGGCTGGCGCTCAACGCCGACCCCGCCGACGTCGTCGCCGCCCTGCTGGCCAACTTCCCCGACTGGTGCGGGACCTTCGCCGCACTCGCGGGCGCCGTGCGCGAGCACCACGGCCTCGACGACAAGGCCTGCGCGTTCCTGGACGGCCTCAGCGCACCCAACGCGCAGCTCGAGGAGCAGGGCATCGCCATCCTGGACCAGCGGCTGGCCGCGGGCTGGGTCCCCGACACCGCGCGGCACTACGCCCGCTTCCTGCGCACCTACGACCTGCTGTTCTGGAACAGCCTCGTCGGCGCGAACGCGTGACCGGCGTCAGCGCCCTCCATCGCACCCCTGTCGCCGATCGACGACCTCCGACCTCCGGCCGCTGACCCCACCCGCCGGCATACGGGACGGACGCCTTCCGGTGACGCCGCTGTGCGCTGCCCCGACGAGCTGCCCGAACGAGGAAACCCCCATGTACGCTCCCACGCACTTCGCGACCGACGACATCACGCGCGTCGTCGAACTGATCCAGGCGAACCCCCTGGCCTGCTTCGTCACCACACAGGACGACGTGCCGGTGGCCTCGCACATCCCGGTGGTGTTCGCGTCGGACGACGACCTCACCGGGCTGACCGACCTCGTCGGCGTGAAGATGTACGGCCACCTGAACGTGGTGAACCCGCAGTACACCGCCCTTGCCGACGGCGACCGGGCGCTGGTGGTCTTCCAGGGCTCGCACGGCTACATCTCACCCACGGTGTACGACCGCGTTCCGGCGGCGCCCACCTGGAACTTCTCGGCCGTGCACGTCCGCGGGAGGATACGGCTGCTCGACCCCGGCGAGCCGGCCCTCAAGGTCGTGCGGAGGACGGTCAGCGCCCTCGAAGGCAGGTTCGGGCAAGGCTGGGACATGACGGAATCCCTCCCCTACTTCCGCAAGATCGTGCCGGGCGTCGGCGCGTTCGAGATCGAGCCGGAAGCGGTGGACAGCATCTTCAAGCTCTCCCAGGACCAGCCGGCCGACGTGCGCGACAAGGTCGGCGCCTGGTTCCGCGGCAGTGACGTCGGCACCCACCGAGCACTCGCCGAGGAGATGTGCAGGCACCGTCCCACCGCACGCCCGCACCAGGAAGGGACGCCCCGACATGACGGCTGAACCCGACACCCAGGGCCTGCAGGACGCTCTGCGGCGGCTGATGCGGCACACCCGGCCGGAATCCGACGGCATTCCGCGTGCGGACCGGAGCAGGCCGCTGCCGCTGTCCTTCGCCCAGCAACGGCTGTGGCTGCTG
>NZ_JBHVOC010000036.1:0-62961 GCF_044142145.1 Streptomyces sp. BK79
TACTCACTTGGGGCCATCGGGTTGATCTCGACTGTGGCCGTGGCGCAGGACGGCGGGGCAGACTCGGCTCCGTTCCCCTACGACCATCCATGCCGGTCCAATATGCGGGGAGCGGTGGGGTACGACGTCCGCTTCTTCACCCTGCGCACCGTATGCGTCATGGAGACCGGTGAGCGCAGAACCGTGGAGGACGTACCGCAGGCGGTGCGGAAGACTGCAGCGGCATCAGTGGCCGGTGCTGCCACGCTGACCGGGATCGCGTGGGTCTCCCGATCCCGCGTCTACGACGGCCCCAAGCGCACGTGAAGCCTGCGCTGCGCGTGGCGACCGGTCGCGCAGCTCCTGCGGTACATCTGACCGGCCCGGATCACCCTGATATCCACTGTCATACAGACCACGCCACACACCTCTGACCCGCAAGGAAAGGCCGATCAGCATCACGTCCCGCCAGGCGGGAGCAGCGGCCGAACTTTCTCAGGCGCCCGCCGGGCGGCAAGCGGTCCCGAGCCGGGATGCGAATGTCATCGCTCGCCGGCTACCGGATGACTGCCCGCCGCTGGTGCCAGGACCTCCGCGAGCGCGACGGCTGCGTCGCGGGTGAGAGGGGGGGGCCGGCCGGTGTGGCGCGGGGCGCCCGTGTGATCGTGGCGTCCGAGCAGCAGCGTGCGGGGCGCGTTGGCGGGACCGTGAAGGCGCCGACGATGGCGTCGGCGGTGGCGTCGGCGGTGGCACGGACCTTGGACTTGCTCCACCCTCGTCGGTCCCCGGGCCAGTACGGCTCCGCCAGTCTTTTGAAGCACGGGTCCTCAAGGCCGGCACTCGTCCAGGTGAGCCACTCGCGGGCGGTTGCCGGGTCGATGGTCGACGGGCACGGCGTGAACGGCGTGCACAGCCCCGCATCGGCGAACAAGCTCTCCGGGGCAGCTCAACCAAATGCAGACGGCGCGAAGGCGTAGCGAGAGCCATCTCGTACCTCGGCGGTCGCGCGCTTGGACTGAGACAGGTGCGACATCGGCCGGACCTCGTTGGCGGGCACTGACGATGATGCGCTGATGCAGCCGAACGGCTCAATCCGACGGGCCGGGCCCGACCGTCGTATCGAAGATGGTGCGGACGATGGCGACGGTAGCCGCCCACGCGTCCAGGAGACCCACGTGAGTGTTTCCGACCGGCCGACCGCCCCCGATCTGCCCGACTTCGCGGACCGTACCGACTTCGAGGACGCCGACCGCGGACTGGTCGCACCGCCGGCTGCCCCGACCGTGACCGGGGAGGACGGGCGGGTGGTCTGGGACTTCCGGGCCACCGACTTCCTCGACGGAGACTGCCCCGAGACCGCGCACCCGAGTCTGTGGCGGCAGTCCCAGCTGTGCGCCCGCGCGGGGCTGTACGAGGTGACCGACGGGGTCTACCAGGTGCGGGGCTTCGACCTGTCCAACATGTCGCTGATCGAGGGCGAGCGCGGCGTCGTCGTGGTCGACCCGCTGGTGTCGGCGGAGTGCGCGCGAGGCGCTGGCGCTGTACCGGGCGCACCGTGGGGAGCGGCCGGTCACGGCGGTCGTGTTCACCCACTCGCACATCGACCACTTCGGCGGCACCCTCGGCGTCGTCGACGAGGGCTCGGACGTACCGATCGTCGCCCCCGAGGGGCTGATGGAGAACGCCGTCGCGGAGAACGTGTACGCGGGGACGGCCATGCTGCGGCGCGGCGTCTACCACACCGGCGGTGACCTGCCGCCGGGCGCGGACGGCCTGATCGGTGTGGGGCTGGGCTTCACCGCCTCGCACGGGCTGCCGAGTCTGCTGCCGCCGACGCTGGAGGTCACCCGGACCGGGCAGGAGGAGCGGCTGGACGGCGTGCTCTTCCGCTTCCAGCTCACGCCGGACACCGAGGCGCCCTCGGAGATGAACTTCCACCTGCCCGAGCGGCGTGCGCTGTGCATGGCCGAGAACGCCACCCACAACCTGCACAACATCCTGACCCTGCGCGGCGCGGTGGTCCGAGACGCCCGCGTCTGGTCGCGCTACCTCACCGAGGCGCTGCAGCTCTTCGGCGACGACTCCGACGTCCTGTTCGCCTCCCACCACTGGCCGACCTGGGGCACCGGCCGGATCAAGCGGTTCCTGTCCGAGCAGCGCGACCTCTACGCCTACCTGCACGACCAGACCCTGCGGCTGACCAACCAGGGCCACACCGGCACGGAGATCGCGGAGATGCTCGAACTGCCGCCCGTGCTCGCGAAGGCGTGGCACGCGCGCGGCTACTACGGGTCGGTCAGCCACAACGTCAAGGCGATCTACCAACGCTACATGGGCTGGTACGACGGCCACCCGTCCTCCCTGTGGGAGCACCCGCCGACCGCGAGCGCCGAGCGGTACGTCGACTGCATGGGCGGCCTGGACGCCGTACTGGACAAGGCCCGCTCCTACGCCGACGATGGCGACCTGCGCTTCACCGCCGAGCTCCTCAAGCACGCCACCTTCGCCGCGCCGGACAGCACCGAGGCCAAGGAGCTGCTGGCGCGGGTCTTCGAGCGGCTCGGCTACGGCGCCGAGTGCGGGACCTGGCGCAACAACTACCTCATGGGCGCGCGGGAGTTGCGCGAGGGCGTGAAGCAGGTGCCGATCTCCGCGGGCAGCATGGCGTCCGCGCTCGGCGTGGACCAGATCCTCGACTCGCTCGCCATCCGGGTCAACGGCCCGCATGCGTGGGAGCACACCGTGTCCACGCACTGGCACCTCACCGACCTCGGCGAGCGCCGTCAGGTGGTCCTGCGCAACGGCGTCCTCGTCCACTACGCCACCGAGCGCCCCGACGGGGGCACCGACCTGGCCCTCACCCTGACCAAGCCCCAGCTGGCGGCCCTGCTGGCGGGGCGGGCCGGGCTCGATGGCGTCGAGCACAGCGGGGACCCGGGCGCGCTGCGGACGCTGCTGTCGGTCCTGGACGGACCCGGCCCGAACTTCCCCATCGTCACGCCCTGAGCCCCACCGGAACAGGACCGCGCCGGACCCGACCCGAGCCGAGGAGGATGCACATGGGCGACTACATGGGTGACGTACATGGGTGACGCCTTCGGACAGATGCTGGCCTCGGCGGTCGGTATCGCGATCAGCCCGATCCCGGTCATCGCCGTCGTGCTGATGCTGGCCACGCCGCGCGCACGCGTCAACGGCACGGCGTTCGCCCTGAGCTGGGTCGTGTGCGTCGCGGCCGTGGTGACGGCGGTCGTCCTCCTCGGCTCGGGCGCGGACGCCGCCGGCGACGGCGGACCGGCCGACTGGACGCTGTGGGTGAAACTGGTCCTCGGCGTGCTGTTCTTGCTGCTGGGCGCCAAGCAATGGGCGGGCCGGCCGCGCGAGGACCACGAGGCCGCCCAGCCCGGCTGGATGAGCGCGGTCGACCGGTTCACGCCGGGCAAGGCGGCCGGCCTCGCCGCCGTCCTCGCGGTCGCCAACCCCAAGAACCTGGTCCTGGCCGTCGGGGGCGCCGTCTCCATCGCCGGCAGCGGCGCCTCGGCGGGCGGCAAGACCGGCGCCGCCGTGCTGATGGTGCTCATCGCCTCGCTGTGCGCGCTGGCTCCGCTCACCATCTACCTGGTGGGCGGCGCGCGGGCCGCCGGGGTGCTGTCCGGGTGGAAGGCGTGGATGGCCCGCCACAACGCGGCCATCATGACCACGCTGCTCGTCGTCCTCGGCGCCAAGTACGTCGGCGACGCGGTCAGCGGACTCTCGTCGAACTGACCGGAGCGAAGGTGAGCCGTCCCGAACGGGAACACACCGACACGAGCGACACAGTGATCAAGGGACAGCCGCTCATGGGATGGCTGCACCACTACCGCCGGTCCGGGCTGCGCGGCGACGGACTGGGCGCGCTGACGGCGTGGGCGCTGATCGTGCCCGAGTGCGTGGCCTACGCGCAGATCGCCGGCGTACCGCCGCAGAACGCCTTCTACGCCGCTCCCGTCGCCCTCCTCGTCTACGGGCTGCTCGGCCGCTCGAACTTCCTGGTCGTCGGCGCCACCTCGGCGACCTCCGTACTGTCCGGCTCCGCCATCGCCGGCGTCGGCTCCCCCGAAGACGCCGCGGGCCTGTCGGCGGCCGTCGCGGTCGTCTCGGGCGCCGTACTGGTGGCGGCCGGGCTCGCACGGCTCGGCTTCCTCACCAACTTCCTCGCCGAACCCGCGCTGGTCGGCTTCCTGTTCGGCATGGCCCTGACGATCATCGTCCGCCAGCTGTCCAAGATCACCGGTGCCGAGAGCGGTGACGGCGACTTCTTCGAGCGGCTCTGGGGCCTCGTCCGGCACGTTCCCGACTGGTCCCTCACGACCCTCACCGTCGGTCTGGCCGCTCTGGCGGCGCTGCTCGCCCTGGAACGGTTCCTGCCCCGACTGCCCGCCGCCCTGCTGGTCCTGGTCGTGGGGCTCGCGGTGTCCGCCGGTGCCGGGCTGGAAAAGCACGGGGTGGAGGTGGTCGGGGCGATCCCGTCGGCGGTCCCGGTGCCGCGCCTGCCGGGCATCCCCGCCGCCGACTGGCTCGCCCTCGTCGGGGGCGCGCTGGGCGTGGCCCTCGTCGTCTTCGCGGAGGCGTACAGCATCGCCGGCCTGTTCGCCCGCGAGCACGGCCAGGAGGTCGACGCCGACCGGGAGATGATCGCCGTGGGAGCCGCGAACATCGCCGCCGGCCTCGTCCGCGGGTTCGCGGTCTCCGGCAGCGCCTCGCGGTCCGCCGCCGCGGCCGGCGCGGGCGGACGTACGCCCATGGTCTCGCTGATCGCGGCCGTACTCATCCTGCTGACCGGCGCGTTCCTCACCCCCCTGTTCACCGACCTGCCCGAGGCGGTGCTCGGCGCCATCGTCATCGTCGCGGTGCGAGGCTTCCTGCGGGTGGGGGAACTGCGGCGGTACGCCCGCCTGGACCGGAACAGCCTGTGGGTCGCGCTCACCGCTCTCCTCGGCGTCCTCCTCTTCGACCTGCTGCCGGGCCTGTTGCTGGCGGTGGCCCTCTCCCTCGTGCTGTTCATCGGCGCCGCCAGCCGCCGCCACGTGGCCGTCCTGGGCCGGCTGCCGGGCCGTGACCGGTCAGACGCCCGGCGCGCAACCCTCTACGGCGACACCACCATGCACCCCGACGCCAAGCCCGTCCCCGGTGTACTCGTCGTGCGCCCCGACGGCAGCCTGTTCTTCGGCAACATCAGCCGGGTACGGCTCGCTGTCCGCGACCAGGTCCGGGCAGCCGATCCGCCGCCGCACGCCGTCGTACTCGACCTGGCCGACAGCTACCACCTCGGCGCACCCGTCCTCGACACCCTCGACGAACTCCGCGACGAACTCCACCGCCACGGCATCGCCCTGCACCTCGCCCACGTCCGCGCCCGCGCCGCCACCGACCTCGACCGCCACCCACTCACCATCCGACTCGGGCCGCACGCTCTCCACCCGACCGTGGACGACGCGGTCAGGGCTGCCACCCATCTCCCGTAGGCACGCGCCTTTTTGCCGCGCAATAGTGTGGAAGCGGCACGCCACACCCGGCCCGTCCGGCAGGCGCGGGTCGTCGGGGTGAGGGTCGTACAGCGCGCGGCCGCCGGGCCAGCGCCGGGCTCCACCAGGGCGACCTGGGACCGGCGCGGTGCGTGCTCAGGCGACACGGGGCTGCTCGTCGGCGAGGCGCTCCAGGTGGGCGTCGCGACCGGCCCGTCGCCCCACAGAACTGCGTCAGCCGTAGACACCCTCCGAGCTGCCACGAGGCCCTGACTCCATTCCCTGCACCGGCCGCGATCACCCGATCGAGACTCCTGTTCGACCGACACGCTCCTCATCGGATAGATCTCCCGCAGAACGTGCGAGATCACCATCTCGCCCGGCCAGCCAGGGCGACATGCCATGCCGCCCTGACTGGCCCGGGGGCGCGCTCCCATGGGACCGTCACCGGCGGCCGCACACGGCGTTCCTCGCTGGTGCAGACCAAGCCGGTCTGCGAGTTGTGGAGATCCGCCATCACATGCCGCTACCCCCTGGCACTTGGCGGACGGTTGGACTCGCCCACGTAACCACTTCAGTTGACGCACTTCAGTCACAGTGGTTTACTTGGGGTCGTTCAGAGCGAGGAGGGAACACGAGATGCGTCAGAACCACACCCGTCGGGCCGCGCTGCTCGACGGCGCCATCGAGGTTCTCGCCCGCGAGGGCGCGCGCGGCCTGACCCAGCGCGCTGTCGACAAGGAAGCGGGGGTGCCCATCGGCACCACGTCCAATTACTTCCGCAACCGCGACGATCTGCTCGTCCAGGCCGGCGCCCGCGTCTACGAGCGACTCAGGCCCGAAGAGAACGCGCTCACCGAGATGTTCGACCAGGCACAGGACGCCGCGTCGTACAGCGTGATGCTGCGGGAGAGCGTCGGCAGGGCCGCGGCCTTCCCGTCCGGGCACCTGGCGCTGCTGGAACTCCGGCTGGAGGCCACCAGAAGGCCGGAGCTGCGGACGCTGCTCACCGAGCGGGTCCGCGCCGACATCGACGAGAACGTCACCCGACACGAGGCCGCCGGCCTTCCCGGCGGGGCGGCCGCCGTCCTGCTGATGTACGCGGCCATGAACTGGCTGACCGTTGAGCAACTCACGCTGCCGGAGGTCTTCACGGACGCCGAGCGCGACCAACTGGTCACACAGGCGGTGGAGCGCATCGTCGGCCCGTTCCTCAATGCCACGAAATGACACCCCGATAGCCCACCCCCGCGTGGCGCATCCCGCCACCGTCCACTGCGACCGATCGGCAAAGGACTCATTTTGCGCAAGCTCGTGTACTTCATCGCCTCCACGCTCGACGGTTTCATCGCCGGTCCCGACGGCTCCGACCCCACCGGCCCCGGCGGCTTCTGGTCCCCGTCCGCCGACTACATCCAGCACATCACCGAGGAGTACCCCGAGACCCTGCCGGGGCCGGCGCGGGCCGCGCTCGGTGTCACTGCCGAAGGGACCCGCTTCGACACCGTCCTGGAAGGCCGCAAGAGCTATGAGATCGGCCTTGCGGCCGGTGTGACCAACGCCTACCCCCACCTCAGGCACCTGGTCTTCTCCCGGACACTGATCGAAAGCCCGGACCCCGGCGTCGAACTCGTCGCCGACGACCCGGTGTCAAAGGTGCGGGAGCTGAAGCGCGACGGCGGCAAGGACATCTGGCTCGTAGGCGGCGGGGAACTGGCCGGCGCACTGTACGGAGAGATCGACCGCGTGATCGTCAAGTTCAGCCCGCTCACCATCGGTGCCGGCATACCCCTCTTCGGGCGGACCGCGGCCTTCGTGCCCAACGCCTGGGAGCTCACCGACCACACCGTCCTCAAGGGCGGAGCGGCCTTCCTCACCTACAGCCGGCACCCCGGCACTCCTCAGCCCGCCAGCAGGTAGCGGCAGGAGGGAACGAGATCAGGCCGGTCGGCCCGACCCCACGTCGCGCCAACCGGCCTGACAGCAGATCATGGCGGTGTTCACCGCGGCCGACGCACCGTTGCGGGCGCGGGCGGTGTGCGAGGCGATGCGCGTGGAGATCGCGCCCCGACAACAACATCCGCCTGAAGCTCAAGCGGACGGTGGCTCAGCTCAACGAGGTGGGCCGGCGCGGGGCGGCCCGGCCCGGCCCGCAGCAGTTCCCACAGAGGCCCGTGAGCCGGACGCCGATGCGGCCAGCGGGCTGGGCCGGGGTGGGCTCCAAGGCACCCGTTACACACCGGACGTCAGACGGGTTGCCGGCCGGCCGGGTTACCGCCCGGGTCATCGGCCAGTTCGATCGCCGCGGTGATGCGCTTGCCCACCGGTTCCCGCTGCACGCAAAACGTCCGGCACACAGCCATGACGATCTCCAGACCGTGCTGTCCGACACGGCCGGGATCCATCGACCGGACCGCGGGCAGGGTGGTGCTGCTGTCCCACACGCTCACCTCGACGGCACCCTCGTTGACGGCCAGGGTCAGCAGACAGGGGCCGGGCGCGTACTTGCGGGCATTGGTGACCATCTCGCTGACGACCAGCTGCACCATGGCCATGGCCCGCGCGGACACCGGCAGCCCGTGCACGGCCTGCACCTCGGTCAGGAATGACCGGGCGAGATCCCGCGCGAGGGCGATCTCCTCACTGCCCTCGAACGCGGCAGACACCGAAATGCAGCGCTCCACGAGCGGCTGCTGGCCCTCGCCCTGCCCAGCCGGTTCCATACATTCGCCTCACATCCGAAGCGTCACGCCATGGGGTCGCCCTTTTACCCCCGAACCTCCACGGTACGCACAAACTAATGCGCCCCCGCCCCGTCATCTGCTCGCGTGCGGTGTTGTCGCCGACACGCCCTGGAAGCCGGGGTGGCCGGCGAGCTGGCTGCTCATCGAAGTGGAAGAGGCCCTCGGGAGAGCCCCTCGCCGAGCGGGGGCCTCTTCCTTGCCGCTTCCGGCACACGAGTGCAGCTCAGGCGTCGTTGCCGGCGTGCGTCGTGGGGCTTGGCGGGCACACGCGGGTGAGGTCGAAGACGGTGGGATCTATACCCGCGGCCAGGTGCAGCACCCGCAGCCGCTGGCGGCGCAGGCCGGTCACACTGGTGCGGCGCCGCGCTTCAGCGGCCGGGGTGGTGAAGAGCAGGTGGAGACCGGCGACGTCCATGAACTCGGTGTGGGTGAGGTCCCACAGCAGTTCGGTCACCTGGTCCGGGAGCTCGGCGCTGGCGGCGCGCAGCGGGGGCAGGGTGTCTTACTGGCTCTAACAAAAGCTGCTGATCATGAGGCTGTCGGCCTCTCTGCTCGTAGGTCTGGGTATGGGAAACCGTCAGTCGCGACCGCGGATCGTGTCGGATGAACTGTGGTCGCTGGTCGAACCGTTGCTGCCGAAGCCGGGTCCGAAGCAGGCCGTGGGCAGACCGCGGGTGCCGGACCGGCAGGCCCTGTCCGGGATCCTGTTCGTCCTGCACACCGGCATCCAATGGGAGTACCCGCCCCAGGAGCTCGGCTTCGGCTCGGGCATGACGTGCTGGCGGCGCCTGGCTGCCTGGAACGAGGCCGGTGTCTGGGACCAGCTCCACCAGCTGCTGCTGAACCAGTTGCGGTCGAAGAACCAGCTGGACTGGGAGCGGGCGGTGATCGACTCCTCGCACGTGCGGGCCGCCCGACGGGGCCCAAAAGCGGACCGAGCCCGGTCGACCGCGCACGACCGGGCAGCAAACACCACCTCATCGTCGACGGCCAGGGCATCCCACTCGCGGTGTCCCTGACCGGCGGCAACCGCGGGCGACGTCACCCAACTACTGCCCCTGCTCGACAAGATCCCGGCCGTCGCAGGCCAGGTCGGCAGGCCGCCGCGCTGGCGCCCGGATGCCCTGCTGGCCGACCGCGGCTACGACCACGACAAATACCGCCGCCTGCTCTGGCGACGAGGCATCCGCCCCGTGATCGCGAAACGGGGCGAGCCACACGGCACTGGCCTGGGCATCTTCCGGTACGTCGTCGAGCGAACGATCGCCTGGCTCCACGGCTTCCGCCGCCTGCGCATCCGCTGGGAGAGACGCGACGACATCCACGAAGCATTCCTCGGACTCGGCGTCTGCCTGATCACCCACCGCCACGTCCAACGGCTTTGTTAGCGCCTCTGAGCCATACGCCAAGCCCTCCCAGCAACGGAAAACTGTCGCAGACACTGAGCCTCTTCAACGTTGCCGCTCCAGCGTGAGGACGACGGTGGCGATCGACGACATGCGATTCGGGCTGCATCGGGCCCTGCGGAAGATCCGCCACGACTTCAGTCGCGCGACGCCGCGCTCGACCGGCGCCCGTACTGTGGACAGCGCTCGGTTGACGGTTTGCTGGGTCGGTGTGCGGTCGCGGCCCGGCGAGCGTCTGAGGGGCGTTGTCACCCAGAGGCCAGCTCCCATGTAGGCGCGGTCGGCAGGGACGCCCTGGCGTTCGCAGATTCGGATGATCCGGTGGGTGCGCGCCGCAGCGAGGTCGTGCGCGCGGCCGGGCAGCGTCGGCGAGATCCACAGCAGCTGCTCAACTGGGTCCGTCACCACCTGCACGTTCACCCCGAGTCGGCGGTGTTTGTGGGAGAAGTCAGCCTGGCGACGACGGCTGTCGTAGGCGTGGGCGGTGCCGACGGAGATACCGAACCCGGCAGCGATCTGGGCGAGGGTGTCGTGCCGGCGCAGGTACACCAGCCCGACCAGGGCACGCTGGTGCGGCCGGAGCTTGCAGCGGCGGTCACCCTCGCGGGTGACGATGAGCATGGTGAACCACTCGACCAGGGCGTGGGGCAGGTCGAGTGCGGCAGAATACGGAACCAACGCGGCTCCTGTGCCTGCGGGTTGAGACTTCGAGCACATCTCCCAACGGCACGGGAGCTCGTGCGTTGCGGCATCGATCCCGTCACCCAATCAGTGGCTACGCTGAAGGACCTGACTCACTCTTGAGGGGCCAGACGCTGTGGCTGTCCCACCTGCCGGGAGGGTCAGCAGTCCGACCATGCACCTGGCACGCCGTACATCTCCCGCCCCGGCTGCCCTGGCTGAACTACTCGCCCAGCTGCGCGGCCGACCCGGCGCACGGAGCAGGAGGGGTGGCGGATCCGGGGATGACGCCTACCCTTTTCCCTCTTTCGTGGCCGGGCCGACAACTAGTGTTGAGTCAGTCCGCGATCAAGCCTGTGCTTGAATTCTCGCCCCGGAACCGTACGTAGTACCAGGCATCCTGATCACTGTTCCAGTGGATCACGGTCCACTTTCCCTCATATGCTGCCTTCCAGTCACCGCACCAGGTCGTTCCGCACACCTGGACATAACGGGAGTGGTTGGTCCTTATGTTGATGTCGTCGCACGCGCCCAGCACCTGGTTCCAGTCGGTGTAGGAGTAGCCGTCTCCCCCCGGCCACGACTGGTAGGGGAATGCTTGGCCGTAACAGGTTTGCTGGGCAGACGCAGGTTCGGAGGCGTATGACGGAGCGCTTCCCAGAGCGAGAAGCAGCACCGTGCCGACCAGGGCCGCGTTACGCCGGACCGTCTTCATTTTTGCACCTTTCTGGCTTTTCCGGGTCAGCATGGGCGGATTGCAGATGGCGTCCTTCAGGCGCCACCCCGCTTGCAGTGCGGATAGGTGTCAAACACCGCAACCGTGCCCCGCCGTGGCCTGTGGCGTCTTGTAGAAAAACGCGTATCGCTGGCGTCGGCAGGAGAGAAGGCGCGCCGTCACCGGGGGAGCAGGATGCTGGTGATCAGGTCATCCAGACGATCGCGTGTCCCAGCTCCGGATGCGGCGCCACGACGCGAAGCCAGTAGCCGGGTGGGCGGACGGCCGGTCATGGCTGACACCTCGCGCGTGAGATGGGCCTGGTCGAAGAAGCCGGCGCTCGTCGCTACCACGGCCGGTGCATGCCCGGCGATCAACAGTCGTAGGGCTTGCTGGAGGCGCATGATGCGCGCTGCGTACTTCGCCGACACGCCAATATGTCTCCGGAAGCGGTCCTCGAACTGCCGACGGCCCCATCCGCTGCCGTCGGCCACTTGTTGGATGCGTATGTTTCCCGACGCGTGCGCGAGGGCCTGCCACGCCCAGATGATCTGCGGCGGGCAGAGGGGGCCGCCACGGGTCCACTGGATCAGCGTCGTGTCCAGCAGCCGAAAGCGTTCCTCCCAGCGGTCAAGGGCGGCCAGGGACTCGGCGAGTTCGTCGACACGTCGACCGAGCAGCTCACTGGCGTCGACCACATCCTTCGCCCACTCTTGCACGGCCACCCCGAACAGGGTGAAGGCCGCCCAAGGGGTGAGGATGACCTCCATGCCGTACAGGCTTCCGCTGTGTTCGCCCAGCGTTGCCGTCGTCTGCAGCCCTGAGGCCAGGCAGCGGTGTGTAGTCGCAGCGCCAGCGGTCGGGACGTCCGACAGCCACAGATCGCCGTCGAAGTTGATCACAAGCGTGACCGTGTCGGTGGGCATCTCCAAACGCTGACGCCACGCGCCCAGGGCCAGCCGATACCCCCGATACCGGAGCACACCCGGAAGCAGCGGCTCATCCGGTACAGCCTCGGCCCACTCCCATGTTCCCTCGGGATCTCTGACAACTTGCATATCTCCCCCTTCGTCCCGTCCGCGCAACACTGCGAGCACGATCCTGCGACGGAGCTGCCGACACGTCTGGTGCTTTTCCAGCCGACCCGAAGTTCGGCGTAAGACCACGTCCTACGTGGTGAGGCGTCGTTGAGTCCGGCATGGGGCGAGGTAGGTGGAGTTGGACTGTTCCGGACGGCCTGTGGGAGATCGCGAAGCCGCTGATCCCTCCGTCAAGGGTGCGGCCGCAGGGTGGTGGGACGCGAGACACGCCTGATGAGCCGCTCTTCGCGGCCATCATCTAAGTGGCGTCCCACAAGGACGCCGAGGAACGACTCGCGCACGCCGACCCCGACTCGGCCGCGGCCGGGCTCGCCGCCGGCCGGCGGGTCTTCTACGCGACGGTCCACGGTGACGTCCGGCCGCCGCGGGCGTCGGGCACGTCCTACCGGCTCTTCCCCGGGCCAGGGACGCCTCGCCGAGCCTGACCGCGTGACCGCCGGGGACCTGGTCGCCGAGCTGGGCTGAACCCGTGCCGTGGGGGCGGGCCGGGGGCGGGCCGGTCACTCCGGCCAGGCGGAGTCCTCGATGACCTCGACGAAGTCCGTACGCCGGAAGCCGGGCACGAAGTGCTCCAGCACATCCGCGTTCACCGTGCCGAAGGTCGTCGCGGGCCGGTGCTCGAACCCCTCGGTGAACGCCCGCAGGATCTGCCTCTTGAAGTCCGGGCGGGGATGTGCGGCGGTGACCGCGTCGATCTGGGTCCGGGTGAGGTTGCCCAGCCGCAGGCCGAGCACGTCGGTCTCCACGCCCGCGGTGGTCGCCGCGATCTCGGGGGCCATCCGGTACGGCACCTCCGGAGTGGTGTGCAGGGCGACGGCCGTCCACACGGTGTCCGCGTCGGCCTCGCGGAAGCCGTGGGCGAGCAGGAAGGCGCGGGCCTGGTCGGCACCGTCCATCTCGAAGCGCTGGTCGTCACCGCGGTAGGGCGGCACCAGACCCGTGTCGTGGAAGAGGGCGGCGACGTACAGCAGCTCCGGGTCGGGACGGATGCCCAGGGCGGCGGCCTGGAGGCTGCCGAAGAGGTACACGCGGCGTGAGTGGTGGAAGATCAGCGGCGGTGTGGTGTCGCGGATCAGGTCGGTCGCCTCCCGTGCCAGCTCGCTGTCGGGAATCTCGATGCCGGCGATCTGCTCGGCCATGGCTGCCCTCCGGGGGATCGGTGCCGTCGTTGCTGCCTCCACCCTCCGCCCGGCGCGGCCCCGGCGTCCGCTACCTGATGGCCGACAACCCCTCACAAGCGGCCATGGGCCCCGCGCCGCCGACTCATCCGTCGTCCGGGCGCGGGCCGGCGTCCGGCACGGTGGTGGCGAAGCGCTGCCGGTAGCGGGTGGGCGACAGTCCCAGATGACGGGCGAAGGCCCGGCGCAGGCTCTCGTAGCTGGGGAAACCCGACAGCGCGGCGGCCTCGGTGGCGTTGTGCCCGGAGTCGAGCAGCGCCTTGGCGATGTCGAAACGGATCAGCTCCACGTACTTCACGGGCGTGACGTCCAGCTCGGCCCGGAACATCCGGGTCAGATGCCGAGGGCTGACCCGCACCCGCGCCGCCAGCGCCGCCAGACTGTGATCGGCGGCCGGATCGGCCTGTACGGCGTCCTGGACCTGCCGCAGCACGGGTGTCCGCGGCGCCGGGCCCCGCAGCGAGGCGGAGAACTGCGACTGGCCGCCCGCCCGCTGCAGGTACACCACCAGCGAGCGCGCGACCTTCCGGGCCAGATCGGGCCCGTGGTCCTCCTCCAGCAGCGCGAGGGCCAGGTCGATGCCCGCCGTCACGCCCGCGGACGTGTAGGTCGCCCCGTCCTTGACGAAGATCGCGTCGGGCTCCACCCGTGTCGACGGACAGCGGCGGGCCAGCGCGGCGGTGTGCTGCCAGTGCGTCGTCGCCCGCCTGCCCTCCAGCAGACCCGCGGCACCCAGCACGAAGGCGCCGGTGCACACCGAGGCGACGCGTCCCGCCCCGGCCGCCAGCGCCTGCGCGGCGTCGATGAGCCGTGGGTCGACGGGCGAGCCGGGCAGCGCGTCACCGCCGACGACGACAAGCGTGTCCGGTGCGCCGGCGGAACGCGCGTCCGCCTCGGCCGGGGCCAGCATGCCGATGGACGAACGCACCGGCGCCCCGTCCGGCGAGACGACGACGAGCCGGTACCTGGCCCCGAACCGGTTGGCCTCCGCGAAGACCTCCGCCGGTCCCGACAGGTCGAGCATCTTCATGCCGTCGAAGACGAGGATGCCCACGCTGTGCGCTCTCGGTGTCATGTCTCCCTCTCCGCGGCCCGGCGGGCCCCTGAGCGCCATTGTCCCGCCGCCCGCGTACGTCACCGTCCGCGTACGTCACTGTCCGGCTGCGTCGGCGGTCGGCGGTCGGAATGAGGCGCGCCGGACATCGGCGTAGGGTGGCGAGCGTGTGTTCGGCCGCGGTCCCGGAGACCGCGGAACGCAGGACCTTTGGCAGGCAGGCACGCGGAAGGAACAGCGATGGGTACGGTCACCACCTCCGACGGCACGAGCATCTTCTACAAGGACTGGGGCTCGCGCGACGCCCCGCCGATCGTCTTCCACCACGGCTGGCCGCTCACGGCGGACGACTGGGACAACCAGATGCTGTTCTTCCTCTCCCACGGCTACCGCGTGATCGCCCACGACCGGCGCGGGCACGGCCGTTCGGGCCAGCCCTCCACGGGCCACGAGATGGACACCTACGCCGCCGACGTCGCGGCGCTGACCGAGGCGCTCGACCTGCGGGACGCCGTCCACATCGGGCATTCGACCGGCGGCGGCGAGGTCGCGCGCTACGTGGCGCGCGCCGAACCGGGCCGGGTAGCCAAGGCCGTGCTGGTCGGCGCCGTGCCGCCGGTGATGGTCAAGTCCGACGCCAACCCCGGCGGCACCCCGATCGAGGTCTTCGACGGATTCCGCACGGCCCTGGCCGCCAACCGCGCCCAGTTCTACATCGACGTGCCCTCCGGCCCCTTCTACGGGTTCAACCGGGAGGGTGCGAAGGTCTCCCAGGGTCTGATCGACAACTGGTGGCGGCAGGGCATGTCGGGCGCGGCCAACGCCCACTACGAGTGCATCAAGGCGTTCTCCGAGACCGACTTCACCGAGGACCTCAAGGCGATCGACGTGCCGGTACTGGTCGCGCACGGCACCGACGACCAGGTCGTGCCCTACGAGGACTCGGCGCCGCTGTCGGTGAAGCTCCTGAAGAACGGCACCCTCAAGTCGTACGAAGGGCTCCCGCACGGCATGCTCTCCACCCACCCGGAGGTGGTCAACCCCGACCTCCTGGACTTCGTGAGGTCTTAGCCGGCGCTCACGCCGACGACGCGGGAGCGGGTGCGGCACCGCGCACCGGGTGCTTGCTCAGGACGGAGACCCGGTTGAAGGCGTTGATGCTGATCGCCACCCAGATCACGGCGGAGACCTCGTCGTCCGACAGGACGCCCCGTGCCTGCGCGTAGGCGGCGCTCTGCGCGGCGGCGTCCGCCGGACGGGTGGTCGCCTCCGCGAGGGCGAGCGCCGCCCGCTCCCGAGCGGTGAACAGCTCGGTGTCCCGCCAGGCAGGCAGCACGGCCAGGCGCTGGGTCGTCTCGCCGGCCCGCAGTGCCGCCCTGGTGTGCAGACTGAGACAGTAGGCACAGGCATTGAGCTGGGAGACGCGGATGTTCACCAGTTCCACGAGGACGCGGTCCAGGCCGGCCGCCGCGGCGGCCTCCCGCACCGCTTCCGCCGCAGCCACGAACGCCTTGTACGCGCCGGGGGTCTGCTTGTCGACGAAGACCCGCCGCTCGTCCGTCGCCACCGGCGCCTGCTGTGTCACGTGGTCTCCTTCGTCGCGATCGCTTCCGACAGGTCCTATCATCACCCCCATGGATGTTGAAAGTGAAACTTTCATGGGGTCGGACGGGGGCGCGCAGTGAGCAACACGGAGACACGGCCCGCGGAGACGCGGTGCGGCGCCCTCGAGGACGAGGTGCCCGCCGCGGGCGTCGAGGTCCTCACCGCCCGTGACGTCCCCCTCGGCGGCCCGCGCGCCATGAACGTGCGGCGCACGCTGCCCCAACGGGCCCGGACGCTGATCGGAGCCTGGTGCTTCGCCGACCACTACGGTCCCGACGACGTGGCCGCGTCGGGCGGCATGGACGTCGCCCCGCACCCGCACATCGGCCTGCAGACGGTCAGCTGGCTGTTCAGCGGGGAGATCGAACACCGGGACAGCCTGGGCACCCACGCCTTCGTCAGGCCCGGCGAACTCAACCTGATGACCGGCGGCTTCGGCATCGCCCACTCCGAGGTCTCGACCCCCGACACCACCGTCCTGCACGGCGTGCAGCTCTGGGTGGCGCTGCCGGAGGAGCACCGCGAAACCGACCGCGACTTCCAGCACCACGCTCCCGCGCCGGTCACCATGGACGGCGGCACGGCACGCGTCTTCCTCGGCTCGCTCGCCGGGGACACCTCGCCCGTGAGCACCTTCACGCCGCTGCTGGGCGCCGAGTTGAGGCTGGTGCCGGGCGGCACCGCCACCCTGGACGTCGACCCGGGCTTCGAGCACGGCGTCCTCGTCGACAGCGGTGACGTACGCGTCGAGGGCGTCGTCGTGCGACCGACCGAACTGGGCTACGTCACGCCGGGCCGCGCGACGCTGACCCTGGCCAACGAGTCGGCCGCTCCCGCCCGGCTGATCCTCCTCGGAGGCCCCCCGTTCCCCGAGGAGATCATCATGTGGTGGAACTTCATCGGCCGCTCGCACGACGAGATCGTGCGGGCTCGCGAGGACTGGATGAAGGGCGACCGTTTCGGCGAGGTGCACGGCTACGACGGGGCGCCCCTGCCCGCGCCGGAGCTGCCGAACGCACCGTTGAAGCCACGGCGAAGGGCGCGCTGACCTCCAAGAACGGGGGTACCGCGCCGCGCCCGGGGCCTGCGGCGTCACAACCGCCCACGCGGTGGACGGGACGCCCTTGTGGATACCGGGCAGAGGGGGGACGAGAGCCCCGGGCTTACCGGGCGGCGCTGGAGTGGGCCGCACGGGAGGCGGAGCCGGCCGACCGCCCGTGGTCGGTCTCGTCCCGAACGAGCAGGGACAGCAGAGCGGCGACGGTCAGGCCCGCTTCCGCTGGGTGGCGCAGAACCTTGTCCGGTTCGACACGGTAGATGTTGCTGCGCCCGTCGCGGGTGTGGGAGAGATAGCCGTCCTGCTCCAGGTCCGAGATGATCCGCTGGACGGCGCGCTCGGTGAGCCGGCAGTGGGCGGCGATATCACGGATCCGCACGTTCGGATTGTCGGCGATGGCCGCCAGTACACGCGCGTGGTTGGTGACGAACGTCCATCCGGAGTGAGATTCAGGCACTGCAACCATGCACAGCATTGTAGGGACCATCTTTGCCTGACAGCTAATACATGACATACTTTTCGCGTTAAGCGTGGCGTGTTCCGTCCCGTGAGCAACACAGAAGGGACCCGAGGGTGTCTTTGGATGAAGCGGTCGCAGGGTGCTCGCACCACACCGACCAGAGTCGGCTCCCGGCTGCGGAGCGACCCACGCAAGCGCAGTACGAAGCGCACGGCGCCTGGGTCGTCAGCGCACGGGGCGCATACGACATGTCCTCGGTCGAGCCGTTGGCCGATGCCCTGAAAGGCGCGGCCGAGAAGTGTCCGAAGGTGGTTCTGGACGCGTCCGGCATCACCTTCGCCGACTCCACCCTGCTGAGTCTGCTGATTCTCACCCACCAGGCGACCGACTTCCGGGTGGCCGCGCCGACGTGGCAGGTTGTGCGGCTCATGCAACTGACGGGTGTCGACGCCTTCTTGAAGGTGCGGGCGACGGTGGAAGAAGCCGCTGCCGATTAGGGGCCACCGCGTGCCGGGCCCCGGCTGAACGCAAGCCGTGTGGGTTAGAACTGGGAATCCCGGGCATGCGACGTTCTGCCTCGTGACGTGGTCGATCACGTCGAGTGGAGGGGCGGTTGACGGGAGAGGGAAGGTGTCCATGATTCTGCCGGCGGAGAAGGAACTGCGTGCCGTGCTGGCTCGGTTCGCTCAGGCGCGCATCGACCACGACGTACGTCCCAGCGGCTGCACGAGCAGGCTTCTCGAGGACGCCACGTACACGTTGTGCGTGATGACCGGTGCCCGTACCGCCGAACAGGCTCTGTGCACAGCGGACAGGCTTCTCGAACAGTTCGCCGAGCGAACCGCCGTCCCCGTGGAGGACGAGGCTCTGGCCGCGTGAACCCGGTGGCGTACAGCACGTTCCACCCCAGCACCGATGCGGGGTTCGCGTGCTCGGCAGTACAACGGTGGCCGCGGGTCAACCGAGGGCGATCTGCGCGGAGATGCGCTTGCCGGACGGCTCCCGCCGGACGTCGACGGTCTGGCTCAACGCCGCGACGATCTCCAGACCGTGCTGACCCACCCGGGCGGGATCGGCGGGCCTGGGAGCCGGCAGGGTGGTGTCACCGTCCCGGACGGTGACGGTCACCGCGTCGTCCGTGAGGCTCAGGGTGAGTTCTATGGGGTCGGCCCCGTACTTGACGGCGTTCGTGATCAGCTCACTCACCACCAGGTGGACGGCCTCCGTCGCACTCTCCGGCAGCGGCGGCCGAAGGCCCCGCTGTGAGCCGGTGAGGTATTCGGTGGCGAAGTGACGGGCGCCGGCGATGCGCAGCGCTTCCCGCGCGACGAGAACATCTCATGTGTTCCTGCGATGGTTCTGCTTTCAGCCGGTCACCGTACTCGTCGTCCGGTGAGGAAGCGGTGGCGGAGGTCCTGGTGCGGGCCTCAGGCCGTGCTGAGCATGCCTTCGCTCAGGCGGGCCAGCAGACGCGAGATCAGGCGGGACACGTGCATCTGGGAGACGCCGAGGCGTTCGCCGATGTCCTTCTGGGTGAGTTCGTCGTCGAACCGCCAGTGGATGGTCTGGCGGTCGCGTTCGTCCAGTTCGGCGATCATCGGGGCGAGCGCGTGGAAGTCGTCGACGAGCGCGAGGGCGGCGTTGTCGGTGCCGATGAAGTCGGCGAGGGCCGACTCGCCGTCCTCGCTGCCATCGATGGCCGCGTCCAGCGAGGTGGAGTGGTACCCGTTGGCCGCGAGTCGGGCCTCGACGACCTCGTCCTCGGGCAGGCTCACCAGCTCGGACAGTTCCTTGGCGGTGGGGCTGTGGCCCAGCTGGCTGCGCAGCTCCTCGGTGGCGCGGGCCAGCTGGACGCGGGCCTCCTGGAGGCGCCGGGGCACGTGCACGGCCCAGGAGGTGTCACGGAAGAAGCGCTTGATCTCGCAGGGCCGTCGCCTACACCAGCTGCCTGATCTGCGCCAGGCCCGGCTGGGGCACCAACTCGCCGCGTGCCTCCTCGTTGCGCAGCGCGCCGAGGAGGCGACGCATCTCGCCGAGCGACTGGCGCGCGGTCGCCGCGATGGAGGTGAACTCCTCCCGCACACTCTGCGGCAGCGTGGGGCGGTGAGAACGACGAAGGGCGTGGGCAGCAGGGCGACGCACAGCACGAACGCCACGGCCCACGGCAGCAGCCGCACCCACCGACGCGAGGCCCCGGCGAGCAGCGCGCGCGGACGTTCCTCCTTCACTGGGGTCATGCGCACCAGCCCACGTGCGCGCTGCGCGTCCGAAGAGGCTCAAGGCGATGGCCCCTCAGACGTCGGCCCGCAGCGGTTCTCCCACTTCGTACATGTGCCGCAGAGTTTGACGACGGGAGTCGACGAGGCCGGTTTCCGAACAGGGGGTGCCCACGTCGCGGGAGCGGGCCCGCACCATGGCCTGGGCGAGCCTCAGGCGCGGCCGGGGCGTGCCGGGAGCAGGTGGTGCTCGATCCGGTAGTCGAGACCGTCGAGGAACCAGTCGGTGAGCAAGCCGTCCGTGACGTTGCGAGAGGTTCTCAGAGCCAGGGTCGCGCAGTGTTCAACATTATGAACAATGATCACGGACACAACCATTGACGTGTCCGCAACACGGTCTTAACTTCGGGAAAGCGCTTTCTCCGTCCTGTGGGCCGACCGCTCCCTCCGTCGTGCGGTGGCCCGACCCGTGGCTCATCGACGATTCGGAGACCAACCGATGCTTCGCAGACCCGCCATCGCCGGCGCCGGCCTTCTGGCCGGCACGCTCGTCGCGCTGTCCGGCAATCCGGTACAGGCCGCCACCGTCCGGTACGAGGCCGAGTCCTCCCCTGCGAGTTGCACGGGCACCATCGACTCCGACTGGTCCGGCTACTCGGGCAGCGGATTCTGCAACGGCACCAACGCGACCGGGGCCCACGCCCAGTTCACCGTGAACGCCCCCGCGGCGGGCACGGCGACCCTCCGGATCCGCTACGCCAACGGATCCGGCACGGCACGTCCGGCGAACATACTCGTGAATGGTGCCGCGGCCGCCTCCGCCCCCTTCGACGGCACCGGCGCCTGGGGCACCTGGGCGACCCGGACGCTCACGGTGACGCTGAACGCGGGCGGCAACACCGTCCGCCTCACCCCGACGACGTCGGCCGGGCTGCCGAACATCGACTACGTGGAGGTCGAGACGGACGGCGGCACCACCACCCCGCCCCCCGTCACCGGCACCCTCCACGTGTCCCCGACCGGCACCGACGGCGCCACCGGCGCGGAGTCCGACCCGACGACGCTCGCCTCGGCGATCTCCCGCGTCGCCCCCGGCGGCACGATCTACCTGCGGGGCGGCACCTACCGCCACTCCCAGACGGTCACCATCCCGCAGGGCAACGACGGCAGTTCCGCCGCCCGCAAGACCCTGGCCGCCTACCCGGGTGAGACCCCGGTGCTGAGCTTCTCGGCCCAGAGCGAGGACCCGGCCAACCGCGGACTCGCGGTGAACGGGTCGTACTGGCACGTCAAGGGCGTCGTCGTCGAACGCGCCGGGGACAACGGCATATTCGTCGGAGGCAGCAACAACGTCTTCGAACGCACGGTGACCCGCTACAACCGCGACACCGGTCTCCAGCTCTCCCGGATGCTCTCCAGCACGCCCAAGGCCCAGTGGCCGTCGAACAACCTCATCCTCGGCGCGGTCTCGCACGACAACGCCGACTCCGACGGCGAGGACGCCGACGGCTTCGCCGCGAAGCTCACCTCCGGCCCCGGCAACGTCTTCCGCTACGCCGTCGCCCACAACAACATCGACGACGGCTGGGACCTGTACACCAAGTCCGACACCGGCGCGATCGGCGCGGTGACCATCGAGGACTCCCTCGCGCTCGCCAACGGCACCCTCAGCGACGGCTCCCAGGCCGGCAACGGCGACCGCAACGGCTACAAGCTCGGTGGCGAGGACATCGAGGTCGACCACGTCGTCCGCCGGAGCATCGCCTACCAGAACGGCAAGCACGGCTTCACCTACAACAGCAATCCGGGCACGATGCAGGTGTCGGACAACATCAGCGTCGGCAACGAGCAGCGCAACTTCAACTTCGACGACGGCGACTCGGTGTTCCGGAACAACACCTCGTGCGACAGCGGATCGAACGACCGGATCATCGGTAACGCCGACGGCTCGAACCAGTTCTGGTCGGGCTCGAACGGCTCCCGCTGTTCCTCGTACGCCGGAGCCCTGCGCTGGTCCTTCGCGGCGGACGGACGCCTGGTGGTGACCTTCGGCGGCGTGGCGGTGACCCGCTAGCCGCCCGCTGTCGCGACGTGCCCCGTCACGGGCTGAGGGCGGTCCGGGGACTCCCCGAACCGCCCTTCCGTATGCCTGGGCCGCCGCACGCGGCTCAGGAGTCCCCACGGCAGCGCGTGCACATGCGCGCCCACCGACTGGTGGGCGACGGCCGGCGCTTGCTGAATCCCGAGTGGTCTGGCCGGCCGGCTCGTTCGCGCCTCCAAGGCCGAGTCTGGTTGACCCGTCAACCAACGCCCTCTAGCGTAGGTGATGCGTCAACCACATGGGTGTGTGGGCGCCGGCCCGGTCATCCCGTATCCGCCTCACTCGGGGCGTCGGGATGTCGGTGCACTGCCGGAGACCCACGGGCGCGAAGTGCCTGAAGGGGAATGTCGTGACTACTGGGAACAAGGCCGGACTCGGCGCGCTGCTGACGCCCGAGGAGAGTGTGCTCACCCTCATCGACCACCAGCCGTTCCAGGTCGCCAACCTGCACAGCCACGAACCGACGATGGTCATCAACAACGCCGTGGGGCTCGCCAAGGCCGCCAAGGTGTTCGACGTTCCGACCATTCTGACCACCGTCCTGGAGGAGCGCGGCGGCCTCATCCTGCCGGGGCTGCAGGAGGTGTTCCCGGAGCAGAAGCCGATCAACAGGACCTTCATCAACACCTGGCAGGACGAGCGTGTCGTGGACGCCGTCAAGGCGACGGGACGCAAGAAGCTGATCATCGCCGGCCTCTGGACGGAGATCTGTGTGGCCATGCCGGCGATACAGGCGGTGGGGGAGGGCTTCGAGGTCTTCGTCGTCACCGACGCGTCGGGCGGTGTCTCCAGGGAGGCCCACGACATGGCGGTGCAGCGCATGATCCAGGCCGGCGTGGTGCCGATCACCTGGATGGCCGTACTGGGCGAGTGGCAGCGCGACTGGGCCCGCGAGGAGACCGTGGGGGGGAGTCGCCGAGGTCCAGGCGCAGCACGGCGGCGCCAGCGGTGTGGCCTTCGCCTGGGAGACGCAGCTCCTGGCCACGCCCACCGGCGACGAGGCCTGACACAGCGGCTGATCGGAGGGCGAGGCGACGATCCCGGCAACAGCGGCCACGGCGTCGACCTCTGCTGTGGGCCGTGCCGTTGAACTGTCGCTTTCCTCCTGTGATCCCGTCGCCGAGGGGCCCGTGCAGCGCCTCTTCACCGCTGTTTCGGTGCCGCATGAGCCCCTCCGTCGCGGCCAAGACGCGGTTGCCCGCCGGGTGAAGCCGTCAGCGGGAGTTGTCGGGCGAAGTTTTAGGGGGAGCAGCGGGTCGATCCGCCGTCACTTCGCGAGGAAGTCGGGCAGCGCGGTGTTGACCTCGTCAGCGTGGGTCCAGAGCAGGCCGTGCGGTGCTCCTTCGACCTCGACGTAGTCCGCCTCGGGAAGGGCTTCGTGGAATCGGCGCCCGGTGGCGTCGATCGGGAGGATGTTGTCCTTCGTTCCGTGCAGGATCAGTGCGGGCTTGCCGCTCGCCCGGACCGCCTCGACGTCGGTGCGGAAGTCCTCGATCCACGCCGGGACCACGGCGTACGCGGCGACCGGAGCGCTGCGGATCGCGACGCTCCAGCTGCCGGACACGGCCTCCTAGCTGATACGGGAGCCGAGGTTCTCGTCGAGGTTGTAGAAGTCCGCGTAGAACTGCTTGAACCAGGCGTACCGGTCCGCCTTCGCGGTCTCGGCGATGCCGTCGAACACCTCCTGCGGCACGCCGTCGGGGTTGTCGTCGCGGGCTACGAGGAACGGTTCGAGTGAGGCGAGGAAGGCGAGCTTCGCGACACGCTCATGTCCGTGGCGGCTCACGTAGCGGGCGAGTTCCCCGGTGCCCATCGAGAAACCGACGAGGACGACGTCCCGCAGGTCCAGGGTCTCGAGGATTGTGTTGAGGTCGGCGGCGAAGGTGTCGTAGTCGTAACCGGAGTTCACCTTCGACGACTGGCCGAAGCCGCGACGGTCATAGGTGATGACCCGGGCCCTGGGCCAGCAGTTCGCGGGTCTGGCGTTCCCAGCTGTGCCCGTTCAGCGGATAGCCTCCGCGCCGACGGTGATGTAACCCATGATCTCCTGCCTTTCGGTCGACGACACGCACGCCGACCCATGTCCGTGTGCTGTCTGTGTGCGTGAACTCGCTGTCAACGGGGGCGAGTCGGAGGATTCGCCGTTCCGCCTCCGGGCGGCTCCTGTGCCGGGCCGTTCCGCGCCGGGTTCACGACCTGATCCACGGCGTCCACGACCGTGACTCGGCCACCGTCTCCCGGGTCGGGATCGGGCATGACCGACTCCGGGTCGACGAGATAGACCTCGTGGCCGTTCAGTGTCAGCCGGCGTGCGACCTCCAGCAGCATGCGCCGTGCCACGTCGTCGATCGAATGGACCATGGTCAGGTCCAGAGCCACCCTTGTGCCCGAAGGGGGGATGGTCATGGCTCCCTGAAGGACTCTCTCGGCTCCGGCGAAGCCGATGCCGCCTTGGAGCTGCAGGACCCGCAGCGCGTCCGGTCCGTCGCCCACGACATGGTGGGACCGCACGACGGCACGCGCGGCGGCGGGGGTCTCCATCACATGCAGCCCCATGTCCGAGGAGAAGCGTTCGAACAGGGACACCCCGCGCACGCTGTTCCCGTGACGATCCAGTCGCGGTGAGAACGTCGCGATGCCGATCTGTCCGGGGAGCGCGCCGATCAGGCCGCCCGCCACCCCGCTCTTCGCCGGAATGCCGACCTGGGTCGCCCAGTCACCGGCGGCGTCGTACATTCCGCAGCTGAACATGACGCTCAACACCTGGCGCACCACCGGTTCCGGCACCACCTGGTCACCCGTGAGAGGGTTCGTCCCGCGGTTGGCCAGGGTCGCGGCCATGATGGCCAGATCGCGCGTGGTGACGAGCACGGCACACTGGCGGGTGTAGCCCTCCACCACGGCCTCGGGGTCCTTGGTGAGGACGTCGTGGCTGCGGAGCATGTGGGCGATGGCGAGGTTGCGGTGCGCGTGCTCCATCTCCGAGGCACATACCGCCTCGTCCATCGTGAGCGCGCGACCGGCGAACGCCGAGAGTCCCTGGCGCACGCGTTCCACACGCTGCTCCGGAGTGAGGTCCTCCGCGCCGGCCAGCGCGTGCACGGTGATCGCACCAGCGTTGATCATGGGATTGCGTGGGCGCCCCGTCCCGGTTTCGAGAGAGATCTCGTTGAACGCCTCTCCGGACGGCTCGACGCCGACCTTGGCGAGGACGGGGCCGAACCCGTGATCGGCCAGGGCCAACGCGTAGACGAACGGCTTGGAGATCGACTGGATGGTGAACTCGATATCGATGTCACCGGAGCCGTAGACCTCTCCGTCGAGCATGGCGAAGGCCGCGCCGAGGCGCTCGGGGTCCGCTGCCGCCAGCTCGGGGATGTATCCCGCCGGCTCTCCTGACGTGTCCGACTCCACATCTCGCAGTACCTCTGCCAGATAGTCGGGGATGATCGGTCGCACTGAGTCCTCCATGCACGAGTCCCATCGGGCACCAGGGCACGACGGTTCGTCCGGCTGTCTTCTGTCACGCGTACGCGAGCTTCTGTCACGCGTACTCAAGCAGGTTCGTCGGACCGGAGGCGGCGGTGAGTGCACGGAGCCGGTCGGTGTCGACGTTGGCTCCGAAGGCGGGGGTTCCGGGCTCGAGCCGGACGCCTGCCGCGAGGTCGCCGATGACGAGGGGGTCGAATCCGAGCGTGTCGATCAGCGCGGACACGACAGCGAGATCCTCGGGCGAGTCACCGGCGATGGCCACGGCCTTGCGTCCAGGGGCGCCGGCTGGACGAACCCCGTCCTCGAGGTCGTGGTAGCCCATGTGGTTGAGGGCCTTGACGACCCGTGCGCCCGTCAGGAACCGCTGGACGGCTTCGCTCGAAGAGGTGTCGGGCGGGAGGATCGCGTCGCGGGGACCGTCGACCTCCCACCAGTGGTTCATCGCGTCGATGACCAGCCGCCCCTCCAGACTCGGGACCGGCAGCTCGCGGTGTCTGCCGAGCGGGAGGGCCAGGATCACCACATCGGCGGCGTCCGCGGCCCGGTCAGGCCGTACGGCGGTTGCTCCGGGAGTGAGGATCCCGGTGGTGAGCGCGATCTTGGCGGGGTCACCGGACCCGGAGATCAGGACTCGGTACCCGGCGGCGACCGCCAGTCGCGCCAGGACGGTGCCGACCTTCCCGGCGCCCAGGACCCCGATCGTGGTGACGGGGGCGGTCATCGCGTCGCACCCGCCGTGACCGCGGGCCGCTCGGCCAGAAGCTCACGGACCCGAGGGATGACCTGGGTCCCGTACAGCTCGACCGAGCGCAGACGTGCGGAGGCCGAAACAGTGCCCGCGGCGGAGTAGATCATGTCGAACCGGCCCGCGTTCAGAACCCGGACGGCATGGGCGATCCTGGCCGCGACCGTCTCGGCCGAGCCGACGTACAGCGACCCGTGGTCCACCTCGGCGTCGAACTCCTCCCGGCGGAGCGGCGGCCAGCCACGCTGCCTTCCGATCCGGTCGCGGATCTCCTTGTACCCGGGGTAGAACAGCTCCTTCGCCTCTTCGTCGGTGGAGGCGACGAAGCCGGGCGAGTGCGTGCCGACCGGTCGTGCGAGCGTGCCGAACTCCTCGCTCGCACGCCGGTACAGATCCACGTAGGGAGCGAACCGGTCGGGAGCGCCGCCGATGACGGCGAGCATGAGCCGGAAGCCGTAGCGCGCGGTGCGGATCACGGACTGCGGTGTCCCGCCCACCCCCACCCAGGTGCGGAGACGTCCCGCCTCCGTCTTCGGGTAGACGTCAGCCTCGTGCAGGGCGGCACGCGTGGTGCCTTCCCAGGTGACCGGCTTCTCGTCGAGGAGCCGATGGAACAGGTCGATCTTCTCCTCGAACAACACCTCGTAGTCCTTGAGGTCGTACCCGAACAGGGGGAACGACTCGGTGAAGGAACCTCGTCCGAGGATCACCTCGGCGCGGCCGTCGGAGAGTGCGTCGACCGTGGCGAACCGCTGGAACACGCGCACCGGGTCGTCCGAGGACAGCACGGTCACGCCCGAGGCGAGCCGGATGCGCCGCGTGGCCGTCGCGATGCCCGCCAGCACCGTCTCTGGGCTGGAGATCGCGTACTCGGGCCGGTGGTGCTCGCCCAGCGCGATGACGTCGATCCCGACTTGATCGGCGAGGACCGCTTCGGTCACCGCGGCGCGGATGGCCTGCGCGTGCGAGACGATCACACCCTGGTCGTTTCGGGGCCGGTCTCCGAAGCTGTCGATACCGAACTCGATCTGCGAAGCATCCATCGTGTTCACTCGCTCAACGCTTCCGTCGGGTCGGGGTGTGGCGATGCGTGGTTCGTGACGACCGGGCGGGACGTCCGTCCCGGGCGGCATCGGGGGAGTCCCCGTCGGTCAGGTACCGCGACCGCACCACCGCCGACGATCTAGTTGACGCGACAACCATGACACCCGGTGGTTTACGTGTCAACCAAGTCGTGGCGCGATGGGCGGGACCGCGCGTCGCGGGCGTGCGGGCGTGCGGGCGGGCCGGCCGGTGTGGTGTGGGCGGTTGGGCGGTCGGAACCGAGGGGCGATCCATCCCGGTCGGGTGTGTCGACGCCCGGTTGGGCCACATGGGGATGAGGTGCGGCTGCTTGCGCCCTCGCGTGCGTGGTCGGCGCGTCGACCACGCCGTCGTGGGGCTCCGGTCAGTCCGGCTGCTTCTCCATGTGGTCCAGGACGCGCTGGGAGAGCCGGCCGAGCGTGTTGAGCTGGTTCGGGGTGAGCGCGTCGATGAAGAGGCGGCGGACGTGCTCGACGTGCTGCGGCGCGGCCTCCTCGATCGCCTCGTAGCCAGCCGGGGTGGCGACGATGAACGCTCCCCGTCCGTCGTCGGGGCATTCCTCCCTCGCCACGAGCCCGCGTTTCGCCATCCGCGTGACCTGGTGGGACATCCGGCTCTTCTCCCACTCCACGAGTTTGGCCAGATCGAGGAAGCGCATCCGCCCGTTGCCCCTCTCCGTGAGGCTGACGAGGACCACGTAGTCCGCCGCCGACAATCCGGAGTCGATCTGGACGCGTCGGGACAGCCGTCCGATGAGTTTCTCCTGCATGCGGATGAAGCTGTCCCAGGCGGCCTTCTCTTCCGGGTCGAGCCAGCGCGGCTGTGCGTCCATGGCGGCAGTCTAACGAGGTCGTTGACACCTCATCTACCGGCGTCGGTGACGCGCCCTTCGCCCGGGGCCGCTCTCGCCCTGGACATGTTGATGCATCAACCTTACGGGGTTAGGGTGACGCCCTGGCCCACGGGATTCCGCCGGGTCGAGCGGGATCGAATGCACGAGGAGGACGCACACATGACCATCGAAGTGAGCGACGTACCCGAAGCGAAGCGCTACGAAGCCCGTGTCGACGGCGAATCCAAGGTGGCGGGCGTCGCGGAGTACATCCGTACGGCGGAACTCGTCGCGTTCGTGCACACCGAGGTCGAGGCGGAGTACGAGGGTGCGGGGGTCGGGTCCGCGCTGGTCCGCACGGCCCTCGACGAGGCCCGTGCCGCGCGTCTCCGGGTGCTGGCCACCTGCCCCTTCTTCGCGGGCTGGATCAGCCGGCATCCCGAGTACCAGGACCTGCTGTACCAGTCCCGCAGCAAGGTCACTGACTGAGGAGCCGGGCGCCCGGCGGCGATCGTGCGGCTCTGCCCCTACGGCTCCGCGGTACCAGAGTTGACATGACAACTACAGAACGGAAGAGGTGCTCTCGATGGTCAGTCCGGAAGGTGATACCGAGGCCCCGAGCGGTGGCTCGCTCGTCGAAGGCGACCGGCCGGCCGGTTCCCCCCGGGTCGATGTCCTGTCGGCGCGTGAGGTCCCGCTCGGCGGACCACGCGCGATGCGGGTGCGGCGCACGCTGCCCCAGCGGGCGCGCACGCTCATCGGCGCCTGGTGCTTCGCCGATCACTACGGTCCGCTCGAGGTCGCCGAGTCGGGCGGCATGGTCATGGCTCCACATCCGCACACGGGTCTGCAGACGGTGAGTTGGCTGTTCGGCGGAGAGATCGAGCATCGCGACACCCTCGGCACCCACGCCCTGATCCGGCCCGGCGAGATGAACCTCATGACCGGCGGGCACGGCATCGCCCACTCGGAGGTCTCCACCCCGCACACCACCGTGCTGCACGGCGTCCAGTTGTGGGTAGCGCTGCCCGAGGAACACCGCGACGCCGCCCGGGACTTCCAGCATCACGTGCCCGAAGCCGTACAGGTCGACGGAGCCGAGATCAGGGTCTTCCTGGGGTCGTTGGTGGGCCGCACCTCTCCGGTCCGGACCTTCACGCCGCTGCTCGGCGCCGAGATCGTCCTCGCACCCCGTGCGACCCTCACCATCGGTGTGGACGGGGTTTTCGAGCACGGTCTCCTCGTGGACAGCGGGGACGTCCGCCTGTTCGACACCGTGCTGCGGCCCGCCGACCTCGGCTACGTCCCGCGGGGCGCGGAAACCCTGACGATGGTGAACGAGACCGACGCCCCGGCGCGGACCATCCTCCTCGGAGGGCCTCCCTTCGGAGAGGCGATCGTCATGTGGTGGAACTTCATAGGCCGCAGCCACGAGGACGTGGTGAAGGCCCGCGAGGACTGGGAGGCATCCTCCGAACGCTTCGGCGTGATCGAGGACTTCCCCGGCGGGCGCCTTCCCGCTCCGGCCCTGCCGAACGCCGTGATCACGCCGCGCCGGAACCCGCCGACCCGCTGATGTCCCCGTCTATGTCCCGGTTCACGTCCCCGTTCACGTCCCCCAGGAAAGGCCCAGCATGAGCGAGTCCACCACCCCCGCGGTCGTCGAACGGGCGGACGCCGAGCGCCGGTACGAGATCCTGGTCGACGGTCAACGCGCCGGTCTGACCGCCTACCGTGACGCGGGCGTGCAGCGTGTCTTCTTCCACACGGAGATCGACGAGGCGTTCGCCGGCCAGGGACTGGCCCGGCATCTGGTCCGGCAGGCTCTCGCCGATGTGCGCGCATCCGGGATGCGGATCGTTCCGGTCTGCCCCTACGTCGCCAAGTTCCTCAAGCGGCACGACGAGTTCGCCGACATCACCGACCCGGTCACCCCTGAGGTCCTACGGTGGCTGAAGCCGCAACTCGGTTGAGTGGTACCTCTCAGGAGCGCCGAGGGGGAATCTCGACGGTCGTCGTTATGAGGCGACCCCCAGTGCGGTCCCGGTCCCGGCGGCCGGCAGCGGCACCTCGGCCGTCAGCAGGAACATGCCCTTGCCGACGGGCCCCGCCTCCAGGGTCCCGTCCACCGCGGAGAGCCGTTCACGCAGTCCCGCGAGCCCGGAGCCGCCCGAGCCCGACGAGGGGCCCTCCCCGGTCCGCTCCGTCACGCCGTCGTCCTCCACCGTCAGCACGACGCACCCTTACGAGCTCTGAGCACTCGCCGAGGAGACGGTCAGTCGAAAGCGTCAGTCATGCAGTCCACCCAACAGTCGGCGGCATCGAAGCGTTGGCGGAGGGCGGCACCTGCCTCGCCCGTACCTCCGACTTCACGAACAAGATCCGCCAAGCCGTCGTGTCCCAGAGCCGTTACCACATCGAAGGCTGAGCGCTGCACAGGAAATGCTGCCGGGCGTTCCCACGGCCGATGATGCGATCGGCTCCTTGCTTGTGACCTGCCGCATCAGGTGAGCAGCACCGGGACCGTGTTTATCGCGCTCGGACCGCGCGTAGCCGTGGACTGACCGGTTCGGTCAGGGAGCTGCTGTGACGGTCTGGTGCTGGCTGCCCAGTCCGTCCCCGCCGCAGGTGAGGGTGTCACCTGCGGAAAGGTAGTGCGGTGGGTTGAGGTCCTTGCCCGCGCCGAACGGGGTGCCGGTGTTGATCAGGTCTCCGGGCTCAAGGATCATGAACTGGCTCAGATGGCGGACGATGTGAGCCGGGCCGAAGGTGATGTCCGCGGTGGTGCCGTCCTGGCAGCGGGTGCCGTTGTGGTCCAGCCACAGGCGCAGGTTTGAGATGTCGCCGAGATCGTCGGGAGTGGCCAGCCAGGGGCCGCAGGGGTTGAACGTGGGGGCGGACTTTCCCTTGAGCCACTGGCCTCCGCGTTCCTTCTGGAAGGAGCGCTCGGTGATGTCGTTGACGAGGACGTATCCGGCGATGGCCGCGGTGGCCGCGTCGTCGTCGGCCAGGTAGAGACTGCGGGTGCCGATGACGATACCCAGTTCGACTTCCCAATCAGTCTGCGTGGAGCCCCGCGGAATACAGAGGGGGTCGTGCGGCCCGCACAGTGAGTTGGGTGCCTTGGAGAAGACGAGCGGTTCCCGGGGAGGCGGGGCGTGTGTGCCGGGGCCGCGGTAGTTGGCTCCGACGCCGAGGATCTGGTGGGGTCGGACGATGGGTGCGCCGACCCGCTCGGTGCCGAAGCGGTGGATTGCTCCCGAGACGCGGCGGGCGGAGACGGCTTCGTCCAGGAGACGGGGGCCGCCAGCTGCGAAGAACGCCTGGTTGTAGTCCTCGACCAGGTCGGAGACGTCGATGTAGGTGTGTTCGTCGACCCTGACGACGGGCCGCTCGTGGCCGGACGGGCCGATACGCATCAACTGCATGGGGAGGTCTTTCGACGGCTGCCGTCGGCCGGGCACCACGGTGCCCGACCGGCGGCGCGGGAGGTGGGTCAGCGTGGGGAGGTGGAGTAGAGTGCCGTGGCTCCGGCGGCCTTGGCCGCCTCGCGCACGGCGCCCGCGACGGCACCGGCGACCTTGTCGTTGAAGACGCTGGGGATGATGTAGTTCGGGTTGATCTCGTCCTCGGTCACCACGTCCGCGAGGGCGTGCGCGGCGGCGAGCATCATCTCGGTGTTGACGGTGCGGGACTGGGCGTCCAGCAGGCCGCGGAACACGCCCGGGAAGACCAGCACGTTGTTGATCTGGTTCGGGAAGTCCGAGCGGCCCGTGGCGACGACCGCCGCGGTCTGGCGGGCGATCGCCGGGTCGACCTCGGGGTCGGGGTTCGCGAGCGCGAACACGATCGCGCCGTCCGCCATGGCGGTCACGTCGTCGCCGTCCAGGACGTTCGGGGCCGAGACGCCGATGAAGACGTCCGCGCCGTGCACGGCCTCCTTCAGGGTGCCGGTGAGGCCCTCGGGGTTGGTGTTGTCGGCGATCCAGCGCAGCGCCGACTCCGGGGCGGCGTCGACCAGGTCGGCGCGGCCGGCGTGCACGACGCCGTGGATGTCGGCGACGACGGCGTTCTTCACACCGGCGGCCAGCAGCAGCTTGAGGATGGCCGTACCGGCGGCGCCGGCGCCGGACATGACGACCCGGACGTTCTCGATCGGCTTGTCGACCACGCGCAGGGCGTTGGTCAGGGCCGCGAGGACGACGATCGCGGTGCCGTGCTGGTCGTCGTGGAAGACCGGGATGTCCAGGGCCTCGCGCAGCCGGGCCTCGATCTCGAAGCAGCGCGGCGCGGAGATGTCCTCCAGGTTGATGCCGGCGAAGCCCGGGGCGATGGCCTTGACGATCTCGACGATCGCGTCGGTGTCCTGCGTGTCCAGGCAGAGCGGCCAGGCGTCGATGCCGGCGAACCGCTTGAAGAGGGCCGCCTTGCCCTCCATGACCGGCAGCGCGGCCTTGGGGCCGATGTTGCCCAGGCCCAGCACCGCCGAGCCGTCCGTCACGACCGCAACGGAGTTGCGCTTGATGGTGAGGCGGCGGGCGTCCTCGGGGTTCTCGGCGATCGCCATGCAGACGCGGGCCACGCCCGGCGTGTAGATCATGGACAGGTCGTCGCGGTTGCGGATGGGGTGCTTCGACGCCATCTCGATCTTGCCGCCGAGGTGCATGAGGAAGGTACGGTCGGAGACCTTGCCCAGGCTGACGCCCTCGATGCCGCGCAGCTTCTCGGCGATCTCGTCGGCGTGCGAGGTGGAGGAGGCCGAGAGGGTGACGTCGATGCCCAGGCGGTCGGCATCGGAGTGGATCACGTCGAGGGCGGTGACCGAGCCGCCCAGCGCCTCCATGGTGGCCGTCAGCTGTGAGACGGCACTGCCGCCCGCGGGCACTTCGAGCCGGACGGTGATCGAGTAGGAGACGCTGGGCGCGCTCATGCGGAATGTCCTCTTCTTCTGTGGAGCGGCGGGGTTGGTGGTGCACCGTCGGCGGATGCGGCGGTGGGGGAGGTCAGGTGTCGGCGCCGACCTTGGTGGTGGCATCGGTACCGGTTTTGTTGCCGGCTTCGGTGTCGGCGGGTGCGGTCGTCTCTGGGGTGCGGGACTGCAGGATCGAGCGGGCTTTGTCGATGTCGAGGTCCTTTTCCCATTTGCCGATCACGATGGTGGCGACGGCGTTGCCGAGGACGTTGATGAAGACGCGACCCTCGTTGAGGATGCGGTCGATGCCGACGATCAGCGAGAGGGCGGCCAGGGGAACGTGGCCGACGGCGGTGACGGTGCTGGCGAGGACGATGAACGCGCCGCCCGCGATGCCCGCGGTGCCCTTGCTGGTGAGCATCATGACGCCGACCATGATCAGCTGTTGCTGCCAGGAGAGGTCGATGCCCATGGCCTGGGCCAGGAAGAGGGAGGCCATGGTGAGGTAGACCGCGGAGCCGTCCAGGTTGAAGGAGAAGCCGGAGGGGATGACGATGCCGACGACCGGGCGGCCGATGCCGAGGGTTTCCAGCTTGCGCACCAGTTGGGGCAGGACGGCTTCGCTGGAGCAGGTGCTCAGGGCGACGAGGAGTTCGGCCTTGAGGAAGCGCATGAGGCCGAACAGGCTCAGGCGGCAGGCGCGCATGATGGCGCCGAGGACGACCAGGACGTAAACGATGCAGGTCGCGGTGAACAGGATGATGAGGTAGCCGAGCTGCTTGAGGCTCTCGGCGCCGTAGGTGGAGACCACGGTGGCCAGGGCGCCGAAGGTGCCCAGCGGCGCCAGCCACATCACCCAGCCCACGATGCGGAACACGACGTCGGAGAGGGCCTTGATCCCGCGGGTCAGGGGTGCGCCGTCCTCGCCGGCCATGTTCAGGGCGACGCCGAAGACGATGGAGACCATGAGCGCGGCGAGGATGGCGTCACCGGTGATCGCGCCCAGCAGTGAGGTGGGGATCAGTGAGGAGATGAAGCCGGTGAAGGTGGCGTGCTCGGTGGCGGTCTCCGGTACGTCGTCCGCGTTGAGCGAGGAGGGATCGACGTGGAGGCCGGAGCCGGGCTGGAAGATGTTGGCGACCACCAGTCCGATCAGCATGGACAGCAGCGACAGCACCAGGAAGTAGCCGATCGCTTTCACGCCGATCCGGCCTGCCTTGCGCAGGTTGTCCATGGAGGCGATGCCGGTGGTGACCACGCAGAAGACGACCGGGACGACGATCATCTTGACCAGGTCGATGAACCAGTCGTTGAGCGGCTTGAGTTCCTTGCCGAGCCCGGGGGCGAGGATGCCGACGGCGATGCCGAGGACCGCGCCCAGCACGACCTGGAACCACAGCTCACGTATCAGACGGTTCAGCCGTGACCGCTGCGGGCGGCCGGCGGCAGTAGTAGCGGATGTCATCGAGGGTGCTCCCTTGCACGACGATCGTGTCTGGCCCTGTCCCGTGGGGGGTGTGCGCGGGGGACGCGAAGCGGTTCGCGTCCCCCGTGGTCGTACGTGGCGCTTCGATGGAACTGCGCCGGCGGACGGCGCTCGCCGACGGCGGGCGCGTCACGGTGCGGTGTGTGAGTGCGGTGACGGTCAGCTGTGCAGGTCGCGCAGCACCTTGTAGAAGGCGGCCTTGCCCTCGAAGCCGATGCCGGGGATGTCGGTCAGGCCGACGCGGCTCTTCTCCACCACGGCGTCGTCGGCGAAGCCCCCGGTGGGCTGGAACTCGCCCGGGTAGGACTCGTTGCCGCCGAGCTTGAGGGCGGCGGCGATGTGCAGGGAGAACTGGTGCCCGCCGTGCGGGATGCAGCGCCGGGAGGACCAGCCGTGCTGCTTGAGCATGTCCTGGATGCGCAGGTACTCCACCAGGCCGTAGGAGAGCGCGGGGTCGAACTGGAGGGTGTCGCGGTCGGGGCGCATGCCGCCGTAGCGGATCAGGTTGCGGGCGTCCTGGAGGGAGAAGAGGTTCTCGCCGGTGGCGATGGGGCCGGCGTAGTGCTCGGCGACGGTGGCGTTGAGGTGGTAGTCGAGCGGGTCGCCGATCTCCTCGTACCAGAACAGGCCGTAGGGCTCGATCGCCCGGCCGTACTCCAGCGCCGTGCTGAGGTCGAAGCGGCCGTTGACGTCGACGGCGAGGCGGGAGCCGTCACCGCCGAGGACGTCGATGACGGCCTCGATGCGGCGCAGGTCCTCGGCCAGGTCGGCACCGCCGATCTTCATCTTGACGACGTCGTAGCCCAGGTCGAGGAAGCCGCGCATCTCGTCCTGGAGGTCGGTCAGGGTCTTGCCGGGCGCGTAGTAACCACCGGCGGCGTAGACGAACACGGAGTCGTCGGGCTGTCCGTCGCCGTAGCGCTCGGACAGGTACCGGTACAGCGGCTTGCCCTCGATCTTGGACGCGAGGTCGAACAGGGCCATGTCGACGACGCCGACGGCGACCGAGCGCTCGCCGTGGCCGCCGGGCTTCTCGTTGTTCATCATCACGTCCCACGCCTTGGCGTGGTCGAAGCGGCCCTGTTCGTCCAGGAGGCTGCCGGGCTCGGCGGCGGTCAGGCGGGGCAGGATCCGGCGACGCAGGATCTCGCCGGCGCTGTAGCGGCCGTTGGAGTTGAAGCCGTAACCGACGACGGGCTTGCCGTCGCGGATGACGTCGCTCTCGATCGCCACGATCGAGCAGTCCATGGAGCTGAAGTCGATCCAGGCGTTGCGGATCGAGGAGCTGATCGGGACGACGCCCTCGTACACGTTGGTGATCTTCACGACCGCGCCTTTCTCATATCTTATAAGTTGCGTCGGTGTTAGGCTGAGGTGACGCGATGGGCACTGTCAAGAGGGGTGCGAGCACCCGGGAAGGACTTTCGGGGGGCGATGGCCGACACGAACCTCTTCGTCAGCAAGAGTGACTACGCCTACGCGGAACTGCGCGGACAGATCCTGTCGGGGACGCTTCCCGCCGGGACGCGGCTCGCGCAGTACGACCTTGCGGAGTCGCTGAACATGAGCATCACGCCACTGCGCGAGGCCATCCGCCGCCTCAGCAGCGAGGGCCTGGTCACCGTCGAGACGCATCGCGACGTCCGCGTGTCCACCATGAGCTCCGACGAGGCCCGGCAGCTGTTCGAGGTACGTCTGTCCCTGGATCCCACGGCCGCGGAACTCGCCGCCGGGCGCCGCACCGCCGAGGACATCGCCGTCATGCGGTCCGCCGTCGCGCGGCTGCTGCCCGTCACCCGCCAGTGGGGCGAGGAGGCGCTCACGGCCCACCGCGGCTTCCACCAGGCGCTCTACCGCGCCTCGCACAACGACGTCCTCATCCGCCTGCTGGACGACCTGTGGGACAAGTCCGACCGCTACCGGCGCCTCGGCCTCGAACTCCCGCCCGGCGACGAACCCCGCACCCGCGACCTCCAGGAGCACCACCAGCTCGTCGACCTCATCGAGGACGGCCGGGCCGCCGAGGCCGCTCAGCTGATGCGCGACCACATCACCCACAGCCTCACCGCCAACGCGATCAGCGCCCTGGAGGACCGCGAAGGCGTCCGCACGGCATGATGCACGGCCGCCGGGGCCGTCACCACCACGTGGGAAGAGCAGGGGACATCCGCCGGCTGGAGTACTTCCTGGCGGCCGTTGACTCCGGCGGCTTCAACCGGACCGCCGCCCTGTAGGTGTCGCAGCCCTCGCTGTCCCAGGCCGTCCGGACACTGGAGCACGACCTGGGCGCCGAGTGATCCGGGACTTCAGCCACCTCCACCCCCGGCGTGGTCTGTGGCCGTGAAGGCGGTCTTCACCGCATGAGACGTCGACGCGGTGCGCACCGGAGCCGTTGAACTCCGTCTGCTGGCACGCGGCGGTCCGCTCCCGGAGGAGAAAAGTCTCCACGCCCGCTCTGGGGCAGCAGCGTCTCGTCCTCCAGGTGGCGACAGAGATCGAGCACCGTGCGGCACTGTCGCCCCTGGTCCTTGCCGGTCTCGGCCCCGCTGTGGTCACGACGTCCTGGCGGAACCTCGCCCACCCGGCGGGCGCCCGCTCGACGGAGAGATCGCGGTCGTACCCGAACAGGAGCCGCAGGGCGCGGCGGGCGCGGGTGAGGACGAGGCGTCGACATCCCGTGCGACCACATCCGGAACCGGCCGGGGGGCGCTGTTCCTTCAGCCGGCGGCCCGTGACCGTGAGGGGCGGGCATCGGGTCGGGCCTGCGCGGGCATCCGGGCGTGTGCGGCGCAGGCGAGACCGTGGTCAGCGGCCGGTGAAAACAGCGTCACGGCGCTCGACGAAGGACTGGATTCCCTCGGCGCCGTCGGCCGTGGTCAGGAGCTGGGCGATGTCGGGGCGCAGGCGCTCGATGGCCGCCCGGTCGCCGTGCTCCTGGGCCAGATGAGCAGAGCGCAGGGCGGTACGCACGCCCAGAGGCGCGGATTTCTCCGCGATGAGGCCGGCGATCTCGGTGGCCCGGGCGACGGCCGCCGGCCCGTCGTCCGTGACCTCCTGGACGAGGCCGATGCGGTGGGCCTCCGCCACGTCGAATTCCTCGCCGGTCAGGACCCAGCGCATGGCGTTGCCCCAGCTCGCCTGCTGCGGGAAGCGGAAGGTGGCGCCGCCGAACGGGTAGATGCCGCGGCGGATCTCGTACTGGGTGAAGCGTGCGTCGCGTGAGGCCACACGGATGTCGGCAGCGAGCAGCAGTTCGATGCCCAGGGTCATCACCCAGCCCTGCGCGGCCGCGACGACGGGCTTGGTCCAAGGGCCGTCCAGCCGCCAGGGATCGCGGCCGCCCTCGGGGAGCGGGAAGTCGCCCGTGGCGAGTTCGGCGCCGACGTCCACCATGTCCAGGCCGCCGGTGAAGTGGTCACCGTGGGCGAAGAGGACCCCGCACCACAGGTCGTCGTCGGCTTCCAAGAGCCCGTAGGCGGCTGCCAGCTCGCTGAGCATGTCCCGGGTGAAGGCGTTGCGCTTGGCCGGGCGGTCGAGGCCCATCAGCAGCACATGACCCTTGCGCTCGACGGTGACCGTTTCTGGGCGCGACTGGGCAGGATTCATCGCCCCTCCTCGTGAGTTGCATGATGAGACTTGCTTGACGGTAGGGGGTTGAGGGTCGTCGGGGCAAGTCCGTCTCATGGTGCAACTGATAAGGTCTGGGTCATGAGAAGGACCTCGTTCGCCGACTGGCCCTGCTCGATCGCCCGGACGGTCGACCTGCTCGGCGACGCATGGACCCTGCTGGTGCTGCGTGAGATCTTCTACGGCGAGTCGCGCTTCGACGGCTTCATCGACTCCCTCGGAATCGCCCGCAACACCCTGACCGATCGTCTCCGCCGCTTGGAAGGCGCAGGGCTCCTGGAGCGCCGCGCCTACCAGTCGGACCCGGTCCGCCATGAGTACCTGCCCACGGAGAAGGGGCGCGACTTCTTCGGCGTTCTTGCTGCCATCAACGCCTGGGGCGACCGCTGGCTGGCGGAGGACGAGGGTGTACCGGTGGTTATGCGGCACACCGTGTGCGGACATGACACTCGGGCCCGGGTGGTGTGCTCCTCGTGCGGTGAGCCCCTGAACGACGAGGACGTCACCGTGCGCACCGGGCCTGGCTACCCGCCGCGCCTGCTCGAAGACCCTCTCGTGAGGGGCCGCTTCGGGGCGGATGGGGCGCCAAGCCGGCGTTGAACAGCTCCCCGCAGGGTCGATGCGTGGGTGCTACCCGCACGCGACGGCCGTCGGTAGCGGTTCGCTGACGCTCGTTCGACGCTCCGCCTCCCGGACCGCTCGCTGAGCGCATGGAGGATGAAGAAGGACCGTCGTCCCGGTTCCGCAGGGTTCTGCGTTCCGGAAGTCATCTCTGCGAGCGTGCGGCGAGGCGACGGGCTGTGACACGGGTGGGCCCGCGCCGTACCTGCCGGGCTCCGATGCGTCCGAGGGCGGCGGCGAGGAGCAGCGCGGCGAGGGCGGTGAGGGCGGTGCCGTGCCAGCCGAGGATGTGGAGCAGGGGTGCGGCGAGGGCGCTGCCGATGGCGCCGGTCGTGAAGTACAGCACGAGGTAGATGCTGCTGAGGCTGCCGGACCGCTGGGGGTCGAGGGCGATGATGCGGCTCTGGTTCGCGGCCTGGGCGGCGAAGCAGCCGGCGTCGAAGAGGGCGAGTCCCAGTGCAGTGGCCGGCGGGGTGTTCAGGCCGGTGGCCAGCAGGGTGGCTCCGGCCGCGGCGCCCAGCATGCTGACGGTGATCACGGTGTGGGGGGTGTACCGGTCGGCGAGGCGGCCGGTGAGCGGGAGTGCGGCGAAGCCGAGGAGTCCGGCCAGGCTGTACAGGCCGATGGTCGTCGGGCCGAGGGAATGCGGCGGCGCGGCCAAGGTGAGGGCGAGGGCGACCCAGATGAGATTGAAGGCGAAGTACCACAGCCCGCCGGTGGCCACCGCCCGGCGCAGCTGCGGGAACTGACGCAGCAGCGGGGGAAGTGAGATGAGGGCGGCGCGGTAGGTGCGGTCGGGGCGGGGCCGCTGCCGGGGCAGGAGTGCGGCGGCGGCGATCGCGCCGAGCAGGACGAGGGCGGCGAAGGCGACGAGCATCAACCGCCAGCCGAGGATGTCGGTGAGTGATCCTCCCACCAGGCGACTGAGCAGGATGCCGGCCGACATTCCGGCGGCCACGGTGGCGACGCCGGTCGCGCGACGCCCGGGCGGGGCGTGGCGGCCCGCGATGTTGCCGGCCTGGGCGGCGACGCCGGCGGCCGCGCCGATGAGCAGGTAGGCGGCCAGGAGCACGACCGCGCCGGGTGCTGCCGCGGCGAGGACGAGGGCCGCGGCCAGGGCGGTGAGCTGTGCGGCCACCAGGCGGTTGGGGGCGAGCCGGTCGGTGAGGGGGAGCAGGAGGACGAAGCCGGTCATGCAGCCGGCGAGCGCGGCGGTGGGGACGAGGCCGACCACGGAGAGGGGGACACCCAGGTCCGCGGCGACCGAGGTGAGCGCGGGCTGGATGGCGTAGTTGTTCGCGATCGCCGTTCCGGCTGTCGAGGCGAGGAGGAACGTGCCGCCTCGGCGAAGGGGGCCGGTCATGGCTGTGCGCCGCGAGTGAGGATGACGGCGTAGCGGCACTCGGTGTCGGCGGTGTTGGCGAAGAGGCGCTCGGTGGGCTCGCCGAGTTCGATGGTGTCGCCCGCGTTGAGTTCGTGGACCGTGTCGCCGTCATGGAAGGTCAGGTGGCCGTCGAGGACCCAGACGACCTGTCGTACGAAGGCGAAGGCGGCGGCCGGATACGGTACTTGGGCGCCGGCGGGAAGGCGGATCTCGGCGATCTCCGCCGGGAAGTGCGGGCCGGTGATCTGGCGGCGCCGGTAGCCGGTCGCGGGGTCGCGCCACTCGGCCGCGTCGGCCCGGCGGCGCACTCCTGCGGGCGTGTCCGTGCCGTCCTGCGTTCCTTCGGCGAGGGCGAGCAGGGAGGCGACGCTGAGTTGGAAGGCGGCGGACAGCTTGCCGAGGACGACGGCGGTGGGACTGCTCTCACCGCGCTCGATCCTGCTGATCATGGCTTGGGAGACGCCAGAGGCGTCGGCGAGCTGGGCCAGGGTCCACCGACGCCGTTCCCGTTCGGTACGGACTCGGGAAGCGATCTGCCCCACCAGCGAGTCTACTATGTTGGACATGAATCCAATATACGAGAGAGGTCGGACGGTGACGGTGCGTTTGGCGCACCCGGGCGACGTGGAGGTCATCCGCGCGATCCGCAACCGCGCGATCGAGCACTCCACTGCCCTGTGGACGCGGACCCCGCAGTCACCCGCCGAGGGGGTCGCCTGGCTGGCCGCCCACCTGGCACGAGGCTCGGCGTTCGTGGCCGAGGCGGAGGGCGAGGTGGTCGGGTTCGCGGTCTACGGCCCGTGGCGGGAGCTGGACGGATTCCGCCACACAGTGGAGGACTCCGTATACGTCCGCGAAGGCCGCCACGGGCTCGGCGTCGGCTCCGCGCTGCTGACCGCCCTCATCGCCTCGGCACGTGAGGCCGGCCACCACGTCATGATCGCCGGTATCGAAGCCGAGAACACGGCGTCGGTCCGGCTGCACGAACGGTTCGGATTCCGCCACGTCGGCACGGTGCCGGAGGTCGGTACCAAGTTCGGCCGGTGGCTGGACCTGACGATCATGCGACTGCCGCTGACGGGATGAATATGGGGATGTCCACGTCACGTGGCTGTACGGGCTCGGAGAGGACGACCCAGGTGGTCTCGCCCCGTCCGGCCAGGCCCGCCGGACGCGCTCCTCGACCGCAGGCCGGCTGAGGGACACCAGGCGGCCCAGCTCGGCGAGGCCGAGGCGTCACCCCTGTCGTCGTGAGTGCCGGCTGGACCGTCGGCGCACGGTGAAGACGCAGGCGAGGATGCCGAGGGCCCAGGAAATCAGGAGGGCACCCCACAGCGGCATGGTCACCATGGGAATGAGGAGCCGGATCTCGACACTCGAACGGTTCTCGAAGATGAAGATCAGAGCGATCGCGGTGATCAGGATGAAGGGTATGAGGCGGCGGACAGCGGGGCGGGAAAGAAACGACCTGTGCGCCTTGTCTGTGCTTGCCTGAGTCATGAGGTGTTCCTCTCCATCTCATCGCCCCCACGTCCAGCGTTCCCTTGGGGCACGGATCGCGCCACTGAGAGGACCACGTCTGCCGGGTCCGGCTCCGGTCTCGCTTCCTGCCCGGGGCCCGGTTCTTCCTGACGGGGCAGGGGCCGGCCCAGTGCCAGTCGGGCTACGCGCGGCCAGTCGGCCGCCGGCCTCTGGGGCCTCGATCCACCGGGCCGGTGGCGCGGCACGCGGACCCGCAGGGCTCCAGATGCGCTGCGGAACACCACGGGACTGGCAGGTCGACGTACTCCCCGTCGATGCCGACCGGCATGGTGGCGGTATCGGTCTCGACGACGACTTCGTCGGCGGTGAGCCGGACGAGGCCCCGGAGTGCGGTCGACTCGCCAGGCGCGCCGCTTCGGCGGGCCGGCGACCCGGACGCACGCCACACCGAGGAGTCCCGTGTCACTGCAGGGCTCCCGCGCGGCGGCCCTCGGCGATCAGCGCTTCCACCAGTTGCGACTTCACGCCCGGTGCCAGGACGACGAGCGGTTTGGCGGACTGGTTCCGGTGGATCTCCATGCGGTGCGCTCCCATGTAGAGCTCCACGACCGTTGTCTGCTGGACACCGGTCACGTCGCTCCACACCACGCAATCGACCACTCGCCCGAAGCGGTTGGTCACGGCCACCCCCTCCGTCAGGAGGTAGCACCGGTTCGTGCCGAGCCGAGCGGTCAGCAGACGCCATCCGAACGTCACGGTGTACACCGCGACCACCACCGCCGTCGTCCAGGCGAGGTTCCCGTCGACCTGGTCGGGGGTGAAGATGGTGAGACCGGCCATGACGACCCAGAAGATCAGCAGGAATCCCCGAAACATCTGCAGCAAGGTGCCCGCGAACGGGGTCATGACGGTGTAGTCCCCTCGGATCGGACCGAGGCCCAGTCCGGACACGCGAGTGCGCACGATTCCCCCATCAGCCGGATCTGGTCCGAGCCCTGACGTGCGGTCGGCAAGACGGGGCATACCCATGCGCACAAGGGCTCGAACAGGCTTGGCCTGGGTCGTGACGGCTGGTGCGGTCGGTGCTGGACGTGCGGCGACGTCCGTCCCCGAACCGGGCGGTGAGCCGACGGACGTCAGCGCGGGGCACGGAAGTGGGGGACTGGCCGACGCGGTCGTCGCGAGCATCGCCGTGTATGTGGCCGCCACCTTCCCGTTCACGCCCAGCGGCGTCAGCGAAGCCGAACAGATGGCCCGCCGAACCGTGGCCCACCAACTCGCCGCCCACGAGGCCCTACCCGACACGGTCCGGGGTGCGGCGGCCGCCGCAGCAGTGGAAGCCATCGACGTGGGCCGGACCGCGTCAGCGCCCGGACCGCGGTGACCGACCGCGCCCGCGCTCACCGCGTACGACTGCCGCGCCGCGCGTGGAGCGTGGCCCATCCGTCCTCCCGGCGCCGCTGAGCACGACCCGCTCACTGACCCGTGCCGGGCGGTGCACGTGGACGCGGCGCCGTACGCTCCGGCAGACCGGTCCCCGGCGAACCGGTCGGGAGGCCGGCCCGGCCCGACCGCCGAGGCCAGAACCGCGACCTGAAGTACGTGGCGGACGGCCGTCTCAAGGGATCCGCCAGCCTTCAGCGCTCCTAGCGCCTGATCCCGGAGTCGGCGGGCACGTTGGCAGAAGCCGCGGCAGCGCCAACGCCTTATGGCGACACACGCGTGAGGAACCGATTCACACCTGCTCCAGCGACCCGGCCTTGTCCGCCGGTTACGGCAGCAGGTGCTTCATCTCGTCGGGAGGCAGACGGAGACGGGCCTGGCGGACTCACGCGACATGACGACGCTGCCGCAGCTCCCCGGTAGCTTCCGCGCGGCTGGTCGTCGGTCTCTGGCGTGCGCACACCCCGGCGACCATGAACTTCGCGGAGATCGTAGACGGCGGGGCGCCCGGCCTCTTCCCACTGCGGGAGCCGGTCGCGCAGGACGGCGAGACGGCGAGCCGGGGTGATCTGGCACATGCGCACCGGGAACGTCGACCTACCAGGAACTCGGCGACGCCGACATCCCCCTCCGGCCCGAGGGAGTCGGCACCCCGGCCTACGAGCCGTCAGGCCGATGCTCCGCTGTCGATGACCAGGTCGGTGCCGACGACCGCGCCGGCCGCGGGTGAGGCGAGGTAGAGCACCGCGGCCGCCACTTCGTCGGCCTCCGCGACCCGGCCCAGCGGGTTCTCTGTCTTCACCCGCTCGGCCCGGTCGGCCTCGGTCTCCCCGGGCCGCAGTGACATGGGAGCGGCGGCGGCGCCGGGGCTGACCGCGTTGATGCGGACGCCCTGGTGGATGTGGTCGAGAGCGGCGGCGCGGGTCAGCGCGGAGACCGCCGCCTTCGAGGTGATGTACGCGGCGGCGTTCGGGATCCGCAGGTGCGCGCCCAGGTTGGAGGAGACGTTGACGATGGCGCCGCCGCCGTTCTCCTTCATGTGCGCGATCTCGTGCTTCATGGCCAGCCAGACGCCGGTGACGTTGGTCCGCAGGACCATGTCCCAGTCCTCCTCGCTCACCTCGCCGACGGGTACGGTGCCCCGGAGTATCCCGGCGTTGTTGACCGCGATGTCCAGCCCGCCGAAGCGGTCGACGCTCTCGCGTACGAGGTTCTGGACCCGGCCGGAGTCGGTGACATCGGCGGTGACGGCGGCGGCCGTGCCGCCGGTGGCCTCGATGAGACCGACCGTCTCGTCCAGGAAGGCCGCCGTGCGTCCCGCGGCGACCACGGACGCGCCCTCGGCGGCGAAGGCGAGCGCGATGGCGCGGCCGAGGCCGGTGCCCGCGCCGGTGACGAGGACCGTCTTGCCGGTGAAGCGGTTCATTCTGGTGACTCCCTTGAGTGATGGACTACTTGGTGCGGTGGTTCAGGAGGGCCAGTACGGCGAGGGCGGCCCCCGTCGCGGCCAGGGACGAGGTGTCCCCGCCGAGCGTGAGCAGGCAGGCGAAGAGGGCGGTCGGGCCGCATTCCATCGCGGTGTTCAGCACCCCACCCGCGAGCCCGGTCTGCTGCCGCGGTACGCCTTCGGCGGCGAGAACGGCGGCTCCCGCGAACGCGGACGCGGCGCCGGCCGGCAGCAGCACCAGGCCCGGCAGCAGTCCGTACCCGTACCAGAGGTGCGCGTCGAGCCCGGTGCACGCGAGGAGGGCGAGCCCGGCCGCGCCCGTGCCCAGCCCGGCGGTCGTGACGGCTCCGGCCCCGTACCGGCCGATGAGCGGTCCCGCCGCCCGGCCCGAGGCGATCAGTGCGACGGCGAACGGCACGAAGGCGGCCGAGGTCTGCAACGGTGACCAGCCGCGGGCCTGTTGCAGGTGCAGCGAGAGCACCACGAACGTCATCGCGGTCCCGCAGGCACTCAGCGCGATGGCCGTGAGGGCGAGGGCCCGCCGCCGGTCGAGCAGGAAGCGGGGCGGCAACAGGGGGTCGCGGGCCCGGCGCTCGGTGTGCCAGAACGAGGCCAGCAGCGCGATCCCGGCGAGCAGCGGCACGAGCACGTCGGCCGACGACCAAGGCCGGGAGTCGGTGACGACGAGCCCGTAACTGGTGAGGGTGATCCCGGCGGTGGCGAGCAGAGCGCCCGGCAGGTCGAGGGCCCTGTCCCGGTCCGGTGCGGCGCCCGGCAGCAGCCGGGGTGTGAGGGCGAGGGCCGCGATCGCCACCGCGAGCGGTACCGCGAAGGTCCAACGCCACGAAAGCAACGCCGAGATGACGCCGGAGAGCAGGTTGCCCGCGGTCGCGCCGAGCACCGACAGTCCGCCCCAGGTGGCCATCGCCCTGCCGTACGCGGTGGGGGAGGGGAAGACGGAGCGCAGCACGGCCATGGCGGCGGGTGCGACGAGGGCCGCACCCGCGCCCTGTGCGAAGCGCGCCGCGAGCAGGGTTCCGAAGCCGGGGGCGAGCGGGGCGGCGGCCGAGGCGGCGGCGAAGAGGACGAGGCCCGCGGTGAGGACACGGCGCCCGCCGTAGCGGTCGGCGAGCCGTCCGCCGAAGAGCAGCAGCCCGGCGAAGGTCAGTCCGTAGGCGGCGCTGAGCAGGATCAGGTCGGCGCGCTCGAGGCCGAGTTCGCGAGCGATGCGGGGCAGTGGTACGGCGATCGCGGCGAGCGTGAAGATCAGCACGGTCTGGATGCTGCCGAGGAGGACGAATGCGCGTCGGTGTTGCATGGCGGTGGCGCGGTCGGAGCCCGTGGTGGTCATGTTCCCCCCGATATTTGACCGATCGGTTCATTATTCGGGTACGCGAAAGCGGCCCGGCGACTCTGCTCGGCGTGGTTCAGTCCAGCAGGGTCAGTGCCTGTTCGACCGCGTCCCGCACCCGGGCAGGGTCGTTCGACGCCTTGCCGACGACGCGTACACCCTGCAGCAGGACGAGCAGCATCCGGGCCAGCGCGCGCGGATCGCGGTCCCCGGGAAGCTCGCCCTGGGCCTGGGCCCGTACGAGTGCGGAGTGCAGGGGGGTCTCGACGTGCTCCCAGCTGATCTCGACCCGGCGGGCCGCCGCAGGATCGTGGGGGGCCAGTTCGGCCGCGGTGTTGGTGACGAAGCAGCCGTTCATCCGCCCTTGCGGGGAGGCGGCTTCCGCGGCGATGCGACGCACCATCGCCCGCACCGCGGGCAGTGCGGGGCCCGGCTGGGACAGCTCGGCCAGGAGGAGCTGGTCGCGCGTCTCGGTGTACCGGTCCATGGCCTTCAGGTACAGCTCGTGCTTGTTGCCGAAGGTCGCGTAGATGCTTGCGCGGCCGATGCCGAGGTGATCGACGAGATCTGCCATCGAGGTCGCTTCGTAGCCACGCCGCCAGAACAGCTCAAGGGCCGACTGCAGCGCGGCGTCCGGATCGAATTCCTTGGTCCTGGCCACGTCGAAGACCGTAACCTTAACTGGACCGTTCGGTCAATAATTGTGCGCCGTGGTCGGCCTTGGGCCTTGGGCCTTGAGAGGGAGGGATCCATGGGCGCGGCACTGTCAAGGTGGGGGTCCGGTACGGGATGCCACCTGTACGCAGCGCGTGTTCAGGGGTGGACCGGGTGGACCAGCGGTCTGATCGCCAGAGCCTCGGCACACCGGCTCGCGCTCGCCGGGCGGTCCCGGAAACGGACCAGCGGCCGGACGAAGGGCTGGAGAGTACGGCATCCGCTCCGACCAGGTCACCGGCCGCGTGGACTTCATCGCCAGCTCGCGCGCCCGCATGCCAAGGGCTTCCACAGCAGGCGGGTGACGTGGTCGTTGCCATGGCCGCGCAGACCCTCGTCTGGGACCTGTGGGAGCAGCTGAGCGCGACCGGTGGATGAGACGCGTGTTGCGCGGCCGGGTCATCGTTGGTCACACTCGGCGCATGGATCGCCACGCACACCTGAGCCGTCGACTCGACGTCGACCTCGCCTACGTGTGCTCGGCGATGTGTCACCGCGCCCTCTGAGGGCGGTGTTTCCCCGCCCGGCCGTGCCGGGTCTCTCCCCTCCCGCCGGGCGGAGTGCGCGCCGCTGTCCGCGTGTTCCCGCTCCCACCCCTGGACGGATGACCCATGCGCCTCGCGCCTCTCTCCCGTGCCGCCGTCGTCGCAGCGTCGACGCTGCTGGCCCTGACCTCCGCCACCTCCGCCCAGGCGGCGTCGCCGACCGGGCCGCTGCCTCCGGCCAACCCGTACGCCGGACCGCTGGGCACGGCCAGCATGCACGGCGACACGGCCTCCTCGGACGCCACCCCCCTGCCGGGGCCGGCCGCGGGCACCCTGTCCTCGCACCGCACCGCCCTGCAGTCCGCCTGCCCGACCGTGCTGGTGGGCGCGGACGGCTACCCGGTCGCGCTGTGCACCACCATCTTCGGCCGCACCCCCACCGTCCACCTGCTCGACCCGGCCACCGGTGACTCGCTCGCGGAACTGGCGCTCACCAAGGGTTCGCTGCTCGGCGGTGTCTACGCCTACCTCGACCACCAGGACCGGCTGGTCGCGGTCGACGGCAACCGGGACCTGCTGCGGGTCGCCCACCGCCGGACTGCCTCCGGCGGCTGGGAACTGTACGTGGCGAGCCGCCTGTCGCTCGCCGGCGCGGTGCCGGACGGCGACGCGGTGACCGGCGTCGCGCCCGACTGGGACGGCCGGGTCTGGTTCGCCACCGGCAAGGGCGTGGTGGGCACCGCCGACGACCGGACGGGCACGGTGCGCTCGCTGGCCCTGCCCGCGGGCGAGCAGGTGGCCAACTCGATCTCCACGGTGCCCGCGGGCACCGCCGTGTCGACCACGCACGCCACCTACCTGCTGACCGCCGCATCCGACGGCACGCCGCGGATCTCCTGGCGGAAGACCTACGAGCGCGGACCCGGCCGCAAGCCGGGGCAGCTCAGCTGGGGCACCGGCTCGACGCCCACCTTCTTCGGCCCCGGCAGCGGCACCGAGTACCTGACCGTCGTCGACAACGCCGCGCCCACCGTGAACCTGCTGGTGTACCGGGTGAACGACGGCTCCCTGGTCTGCTCGGTGCCGGTCCTGAGAGCGGGCGGCAGCGGCAGCGAGAACTCGCCGGTGGCGGTGGGGAACAGTGTCTTCATCGCCTCGACGTACGGGTACCCCTATCCGCAACTGCCGGAGGGGGCCGGGGAGAGCGTGCCCGCGTCCGGGGCCTTCGCGGGCGGCCTGTCGCGGGTGGACGTGCGCGCGGACGGAACGGGCTGCGACCTGAAGTGGGACAACCGGGTCCGTTCGGCGGCGGTGCCCCGGCTCTCCACGGCGGACGGCAAGCTGCGCACGGTGCTGCGGGAGCCGGTGATCCCGGGGACCACCTCCACGTCGGCCCTCGACCCCTACCACTACGCGGAGATCGACCCGCAGACGGGCGCGGTGACCCGTACCAAGTGGCTGGGCAGCGGCTTCGTCTTCGACACCCTGCAGATGGTCGGCTCGATCGCGCCCGGCGAAGTGGTCCTCCAGGGCACCACCACGGGCGTGCTGCGGATAACGGCCGGGTAGCGCGACGGAAAGGGCCCCGGCGGCACGGCCGCCGGGGCCCTTTCCGTCCACGAGGAAGACTTGCCGTTGCGGTCGGCGAGGATCCGGACCTCCACGGTGCGCACGGCAGGAAGGCCGGGGCCGGGTCGGTGAGGTTCCAGAGCGGCTCGCACCGCGCGCGTTACCGCGTCTCCAGCCCTGTCACCGGAGCACGGCGGCGAGGGGCGCGGTCACGGTTGCTGCGAGCGTCAGGACGGAGGCGAACGCGGTTGCGGCCCGCTGGATCGCGGTTGGCGGCGGCCTGGTCGTGAGTCCTTCGGACTCGAGTCTGCGCGGGTACACCAGCGCGACCAGGGCCCGCCGGTGCTGCGGCTGAACCCTCTGCCCCACCGTCGCACCCGGGAGAGCCCTCCAACGCACAACGCAGGCCCAACGCAGGCCCAAGGCAGGGCCTCGCCCATGTCGAACTCGCCACCGCAGAGGGCGTTTCATGATCGGGGCGCGTCAATTTCCCGGGGGAGTCGTGGCGTGGTCCGAGCGCGTGGTGATGCGCGATGGGGTGTGCGCTTGTCTGCCCTGCCCTGCCCTGCCCTGCCCTGCCCTGCCGGGCCCCGCCCTCGCGGTGTGCATGGCCCCGAACATGAGACCTGGGGCCTATCCGCCCCCTTCTGTAGCGGTACACGCAACTACCGCTTGCGAATGACGAGTTGTGGTGCGCGGACGCCTACGGTTCGGTCTCATGAAGCTACGACGTCGTGCCACCGTTTTCACCCTGCTCGTCCTGTCGTTCGCCCTGGTGCCCGGCACCCCCGGTATCGCCTCGGCCGCCCCTGTGCCCGTCCCGTCAGTCCGGAGCACCTCGGAGGCGGGGATCGAACTGCCGCGGCCTGCGGGCCGGTACGCGGTCGGGGTACAGATTCTGCGCCTGTCCGATCCTCGGCGCCGCGACCCGTGGGTGCCCTCGGCCCACAGGGAGCTGATGGTCTCGGTCCATTATCCCGCCCGTGCCGGAACAGGTGCTGCGGCGGCCTACATGACGCGGGAGGAAGCCCGGCTGCTGCTGGAGGCGCGGGGCCTGGCCGGTGTCGTGCCCGCCGAGACCGTCAGCGGTGTACGGACCCACGCGCGGGTGGACGCCCGTCCCGCGTACGGCCGTTTCCCGATGGTGCTGCTCTCGCCGGGCTTCTCGATGCCGCGCAGCACGCTCACCACGCTGGCGAACGACCTGGCGAGCCGCGGCTATGTCGTCGCCGCCGTGGACCACGCGTACGAGTCCGTCGGCACGGCCTTCCCCGGCGGGCGTGTGCTCACCTGTCTCGCGTGCGAGCGGGTCGACACCGACCAGGAGCGGGCGCGGGTGGCCGTCGGCCGGGCCCATGACCTCTCCTTCGTCATCGACCGGTTGACAGCGTTGCGGGCATCGTCCGGCACGATCCACGGGCACAGCGGTTTCCCCTTTGCCCGCATGATCGATTCCCGGCGGATCGGGGTGGCAGGGCACTCCATCGGGGGTGCGGCGGCCGCCGCGGTCATGCGGCGTGATCCGCGTGTGCGCGCCGGCGTGAACCTGGACGGCAACTTCTTCACTCCGCTGGCCGGGGCGGGCATGGAAGGGCGGCCGTTCATGATGATGGGCACCTCCGCCGCCCACGGGCCTACCGCCCCGGACAGCGACTGGCAAGGTGCCTGGACCCGCCTGGACGGGTGGAAGCGCTGGTTGACGGTTGCCGGGGCCGAGCACTTCAGCTTCACGGATCTGCCGGTCCTGGCCGACCGGCTGGGCCTCTTTGATCCAGCGGCGCCGCTCTCGGGCGAGCGCTCGTGGCAGCTCACACGGGACTACACGGCTGCCTTCTTCGACACACACCTGCGCGGTATGGCACGCCCTCTGCTCGATGGCCCCGCGGCCGACCGTCCGGAGGTCGCATTCCCTCGGATGTGACCGCGGGGCCCTGTCTGTCCGTCCGGCCGTGGGGAAGTGACCGCTTGCGTCCGGTGGACGCGGTCCTGCGCCGCGAGGTTCTCACGTTCTCGTTCCATGGCAGGTGACGGCACTGATGCCGTGGCGGCGGGGTCAGCCGGGGCGAGACGGCTGAGGTGCTCCCAGGACCGGTACAGATTCGCTTGGGCCTGGTCCATCTCCGGAGGTGGTCCGAGGCATCGCGCTGTCTGTCGCCGGGAGTAGACGCCTCCGCGTCCTTCTGTGTCGCCGGGCAACGAGACCGGTGGATGCGGCGTCACCTTTCGGGGGTGCGGTACGTCAGGGAGTCGACGCCGTCGAGGAAGGGATTGTGATCGTGCATCCACCTGAGTTTCTGGCCGTGCGGTTCGAGGAGCACCGGCCGCATCTTCGTGCGGTGGCGTATCGCATGCTTGGTTCCCTGGCTGAGGCGGACGACGCGATCCAGGAGACGTGGCTGCGGTTGTCGGGTTCCGAGGACCGCCGGATCGACAATCTGGGCGGTTGGCTGACGACTGTGGTCGGCCGTGTCTGTCTGGACATGCTTCGCGCGCGGAAGCGGCGCGGTGAGGAGCCGTTGGAGCAGCGACTGCCCGATCCGGTGATCAGCCGCGACGGTGTGGGCGGGGCCGACCCCGAGCAGCAGGCGTTGCTGGCGGACTCGGTGGGGCTGGCTCTGCTGGTGGTGCTGGAGTCGCTCAGTCCGGCGGAGCGGCTGGCGTTCGTGCTGCACGACCTGTTCGGGCTGCCGTTCGAGGAGATCGCGCCGATCGTCGACCGCACACCCGCGACGGCCAAGAAGCTGGCCAGCCGGGCCCGGCTGCGGATCCGCGGCGCGACGCCGCCTCCGGATCCGGACCGGTCCGCCGGGCGGCGTGTGGTGGACGCGTTCCTGACCGCCGCCCGCGGCGGCGACTTCGACGCGCTGCTGGCGCTTCTCGACCCGGACGTGGTGCTGCGCGCGGACGGTGGAGCACTCACCGGTGGCCTGCGGACAATTCGCGGTGCCGCCGCGGTCGCCGGGCAGCTCGGCACCTTCCAGCGGATGGCCGCCGCCGCCACCACACGCCCGGCCCTGGTCAACGGCTTCGCCGGCCTGGTGAACACCCTCGACGGGCAGCCGCTGTCCGTCATGAGTTTCACCGTCGCCGGTGGCAGGATCGCCGCTATCGACATCCTGTCCGACCCGGCACGGCTCGCCCGGCTCGACCTGGCGTCCGCCGAGGACTGACCTCCTTCACTGCCGGCCCCCGCCCCGATGACCGTGCGTCCTCGCGGCGGGGGCCTGTGTCGTTCACGCGCACGCCGCCCCGGCCTCGCAACCGGCCGAAGAAACCCGCGTCGGCCGGTCACCTTCGCCGCCCGGGCGTCGTCAGTGCAGTGAACGAGCCGATCGAGCCGACCGGCGAACAGCCCGCACCGACGAAGGGACACTCTCCGTGAACACGATGACCAACAACCTCGACACCCTCACCTCCCGGTTCTCGGACCCTCAGCAGTTGGTCCCCGAACTCGGCGATGTGAGCACCGCCCTGTTCAAGATCATCGGCAACGGGGCGGTCTCCCGCAGCACCGTCACCCTGGTCCACCTGCGCGCCGGGCAACTCGTCGAGAACACCTACCTGACGGTGATGCACACGGCCAATGCGCGCCGGGCGGGAGTACCGGAGGAGAAGATCGCCGCCGTCGCCTCCTGGAAGGACGCCCCCTACTTCACCCCGGCCGAGCGGGTGGCACTGGAACTGGTGGAAGCCGTGCTCATGCCTGGCGGGCACGGCCAGCGGGTCCCGGACGCCCTGTACGCGCGGGCGGCCGAGCACTACGACGCCACCGCGCTGGCCACCCTCGCCATGGCGATCGGACAGGTCAACTTCTTCATCCCCCTCGCACTGATCGGCAAGCCACTGCCCGGCGTCTCCATGGCCGAGCAGTGGCGTACGTCCTCGACCGACTAGCCCTGGGCACGGCCCCCGCGGGCCCGGCACGCCGCCAAGGCCGATCGCCGCCGGGCCCGCCCGCGTCTCTGCCCCCTCTCACCTGACCAGTCCAGAAAGAGAAGCGTCCAGCCATGAGTTCAACCCCATCCAGCCCGCCCGTACTCGCACACGTCACGCCCGCCCCCACCGCCGAGGCCATGTTCCCGACGTCCGGCCCCGCCGTCTGGCAGGGCGCCTGGACCACCCCCGTCATGCGGCCCTCCGCCGCGCCCTGGTTCGAGACGTGGGCCGAGCAGGGCTTCACCGACCAGTCGCTCCGGCAGGTCGTCCGCGTCCACTCCGGCGGCACCCAGGTCAGGATTCGGCTGTCCAATGCCTACGGCCCCACACCCCTGCACCTCACCGGCGCCACCATCGGCCGCACCGCCACCTCCGCAGCCGTACACCCGGACACCATGCGCACACTGCGCTTCGCCGGCTCCACCTCCACCACCGTCCCCGCGAAGGGACGTATCGTCAGCGACCCGGTCACCCTGCCCACCGAACCGCTCGAACGCCTCACCGTCAGCCTCTACTTCAAAGAAGCCACCGGCCCGGCCACTTACCACCAGCTGTCCATGACCACCACCTACCGAGCAGCCGGTGACCACCACCGCGACCCGTCGGCCACCGCCTACACCGACATGGTCCAGCCCGCCTACGGATCCTGGTACTACCTCGAAGGCGTCGAGACCTCCGGCAAGCACCGCCTGCCCCGCGCGGTTGTCACCTTCGGCGACTCCCTCACCGACGGCTTCGGTGCCACCATCGACGGCGACGACCGCTACCCCGACATCCTCGCCCAACGCCTGCTCGCCGCCGGCCGACCCCGCCCGGTCCTGAACGCCGGCATCGGCTCCAACAAGCTGCTGTCCGACTCGGCTCTCGGCGGTGATGCCGGAATCGCGCGTTTCACGCGGGACGTCCTCGACCAACCCAATGTCGGCGCGGTGATCGTCCTGATGGGCGTCAACGACATCCAGCAGACCGAAGCCCCGGCGCCCGGCCCCGGCCATGAGGCCACGCCGGTCACAGCGCAGCAGCTGATCGACGGGCACCGCACACTGATCCGCGCCGCCCACGCCGGCGGCGTCAGGGCCATCGGCGCCACACTCATCCCCTACCGGGGCGCGGCCGGCTGGTCCGCCGCGGGCGAGGTGATCCGCGCCCAGGTCAATCAGTGGATGAGAACCAGCGGCGAGTACGACACCGTCGTCGACTTCGCGTGCGCCCTGGACCCCGACGGCACCGGCAGCATCAGGAAAGACCTCCACACGGGCGACAACATCCACCCCAATCCCGCCGGATACCAGGCCATGGCCGACGCCATAGACCTGGCCGCCCTGGGGCGGTGAGGCGCGACCTTCTGCACGGGATGCCGTCTGCTCAGTACTCCGACGGAGGCCGACGACGCCGTCGACTGCTGTGTCGAATCCCCTCAGCCGTGCTCACGGCATGGCGTACCAGCCGTTATCGCCACCGCCTATCGACGGGTCGTGCGACTGGCGCAGTCGAGTTCGGCTGCGAGGGTCACAGCCATGACCAGACCCTTCGCCTCGGCGGAGGTCGAGGGGCGGGGCAGTTCCGAGAGCAGGAGGACAGCCCGCTCCTCCTGACCGGTCGCCGCGAGCGCGCCGGCCTCCATGCGCTTCGCCCTCCACCACGAGTGCGTTGCCGCACCGGGGTGGAGGCCGCCGCGTTCCCCGTCGATCAGCCGTACGGCTTCCTCCGCCAGACCCACCGCACGCCGGTCACCCGACTCGGCCACGACACGGGCGAGTGTCGCCAGGGCGATGCCTCGGTTCAGCGGGTGGAAGTCGCTGCGCGCCAGCCCTGTCGCGGAACCGGGTCCTGCCCAGTCGTCCGTGGACCGCCGGTACGTCCAGGTGCAGTACCTCGTTGTGGCGGGCCACCAGGTCGCCCGTCACCGCCAGCGCCGTCAGCGAGGACAGGTCCTCCGTGCCTGACCGGCGCACGTTGTCGTGGACCGCGGCGATCTCGGCTAGGCACGCCGCATCGTTCCGTGTCGCCGCCTGCAGCCGCGCATGCCGCGCGGGGTCCGTGGCGAGCGCGACGGCACGGTGCACATCGCAGGACGGGTCAGCGTCGCGGCCATGCGGCCGTAGGGCTGCAGCAGGTATGCCGGGGTGGTAGCCGGCCACCCCTGCCGGGTATCCAGCCGCCAGCTGTGCAGCCGTTCCCGGCGGAGCGCGAGGTCCTGGCCGAACTTCCGCCGGGCCACCGCGAGCAGGGTCTCGTGGGCCAGGACGCAACCGCGGTCGCTCGTGACAAGGTCCGTGCTGTCCCCGGACGGTCCCTTCGGGAGGGTGCCCCCGCGCCGCAGGAGCGGGCCGAAGCGGCTGTCCAGCAGGTGACGCGCGTGAACTCCGGCTTGCCAGTGTGGGCAAGGCTGCGCAGCTCGCCCGCACATGCTCCGCGTCCCGGAAGCGCGAACCGTCCTCGTCGGTACGCAGCCTGAAGCGCGGGAATCCCAGAGCGGTGCAGCGGACCAACGCGTCCTGCTCGCCGAACCGACCGTACTCTCTCCACAGGCAGCGTCTACCGGTTGTCGGCAGCCACTTGGGCGTACGCGGGCGGCCAGAGCCAGCACACCGCCTCGGCCGCCACGGCGTTCCGCTATTTCACCGTGGACCCGGCGGCGCTGATGGCTGCCGAGGTCATCTATGACGGTCCTTACAGCCAGTGCACCCCCAAAGGCCGACCGCCGGGTGTCGGTGCGGTCCTGTCAGGAGGGGGCGGAGACGTGATCGCGCGCGTGGTCTGCTGTCCGGCCGGGCCGGAAGCGGCGGCGACCGAGTGCGATCAGAGAAGGTCCTCCGCGGAAGCACCACAGGGCGATGACCGGATCACAGATGGCGCAGGCCAGAGATGCGTCGTGGTAGAACGGCAGAATCGGATTGCCCTTGAGGTGGTGGGCCATGTCCCAGGCCGTGTGGAGCAGCCAGCCGACGCCGATGAAGGCCCAGGAGTCCAGGCCGCGGTAGGCGACGTAGGCCATGAGTGCGACGAATGGGAGCTCCCACGGGCCGAAGCCGCCTCCGCTCAGGTAGGCGGCGCCGGCTCCGCCCACCATGATCGCGTTGAAGTGGCGTCGGTGCGGTTCTTTGATCAGGGACATCAGCAGGCAGTAGATGATGCCGACGATCACTGGTGACACAAGGTGCATGAGGAGATGACTTCTTCCTCCGGGGGCGAGCCGAATCGCCGCGGTCGAGCTGTCGCGGCGCGAGCACGACGTCCCGGCAGAGCGCGGTCCCGGGTGGGCAGGATCAGGAGTGTCAGTACGTTGGCGGCCGTCGCGGTCAGCGGGACCGAGGCGACCGGTCAGACGTCGGCGGGGGCGCGGCGCGGCGTTGCGTGAAACATACTCGCGGGACGGTGATCGGGCCGACGGCGACGGTTCCTTCGACGGACGTGCTGATGTACTTCCAGCCTGTGCGGGAGGATGGTCAGCGACTGGTCTGCGAAGGGCCGGACGCTCGGAGAGTGATGGACGTCGGACCCCTCGCGCGCAATACGGTGCCGCGCCGCTGGGGGGACATGAGTTCGTGAACGGCGTGCGCGACGCGGGCGCCACCTCGCGCTCCAGTGGGTGCACAGTGGGGCGTGACTCAGATCGAGACCGGAGGTGATGCCGGCGCCGGTGATCAGGTCGCCGTCGTCCGCGATGCGGGCTCGGACCGCGTGGGCGCCAGTGGCGTCCAGCATGTCGAGGCTCCCCAAGTAATGGGTGATGGCGTGACGTCCCTCCAGCAGGACGGCCATGGCCAGGACGAGCGAGCCGCCGCAGACGGTGGCGACAGTGATGTCCGGGTCGTCCCTTGCTTGTTCGAAGAGCGCAGGGAGCTCCGCGGTCAGCGTGCGACCCAGTGGCACCGGGATGAACTCGTCCTGCTTCCGCTCGCCGACGCCCGCCTCTTCTTCCGAGGCATCTCCGGGTTCGCCCACGAGGCCGGAGGCGCCGCGCACCAGAACCACGTCGACGCGCTCCAGATCGAGGGCAATGGCATCGAGTGGGTCGAAGCCGTCGAACGGGACGACCTGGGTGTGCATGGGTGTGGGGTTCCTTCGGCGTCGATTTCCGTCGGGACACTCCGAAGTCAACCCGTTTCCCGAGCGCTCGCCCAGTGGCACTAGTGACAGGTTGCGACGGAAAAGCGCCAACGCACATCTGGAAGCGTGTGGACTGCGCCGACGTGGACTTTCCGGAAGGTCGGCCCCAGGTCCGTCAAGCCGGTGGGGAGGTAAGTTCTGGCCATGCATACGGTTGCCGTGCTCGCGTTGGATCAGGTGATCCCGTTCGATCTGTCCACCCCGATCGAGGTCTTCTCCCGGACCCGCCTGCCCGACGGGCGGCCCGGCTACCAGGTACGGGTGTGCGCCGAGCGCGACGAGGTCGACGCCGGAGCCTTCACCCTGCGTGCCCCCTGGGGACTGGAGGGACTGCAGGGCGCGGACACGATCATCGTGCCGGGCGTCGCCGATCTCGCCGCCTCACTCACCCCCGCGGTGCACGACGCGCTGCGGTCGGCCGCTGCCGACGGCACCCGGATCGCCTCCATCTGCGTGGGCACCTTCCCCCTGGCTGACACCGGGCTCCTCGACGGACTGCGCGTCACGACCCACTGGCGCGCGGCCGGTCTGCTGGCCGCCGCCCACCCGGACCTCGAGGTCGACCCGGACGTCCTCTACGTGGACAACGGCCAGTTGCTCACCTCGGCCGGCGCCGCGGCGGGCATGGACCTGTGTCTGCACATGATCCGCCGTGACTACGGCTCGGCCGTCGCCGCCGACGCCGCCCGCCTGTCAGTGATGCCTCTCGAACGAGAGGGCGGGCAGGCCCAGTTCATCGTCTACGATCACGCACCCACACCCCGGGGCTCCGAACTTGAGACGCTGCTCACCTGGCTACAGGAAAACCTGGCCCGCGACCTCACCCTTGCCGACATCGCAGAGCGAGCCGGAACCAGCACCCGAACCCTGATCCGGCGCTTCCGCGACCAGGCTGGCACCACGCCGCTCCAGTGGCTCCACCGGGCCCGCATTCGCCAGGCACAGCACTTGCTGGAAACCACGGAGCACTCCGTGGAGCGCATCGGCAGCCAGGTCGGCTTCGGCTCACCCACCACCTTCCGCGACCGCTTCAAACGCACCACCGGCGTCAGCCCGCAGACCTACCGGCGCACGTTCAGTTGCACAGCCGAATGAGATGGCCCCTGTTGAGCTTGTTGGCATGGCGTCGTTGAGGGCTGACGGCGTGTGATCGTCGCGTATGCCGCTTGTACGCGGTATCTGCCGGGTGGTTGCTGACGTATGAACGGCAGGCGCTTCCTGAGCGGATTCGGATGAAGGCCGCCGAACGGTTCGGCGCCCACGCCTTCGACACCGAGGTCGTCGAGGACTTACGGGTGAGCGTTCGCTCCGTGGTCAGGTCGCGAGCCCGGCCCGGCAGCACAGGTGAGAGTCACAGCAGCCGACCGTCCGGATCGGTACGACCTGCACGTTCACGTCATGCCGGCGGTGTTTGGGGGAGTAGTCGGCCCGTCCGTCACCGATCCGATCGCATTCGGCGAGCGTGCCATCCAGCAGGTGAAGTCCGGTCGTGTTCGCGCAGGTACGCCAGTGCCACCATCGCGCGCTGAGACGGGCGGAGCCTGCACCGCAGGTCGCCCTCACGGCTCACGATAGGCATGGTGACCCGCTCCACGAGTGCATGAGGCAGGTCGAGTGCGGCAGAACAGACATCCAACGAGACCCCCGAGCAGCGTGATTGAGACGTCCGACATCTCGATCAACAGCCCGGGGACCTCACTCGTCGAGGCTCGCGAACCGTCACCTGACCGGTGGCCACCTCGAAGAAGCTCACTGAGTCCTATTTCACTGAGAAAACCTCATCAGGCGTACTTCTCCCGCGAGATCGGTGCCCACCTGCGCAGACGCGGCATCCGCGCGCAGATCCCGTACCGGGCCGACGACGGCCCAGAAAGTACGCCGAAGCAACGACAGCCCAGCTGATAATGATCACGGGGCATCACCGAGCGCACGGCAGGTCACACGCCGGCCGGACGTGCGCTCAGGGCGCGCGGCCCCTGGGAAAGGCGCGTAATCTGGAGTTACGCAGGGGGACGCATCAGACGGTGGTGGGTCGTGATTTCTGACGCCTATACCCCCAAGAATTCCCTTGCTTCTGTCGCTCATCTCATGGGAAGAAGCACGGGGGCGGCGACTCTGAGGGTCGGACTCGTAGACGGGCCGGTGATCGTCGACCATCCGGGACTTGGCCACGCGCAGATCAAATGGTCTTGTCCGAGAGATGTGGCAGAGCGGGACGCGGACGATGTCGCCGCTGAGCATGCCACCGCCACCGCAGGCGTATTGGTGGCCCAGTGCACTTCGGGTGCGTTGGGTATCTGTCCGGGAATCACGCTTATCTCCCGGTCCGTTTTCCGCTCTCCCGCAGCACGGTCTGCCGGTACCGCGACATGGCTGGACCTGGCTGATGCCCTTGTGGAGCTGACGGACGCCGGTGCACGCATCATCAACCTGAGCCTTTCCCTCACGATGGGTACGCCCAAGGAGCACCGTGCCGTCCAGGACGCGCTTGACCACGTGGCCACTCATGGTGCGACCGTGGTGGCTGCGGCCGGCAACGAGGGCGCAGTCGGCAGCACGGTCGTCACCCGTCACTGGTCGGTCCTACCCGCCGTGGCCTACAACCTGCGAGGGCGACCTGCACAGGGGTCCAATATCGGACGCTCCATCGGTCAACGGGGCGTCGGCGTGGTGGCGGACGGATTGATGAGCCTGGGCGCACACGGAAGGATCCGACCGTTCGGCGGGACCAGTGCGGCGGCTGCCGTCGTCACGGGCGCCGCGGCCCTCATCCTGTCCGAGCTTCCGAGGACCAGGCCGGACGAACTGATCTTCGCCATGAAAGGAGCGCTGTCGCACCGCATATCGGTCGTGCCTCCTTTGTTCAACGCCTGGCGCGCATTCGAGACGTTGTACACAGCACGTAGCTGGCAGTAGCCCTGATCACCGAATCGATCCAGGAAGAAGGCGGTGAGCTCATGGACGAGCCCACGGAGTTCCCTGCGGAGTCGCCCCCCGTTGCACCCGGCCCATTCGTCGAGCATGCGACGAGCAGCGGGACGGTTCCCCCTACCGGAGTGTCTGCCTCTGGCGTGAGCCTCGCATCATCGGCTGTCCCGGAATCCTCGCAGCGACACGAAACCTCGCCTTGTGGGTGCGGTGGTTGCGGCCATGGCGCCACTGCGGTTGACAGTCCGGGACGTCCTTCCGAGGCGTACCCACCGTTCGTGTACGCCGTGGGCCGACTTGAGCCCCGCATTCCCAGCCTGGGGATAGAAAAGGAGTTCGCCCAGGCGACCGGCCGTGCCGAAACGACCAACCTGACGGACAGGCAGGCTCTGCATGCCGTCCTGTCGGATCACCAGAGCCGCTATCTCGCCAAGCACCTGTGCTACGTGCTGGTGACCCAGGGGATCGACACCTACATCCTGCGCCCGCGCGATCCGGCAGACTACGCCGTGCTCGTGGATGCTATCGGTCCGTCACCGCAGGCGAACGATATCCACGTGGTGGTCGGACTACGGGGTCTCTTTGCCCCACCCGATTTCTGCAACGGCCTGATGCTTCCGCTTGTGGCGTTCGATCAGATATACGCCTTCGACGCAGACTCGCTCGTCGCGAATCTTCCCAAACCGGACGACGTCGACGAGGACTCGTTCCGCTCAGCATCCCGGGAAGTTTCACGCTCGTGCCGGTTGATGAAGCCGAAAGTCCCAGAAAAGTCCCAGAGCGCTCCCACGGCTGACGGATGCTCTTTCGGCTATACCCGTCGGTTTGCGCTCCAGGCATCGTCACCGGCTTCGAACAGGCCGGCCACAAGCGCCACGGCTGTGACGGACGGCGTATACGCGGGTCACCGCTCCAGGCGTCCGCTCCCTCGACGGCCTGCTGCTCCTGCCCAACCTCAAGCGGTTCAGAGGCACCGGCGACTTCTGGCCCCCGGAGGTCCTGCGGGAGCGAGGGAAAGCGACGGACGGCTAAGGGTTGTCCCGTAAATGATCTCCGGGTCGCCTCGGGCATGGTTGATCACGGTGAAGCCCGTTGATCTATCCGGTGAGGACGAGGTTGTGTATCCGGGCGATGCCGAGCATGGCGTGGTGGACGCCGTCGCCTTTGAGGCGGCAGTCGCGGAGGATCTTCCAGGTCTTCATGCGGGCGAAGACGTGCTCGACCCGTGCCCGGACCTGCTTGTGGGACCTGTTGTGATCCTCTTTCCAGGCTGGGAGTTCGGTCTGGCCGCGCTCCCGGCGGTGCGGGATGACGAGTCCGGTGCCCGGGTAGCCGCCGTCGGCGATCGTGAGGGTCTTGCCGACGGCGGCCTTGACGCCGGACTCCTCCCATGCCTTGCAGTCGCTGCGGTTCCCGGCGAGCGGTCGGCCGACCACGACGATCAGGCGGGTGACGGCGTCGATGACGACTTGGTGGTTGGTGGAGTACCGGTAGTTCTTCGACCGCTCGGCGATGGTGTGATCCCGAGTGGGGACCAGGGTGCCGTCCACGATGAGCACAGTGTTCTTGGCGAACCGCTTGCGGGGCCGAAGCGCGAGCAGGGGGCCGAGGTGGTTGATGACTCGGCCGGCCGTGGACTTCGAGACGCCGAACAACGGAGCGAGCTGTCGCAACGTCAGGTTGGTACGCCAATAGGCCGTGACAAGCAACACCCGGTCCTCCAGCGGCAAGCTCCACGGTCGGCCTCGGTGGACTGCATCTGCTCCATCGCGCCGCAACGTGGTCAGCAGCTTGCCGAAGCAGCGCGGGCTCAGCCCCGCGAATGGGGCTATCCAGGACGGCTCCGAGGCCGTGATCACACCAGGCACGACAAAGATCATTTACGACCGGCACCATCTGGCGGCAGTCTCAGCCGAGGAAGTCCTTCCAGAACGGCACGGACGCCTGCGGAGCCCAAAGCGCATCCTCGTCAACCTCACTGAACTCGCGGTCGATGTAGTCGGCCAGATCGTGGCCGTAGCAGATGATGTCGGTTCCCCACACCGACAAGACCGGATGTCCCGGGGGGTGGCGACCCGCAGGTATGAAGCGGTGCGCGTATACGGGAACGAGTTGCGGCGCTTGCGCAAGTACCGCTCGGGTCACCTCCACGGCCTCATCATTGGTGGCGGGACGCGCCCCCAAGGCCGGATGCCAGCTGCCATGAGCGATGTCGGCCAGCACTTCTCGTGCCGGCCGCTCCAGCCGATGGCGCAGGTCGTCTACATCCGCGTGACGCCAGTCGGGCCAGGGCTGCTGCCACGTCGCGCCTTCCTCGGGAGGTGAGGCAACCGGCAGCCCTCCCGCCAGGAAGGCACGATGCTCTGGGGAGAACTCAAACCCATAGGTCGCCTCGATCCGGCTGAACTCTTCATCCGTGAGCCCTGGAGCTATCTCACAGCAGTCCGCCTCAGCCAACCGCCGCGCGGCCTCCGCACCCAACCGAGCGCCATCAGTGTCGATCACTCCGGCACCGTACGCGCACTGCTCGCACGGCATCGCCACTTTTCGAACCCCGGCATGGGCTTCCAGGTCATTGCGGGACAGCCCTTAGCCAGGCACTGCCATGGTCGGCGGACGACACCTGGGAGCGGCTCGGCTCCCGCAGCCGGTCCGGGCAAACGCCGGCCTGGAGGGCGGATCGTCTGGTCGGTGGTCGGCGCCGACTCGATGTTCTGCCGGGCGCATCCGCACGCGGCCGGTTCCGCAAGGCCCGGCCACAGGTTCGAAAAGGGAACGAGGCCCCGGCGCCAGCGCCCCGGCGACGGGTCCGAACGGTCCCGGGGCGGGGTGACCTGCATGCTCCACATCGCCGGCGAAGGCGGCTGCAGCCGTATGGCCCTGCTGCTCACGCCGAGCCAGTAAGGCGATGCCCCGCAGATGGAGCGCAACCGCCGCTGTGTCGATGAATCCCGTTACGGGCACGGTCCCGGAGTCGAAGGACCCGCGGGCCAACTGTCGGCGCGGTGACTGCGCGGGCGGCAGGCCCGCCGGGTCGGACCGCGACCGCTGCCCAGCGACCCATAAGATCGATGCATGACCTGCTGTTTCGTGCACAGCCGTCCAGGCCGACACTTTTTCGATGACGCATCATGTGGAGTGCGTCGCGATCCTTGAGCCTGCCGATAAGGGCCGTTGACCTGCGGCTTTACTCGGTGTGCGGGATGTGCGCTATGCGCGTTACGGGCGAAATCTTGACGCTCAAATGACGCTCTCCGAGGTGTCTTGACGCTCATTTGACGCTCGTTCTGATGGCACGTCAGGTGCATTTCGGGATGCTGTGACCTGGGCTGAAGCGTGGGCTGAGGAACGTGCGTGGGCGGCCACGGTCCTGCCCGATGGGTAGCGCACCTCGGATCGTCGGGTGGGTTCGCTTGTCGGCGCGTACGGTGTGTGCCACGTCTGACCGTGTACCTGCGCCGTTCGAGGAAGGTGGCGATGCCGCCGTGCCGAGCGATTCACCGTCGCCTTA
>NZ_JBHVOC010000037.1:0-58460 GCF_044142145.1 Streptomyces sp. BK79
CCCCCCCCCCCCCCCGGGGGTGCGCGCCGCCCCCGTCCCCACGGTGCGGCGCGGGCAGGCCACCGTCCAGTCATCCCGTGGGCGGCGGCCTGGGTCTCAGGGGAGGCCGAGCGCGGGCAGCACGACGGCGTCCACGAACCCGACGAGGTACTCCGCGTCGGCCTGCTCGCCCTCGACGACGGGCCGCATCCGCAGCATGCCGAAGAGCTGGGCCGGCACGTACTCCAGCGCCGGGTGGCCGGCCGGGACCTCGCCCCGCGCGACACCGCGCTCCAGGATCGCGCGGAGCGCGGCGATCTCCGGCTCGACGAGCGCCTCGCGCAGCGCGCCCTTGAGTTCCGGGTCCTCCATGACGGCGTGGCCGAGGGCCTGGAGCAGCCCCGTGTCCCTGCCCGCTCCCTCGCCGGCGGCGCGGGCCGCCTGGCGCAGGTCCTCGGCGAGCGACCCGGTGTCGATGTCGGCGAAGCGCACCCGGCGGTTCGAGCGCAGCGCCGCGGCCACGAAGTGGGGCTTGGTCCGCCACTGGCGGTAGAGCGTGGACTTGCTGCACCGGGTGCTGGCGGCGATGCCCTCCATGGTGACGGCGTCGTAGCCGCAGGAGCGGATCTGGTCGAGCACGGCGTCGAAGAACTCCTGCTCACGCTCGGGCGTCAGCTTGGAGCGGCGCGAGGCGCCGGCCGGTTCCGGTCGGTCCGCGGCCTGCGGCGTCATCGGCTCTGCTCCTCTTCGCTTCCGGTTGCGGTACGGCGTCACTCAAGCGTTCCGCGCTTCAGTGTGTCGTATGTCCATCGATACGCCAGTGTACCGGTACACGAACGTATCGGTACACTGGCGTATCGGAACGAGGTCGTATCGATGAAAACCGTCTCACGCCCCCGTCCCTGTGAGCCACACGCACCACCGTCAGCGAAGGGGCCGGGGGATGAATGCCCGCACCGAGCCTGCAGCAGCAGAAGCGGGGCCGGACGCGCACGCGCGTCCCCCGCTGGTCCGTGAGCTCCTGCTCGTGGCAGGGCTCTTCCTCGTCTACAAGTTCGGCCGGCAGCTCGCCACGGGCCACACCGCCGAGGCCTTCCGCAACGCCCACCGCGTGTGGGACTGGGAACGCGCGCTCCACCTGCCCGACGAGGGCACGGTGCAGTCGCTGCTCCTGCACGGCGACGCCCTGATACACGGGGCGAACACCTACTACGCCACCGTGCACTTCCCGGCCACGGCCGCCTTCCTGGTGTGGCTCTATCTGCGGCGGCCCGCGCACTACGTCCGCTCCCGGCGGGCGCTGGCCGCGGTGACGGGTGCCGCGCTGGTGCTGCACCTGGTCTTTCCGCTCGCCCCGCCGCGCATGCTGGGCGCCACGGGCCTGATCGACACGGCCCGGGTGTACGGCCCCTCGGTCTACGGTCCCCCGCACGCCGACCAGCTCTCGAACCAGTTCGCGGCGATGCCCTCGCTGCACTTCGGCTGGGCGCTGATGCTGGCCATCGGCCTGATCGCCGCCACGCGGTCGCGGCTGCGCTGGCTGTGGCTGCTGCACCCGCTGGCGACCCTGCTGGTCATCGTGGGCACCGCGAACCACTACTGGCTCGACGTGATCGTGGCCACGGCCCTGCTCGGCCTCGCGCTCGCGGTGGCCCGCCTGTCGCCGCGGCCGCGGCCCACCGGTCTGCCGCCACAGCGGCGGTGGGCCCCGCCCCACCGCCGGCCGGCCTTGCGGCACCGTGTGGCGGACCGGCGCGAGCTGGTGGGGGCGGACCGATGAGCGCCGCCCTGATCGCCGTCCTGCTCTCCCTGGTCTCCGCGTGCGCGTACGCCGCGGCCGCCGTCGCCCAGGAGCGCCTGGCGTCCCGCGATGCCGGCGCGGGGGCGCTGCGCCTGCTGGCCTCCGGTGCCTGGTGGTGGTCGGTGGCGCTCAACGCCGGGGCGGCGCTGCTGCACGTCGTGGCCCTCAAGTACGGGCCGCTCACCGTGGTCCAGCCGCTCGGTGCGCTGACCCTGGTGGCGGCGGTGCCGCTCGGGGCCCGGCTGGCGGGCAGGCGGGTGAGCGCGGTGGAGTGGCGGGGCACCGGTCTCACCCTGCTGGGGCTCGGCGCCCTGCTGCTCACCGCGTCCGGTCCCGCGCCCGACGACGTCCTGAGCGTGCCCGAGGCGCTGGCGGTGTCCGGCGCGACGGCGGCGCTGGTCGGGACGCTGGCGTGGCCCGGTGCCCGGCCGGGGCTGCGGCACGCCACGGCGTCCGGCATCGCCTCCGGGGTCGCCTCGGCCCTCACCCAGACCGTGACCGTCGCCGTCACGGACCGTTCGGGTCCGCTGCTCACCCCCCAGGTGATCGGGGTGACGGTGCTGGTGGCGGCCTTCGCGGCGGGCGGTCTGCTGCTGGCGCAGACCGCGTACCGGGGCGGGCTGGGCGCGCCCCTGGCGGTGGTGACGCTGGCCAACCCGGTGGCCGCCGCGGTGATCGGGCTGTCCCTGCTCGGCGAGCGGCTGCGCGGCGGCGCGGGCGGCGTGCTGCTGGCGGCGGCCGGCGCGGCGCTGGCCGCCTGGGGCGTGGTCCAGCTGAGCCGGGCGACGCCGGGACGGCCCGACGGCACCGGACCGGTGACCGCCGGGCCGGTGGCCGCCGGCTCGATGGCCGCCGGACCGGTGCCCGAAACGGACCGGGCCGTCCCGGCGCCGCGAGCGGAACCGGGGCCGGAGCAGCCGGGGACGGTGCTGGTGCCCCGGCAGCCCGGGCCGGGGCGCCTCACGCGGCTGTGACCGCGCTCAGGCAAGCCCTTCGCCCAGGTCCGTGACGCCCTCGGTCCGGGCCCCTCGCCCCGGTCCGCGACGCTCGCCTCAGTCCGTGGCGATCGCCGGATCGCTCACCCCCGGACGGCCGTTCTCCACGTGCCCGGCGAAGCGCCGCAGGAACGCCGGGTCGGCCTCGGAGGTGACCGTCACGTCGTACCAGCGCCTGCTGTGCGCGAGGTCGACGGTGTGGTGCACGGTGGCGCCGGGGCGCACGGCGAGCGTGCGGCTGCGGCCGTCGTAGGCGTTCGCGACCCGCAGGCGGACCGTGCCGGACCCGGTGTTGGTGAGGGTCAGCCGGACGTCCTCGCCCCGGTGCCGCGCGGTGACCTCGGGGCCGGCGGCCTTGTTGTCGCCCTTGAAGACCCGCAGGAAGCCGTTGGGCCCGTGCACGGTCAGGTCGTACGAGCCGCCCGAGTACACCGAGTTCCAGGTGTCCGCGATGCTCTTGCCGGCCTCGGTGGTGTACGTCCAGGGGCCGTCGGCGCGGTTGCCGGAGGTGACGAGGAAGGCGGCACCGGCCTGGGCGCCGGAGGCGAAGGAGAGCGTGAACTTCCCGGCCGCCGCGTCCACGGCGCCGTCGGCGTGCGGGGCGTACCGCAGCGGGCGGGCCGGGCGCAGGCCGCGTTCCTGGCGGGGCATGCCGGGGTCGGCGGGCGGGGTCGGGCGGTAGTCCGGGTGGCGCTCGCGGTCCGGCGGCTCGTAGGCGTCGGTGTCCGGCAGGCGGGCCGGGCGGGGGTCCGTGCGGGAGAAGTCGAAGGCGCTGGTCAGGTCGCCGCAGATGGCGCGACGCCACGGCGAGATGTTCGGCTCGCGCACCCCGAAGCGGCGCTCCATGAAGCGGACGATCGAGGTGTGGTCGAAGGTCTCGGAGCAGACGAAGCCGCCCTTGCTCCAGGGCGAGACGACCAGCATGGGCACGCGCGGCCCGAGCCCGTAGAAGCCCTCCCGGTGCTTCGCGCCGCCCTTGTAGACGTCCAGGGAGGTGTCGACGGTGGACAGGCCCTGCGCGGCGGACTTCGGCGGCAGCGGCGGCACCACGTGGTCGAAGAAGCCGTCGTTCTCGTCGTAGGTGATGAACAGGGCGGTCTTCGCCCACACCGCCGGGTTGGAGGTGAGCGCGTCCAGGACCTGGGAGATGTACCAGGCGCCGTAGTTGGACGGCCAGTTGGAGTGCTCGGAGAAGGCCTCCGGGGCGGCTATCCAGGAGATCTTCGGCAGCTTGCCGGCCTTCACGTCGGCGCGGAGCCGGTCGAAGTAGCCGTCGCCGTTCTTCACGTCGGTGCCGGTGCGGGCCTTGTCGTACCAGGGGTCGCCGGGCTGGGCGTCGCGGTACTTGTTGAAGTACAGCAGGGAGTTGTCGCCGTAGTTGCCGCGGTAGGCGTCGTCGATCCAGCCCCAGGAGCCGGCCGCGTCGAGGCCGTCGCCGATGTCCTGGTAGATCTTCCAGGAGATCCCGGCCTCCTCGAGACGCTCGGGGTACGTCGTCCAGTCGTAGCCGAGTTCGTCGTTGCCGAGGACCGGGCCGCCGCCCTTGCCGTCGTTGCCCGTGTGACCCGACCACATGTAGTAGCGGTTGGGGTCGGTGGAGCCGATGAAGGAGCAGTGATAGGCGTCGCAGACGGTGAAGGTGTCGGCGAGCGCGTAGTGGAAGGGGATGTCCTCGCGGGTCAGGTACGCCATGGTCGTGGTGCCCTTGGCGGGCAGCCAGCGGTCGTACTTGCCGTTGTGGTAGGCGTCCTGGCCGTCGGACCAGCCGTGCGGCAGCCCTTCCAGGAACTGCATGCCGAGGTCGTCCGCCTCCGGGTGGAAGGGCAGCACCTCCGTGCCGTCGCCCTTGCGCTGGTGCCACACCGACCGGCCGCCGTCCAGGCTCACCGGGTGCGGGTCGCCGAAGCCGCGGACACCGCGCAGCCTGCCGAAGTAGTGGTCGAACGAACGGTTCTCCTGCATCAGGACGACGATGTGCTCGACGTCCTCGATCGAGCCGGAGCGGTGGTTCGCCGGGATCGCGGCCGCGCGCTCGATGCTCGCGGACAGGGCGCTGAACGCGGTCGTGGCGCCCGCGAGTTGGAGGAACCTGCGCCGGTTGACTTCGGGCATGGGTGATGGGCCTCTCGCCTTGGGGGGGTTCAACCGGCCGGGCGGCGCCGGATGATGACGTCATGCGCGCGAAAGGAGTGTTCCAGGAGCAGCAAACGTCAGGGAAGGGTCCGGTGGCACTGGTGTGAAGGTCACCGGTACGTGAGGTGTGCCGGTGCCACGTCCCGGGGATGGTCGCGATCATGACACGCATGCACACGGACGCGTCCCCGGCCCGACGGCCCGTACGCCAGCTCCTCGCCGCATCGGTGGGCAACGCCGTGGAGTGGTACGACTGGTACGCGTACACCTTCCTGGCCACCTACATCGCCGGCCAGGTCTTCCCCGAGAGCGCGGACAACTCGCTGGTGCCGCTGCTGTCGACGTTCGCCGTGTTCGCGGTGGGCTTCTTCATGCGGCCCGTCGGCGGGCTGCTGATGGGCGCGATCGCCGACCGGCGCGGGCGGCGCGCCGCGCTGACGGCCACCATCCTGCTGATGGGCGGCAGCAGTCTGCTGGTGGGCCTGACCCCGACCTACGCGGCGGCCGGTGTGCTGGCCCCGGTGGTCCTGGTGGCGGCGCGGCTGCTCCAGGGCCTGTCGGTGGGCGGCGAGTTCGCGGCGTCGACGACCTTCCTGGTGGAGTCGGCGGGGCCGGGCCGGCGCGGCCTCTTCTCCAGCTTCCAGTACGTGTCGACGACGGCCGGGCAGCTCGTGGCGTCCGGCGTCGCGACCCTGCTCGTGAACACGCTGAGCGAGGGGGCGATGAACGGCTGGGGGTGGCGGGTGCCGTTCGTGCTCGGGGCCGTGCTCAGCCTGGTCGGCTTCTGGATCCGGCAGGGCGCCGAGGAGACCCGCAGCGCCGAGCAGCGGAAGGCGCCGCGTCCCGGCCTGTTCGAGGCGCTGCGCCGCCATCCGCGCGAGTCCCTGCTGATCTGCGGCATCACGGCGGGCGGCACGATCGCCTACTACACCTGGACGTCGTACCTGCCGACGTACGCGGAACTCAACACCGGGCTGGACAAGGGCGACGCGCTGCTCGCGGGCACGATCTCGCTCGCCTTCTTCGCGCTGCTCCAGCCGCTCGGCGGGCTGCTCTCCGACCGCTTCGGCCGCCGTCCGCTCCTGCTGTTCTTCGGCGTGGGGTTCGCCCTGCTGAGCGTGCCCCTGCTGCACGCGCTGCGCGACTCGTTCGCCGTCCTGCTGCTCGTCCAGTGCGCCGGCATGATCCTGCTGACCGGCTTCACCTCGATCAGCGCCGCCGTCAACGCCGAGATTTTCCCGCCCCGGGTGCGGGCGGCCGGCATCGGCTTCCCCTACTCGCTCACGGTCGCCCTGTTCGGCGGCACGGCACCGTACGTGGGCACGCTGTTCAAGGACCTGGGGCATGCCGGGCTCTTCCCCTGGTACGTCGCCGGCCTGTGCCTGCTGTCGTCGGTGGTGTACCTGCGGCTGCCGGAGACGGCGCACAAGGAGCTGGAGCGCTGACCTCCCGCGTACCGGGCGTGCCCGGTACGCGGCGGGTGGGGACGGCGGGTGGGGACGGCGGGTGGGGACGGCCGTGTGCGGCGGCCGTCCCCACTCCCCTTGTGGGCGGCGGGGCTCAGCGGCGGCGCCCGCGCGGTCGCGGCACCTCCATCTCCGCCAGCCGCGGCCCGTCCCCGTCCTGGACCCGCCGCCATGCCTCGCGGTAGAGGACGGCGACCGGCCGGAAGGGCACGACGACGCCCAGGACGGGCGTCTCGCCGTCGAGCAGGTCGTACATCGGCAGCTTCCACCGCTCCAGCGGGAGGTGCGGCAGCGGCAGCCGGGTCCACCCGCCGGGCAGGAACAGGGAGCGTCCGGCCTTGGGGCGGCTGCCCTCCACGACCAGGTCGGTGGCCGCGAGTTCGGCGCGGGCGGCACGGAGCCGGGCCGTTCCCCCGCGCTGTCCGCCCCAGCCGGTCCAGCGCGCCGCGTTGCGGTCGGTGGGGTCGGGCAGGGCGAGCAGCATCAGGTAGAGCGCGGCGGCGTCCGCGCCGACGCCGTACCGCCCGGCCACCTCCCCCACCAGGTCGGGCACGGAGCGGGCGGGGTCCTGCGGCCACCACCGTCCGTCCGGGTCGCGCTCCCCGGCCACCGGGTCGCCCGGGTCGGCGAGCAGGTCGGCGAACCGCTGGTCGTGGACCAGACGCAGGGCGCGCTCCAGGGCATCCGGCCGTCCCCCGGCGGACAGGGCCGTCAGGTGGGGATCCTGGCCCGTTGCGTCCAGCAGGGCGGGCCGGACGGCGGCGACGGGCTCGGGGTGGGCGGTGCCCAGCAGGAGCGCGCCGTACCGCACGAAGTCGTCGCCGGTCTCCTCCGGGTCTCCCGCGGCCCGGCGGAACGCCTCCCAGTCGGCCCTCCTGTCGACCCCGAGCAGCAGACCCGGGTGGGCCAGCCGGTCGCGCAGCGCCGTCAGTACGCCCGGCAGGGCGGCCCGGATCGGATCGCCGGCCGGGAGGCGGTGGGCGAGCCACGCGGCCAGCGCCGCCGCGCCCTTCAGGACGCCGCCGTCGAAGCCGGGCGCCCGCTCGGCGGACTCGGCCCGGAAGCGCCCGAGCCTCCAGGTGAGGTCCCGGGTCAGCCGGGGCTCGGCGGCCGGGTCGGCGAAGCCCCGCAGGGCGTCGGCCGGTGCCCACCCGACGGGGTCGACGCCGCGGACCGCGTCGTGGAGCACGTCCTCGGGCAGGGGGGTGCGCCGGCCCAGCCGCGCGTTCCAGACCTCGGCGGCGGCCGCGGCGTCGGGGCCGTGCGTCCACAGCCGGGACGGCTCGGCGGGCAGCAGCGCCGCCACCACGGCCCGCAGGGCGTCCATGTCGAGGGAGCGCAGCTCGTCCTTGGCCACACGGGCGTCGGCCGCCTTCACGCCGATCGTCCTCAGCGTCGCGGAGGGCACGGCCACGCGCTTGTCGTCGACCTGCGGCATCCCGGCCAGCACGAGGCGGGCGGTGGTCGGGGTGACGCCGGTGAGCCGGGCGAACTCCTCGGCCGCCTCGGGGCGCCAGGGCGCCGGGCCGCGCTCGGCCAGCTCGGCCCGGAAGGCGGCCACCCAGCCGGGCGCCCGGGCCGGCTCGGGCACGAACGGCTCGTCGGACACCAGGGTGTAGGGCGCGGGTGTCTCGAAGCGGCCGGACGGGTCGTGGTGCACGGCGCCGTAGTGCCTGCCGCTCGGCCCGTCCGGGGCGTACTCGCGGACGAACCTGTACCAGTCGCCGGGGAAGGCGAGGAACGCGCCGCCGCCCAGGTCGAGAAGGGACCCCTTCGGGTACCCCTGGACCCCGCCGGGACCCTGGAACACCGCCGGGTCCACCACCAGCCGGACCCGGCGCCAGTGGCCGGGCACCAGCTCCGTCAGGTCCCGCGCGTCCAGCTCCGCCAGGTACGCGTCGAGCGCCTGCCGGTGCTCCGCCACGGTGGCCTCCGACGCGGCCCGCAACGCCAGGACGGCGGGCAGTTCGGGCAGCGCGACCGCGTTCACGCTCTCCAGCGACGCCTGCTTGGCCAGGGACACGTGGACGGTGCCCGCGGGGGCGGGCCCGGCCGGATCGCGCGTGGAGCGGGCGAGCAGCTCCGGCAGTCCGAAGATGCCGTGGTCGAAGTCGTAGTACCCGCGCTTGTCGCGTTCGGTCAGGCCCACGCCGTTCAGCGCCGAGGCGAGCAGGCGGTCGCCGATCACGGGCCGGGGTTCCTCGGGGGCGTCGCCCTGGACCGCCGCGTCCAGCCGGGTGAGCGCCTCGTCCAGGACGCGCTGCTGCTCGGCGGCGAAGCGCGCCACGCCGGCGATGCCCGCGCGCAGGGCCTCGTGGCCGACCCGCGGCAGCAGGGTGCCGATCAGGCCGGTCAGCGGGTCGGGGGCGGCCGCCTCGTCCCCGGCCGCCCTCTCCTCCCCGGGCACCTCCTCGGCGGCCGCCGCCAGCAGCGCCGCCGCGGTGTCCTCGCCGACCCGGCGGAGCGCCGCGGAGCCCTCGGGGTCGCGGGGCTGGAGCAGATGCCAGTAGCGCAGGGGCGGCAGCAGGGGGGTGCCCGCGCTGAAGGGCCCGGCCGTCTGGCCGTGGGAGACCTCGGCGACCACCCTGCCCTCGGCGTCGAGGAGCCGGATGTCGCTCGACCACCGCAGCACGGTCACGGGCCGGTCGGCGCCGGGGAACACCAGCGCGTGTTCCGGCCTCGCACCTACTCCGGCCGGCACGACGACCGAGCGCCCGGCCAGGTCCTCGCCCCGCCGCGAACCGTCGGGCAGCGTGGTCACCCGCCAGCCGAGCAGCCCGTCCACCGGGGCGCACAGCGGACCCGGTACGGCGCGGGGGGCGGGCCGCAGCCAGCCGCTGTCCAGGACGCTCCCCTCCCCGGCGGTGCGCGGCCCCTCCTCGAACCAGTCCGGGACGCCGGGCTCCCCCACCGTGTCGCCCACGGGGTCGTACGCGTACCAGGCGCTGTTGCCGTCGTCCGCCCAGTCCTTGACCCACACCCAATACGAGCGGCCGTCGCTGATCACCGGCCGGCTCGACGGGACGTGGGTGTCCCCTCGGCGCAGCACGCCGTGGCCGGTGGCGCGCCCGCCGCCGGGCAACGGGAGGGAGGCGGGAGGCATGCCGTTCATGCCGCCGGTCCCGTCCGCGGCGCACAGGTAGGAGTGGCGGGCGTCGCCGGTGACCAGTACCGGTGCCGAGGCGTCGGCACCGGCACCGGCGTCGTACCAGTAGCCCTGCGCGTCGGACGTGTCGAAGGAGTACCAGGTGACGAGGAGTCCGCCGTCGACGTAGCGGATGTCGGCGTGCCAGCGCTCCCCGGGCAGGCGCAGCTCGTGGCGGAGCACCGTGCCCTCCGCGCCGATCACCCGCGCGCGCGTGCCGCTGAGGACGGTCAGGTACGGCCAGGCGTCACCCACCCGCGTCTTGCGCGCCGCCTCCCGGGACCCGGGTGTGCCGACCGCCTCCTCCCAGGCGGGCCAGCCGAGTTCGTCGAGGATGCCGGTGCGCAGGGTGCGGGCGAGCGCCGGGGCCATGCCGGTGGCCAGTGCTTCCCGTACCGCGTCCTCGGCGGTCGCCAGGACCTCGCCCGGCAGCCACTTCAGCGTCTCGAACGGGCCGGAGTAGCGGCCGAATCCGCCCAGCTCCGTGGTCCGGTAGCGGCGGCTGACGTCGGCCACCCACGCGGCGAGCAGCGGGCGCCCGCCGGGAGAGCCGGCCAGGGTGGTGACGGTGCGCCGGTCGACGTCCTTGCGCTCGTAGGTGGGGCAGCCGCGCCGGAAGGCGGCGTGGAAGCGGTCCTCGGCCGCCAGGGCGACGAGGTCGCGCCGCCGGTCGCCGGCCGCCCAGCCCTGGAGGTTGAGGCCGCGGCGCTCGTCGGGGTCCGCGACCGGGACCCCGAGGTCCAGGAGCTGGTCGAGCAGGTCGACGTGTCCCACCGGGGGCGGCAACGCGCCGCCGGACGCGGTGAGTTCGGCGCGCAGCACGTCGGCCATCCGGTCGACGAGGGGGTGCAGCTGTGCCGGTGCGAGGTGGTGCCCGCCGGTGCCGCACAGGGCGAGGAACCGGCGCGTCCAGCCGGCCGTTCCGTCGGGGGAACGCTCCTCGGCGGGCAGGCCGGCGTCGCACAGTCCGGCGGTCGCCCCGGTCCGCTCCAGCAGGTCGAGCCACTGGGACAGCTCCTCCTGCTCCCAGTCCGCGGGCAGCACGCCCAGCAGCGTGCCGCGGACGGCGGGCTCCCGCCGGGACAGTTCCAGCAGGGCGGCCCGGTGGGCCTTCCACCAGGCGGGGGGTGCCTTGGCGGTGCCCGGCAGGGGCAGGATCTCGCGCAGGTAGGCCATCTCCTCGGCGAGCGCGTTCCCGCCCGCGGCCGCCTTCGCCAGCCGGCGCAGGTCGGACGCGCCGGGACCGGACGGGGCCACGCCGTGCGCGGCGAGCCGGACGAACAGCCCCCGCAGGTGCCGGAAGGCCGTCGCGGCCGGGACCCTGGAGGAGAGCCCCTTGGCGTAACCGGCGAGGACCTTCGTCGGCATCGCGTCGGCCAGGGCGAACTCCAGGAAGACGGCGTCCATGCGCGCCTCGTCGAACGGCAGGGAGTGTGCCGTCTCGGCCTTGCGCGCGTTGACGAACATCTGGGACGCGTACGCCTGCTGCCCGGCGGCCAGGAACACCCGGCCCGCCTGCTCGTAGAAGGTCGGCAGGAAGTGCGGTACGGAACCCGCGAGCCGCTCGCCGATGGACTCGTAGGTGGCGCGTGCCTTCTTGGCCCGGGACCGCACCAGCCGCGCGACCTTGTCCATCTCCTCGACCAGCGACATGGCGAGGTGGCCGTCCGAGGGGTGCCGGACCAGTATCCATTCGGGGAAGCCCAGGGCCTGGTGCTGTCCGACGCCGACCTCCACCGGGTCGCCCTCGGGTTCGAGGCCGAGGAAGCCGCTCTCCTGGTCGCCGGTGAGGTCCTCGGCGGTCAGGCGCACGACGGTCCGGCCGTCCAGGGCCGGATGCCGGTAGGCCCGGGCGAACACGGGCACGGCCCGGTCGCCTCCCCGGGTGGTGCCCGGCGGGAGCACCGCACCGGCGCGCAGCAGCTCCTCCACCTCCGCCGTCGCCCCGTCGGGTGCGGTCCCGTCGCTCATGCTCGCGTGCCTTTCCTCGGTGTGCACCGGTGTGGCGTTCACTCGGCGCCGTCCGTCGCCCGGGCGCCGTCCGTCGACCCGGTGCCGTCCCTTGGCGCGCTGCCGTCCCTTGGCGCGGTGCGGCCGGCGTGCAGGGCCGCGGCCATGCGCATGCCCTCGGACCAGGCCACGGGGCCGATGTCGGCCGCCGCCAGCCGCCGGTGACCGTCCTCGTCGTTCCAGACCAGGGTGCCGGTCCAGGCCTTCTCCTCGGTGTAGGGATCGCTCATGCCGACCGTGGCGGTGACGATGCGCCCGGCGTCCCGGATCCGGTCGACGACACTGCTGCCGGAGACGGTGTAGCCGAGGGCCGTGGCGCGGGCCGAGAGGTGGAACCACGACCGGTACTCGGCGCCGGCGAACTCGCGGACCTCGGCGGCGCCTTCGAGCGCGGCGGGCCTGAGCCAGGTGGCCCGGTCGAGTTGCTCGACGCCCTGGACCACGCCCGACTCGGCGGCGTAGGCGCGCAGTTCGTCCAGACCGGTCAGGAGCACCGGATGGGGCAGGGTCACCGTCGGGGCCGTCAGACGGACGCTCTGCCCGGCCGCGTTCACCACCCGCAGCGCGCCCGAGTCGTCCGCGTCCCGCAGGAAGCCGACCTGTCCGGGGCCGTCACCGGCGACGACGACGTCCCGCAGCGCGTTCCGCCACGCCTCGTCGGGCCAGACCCGCGCCAGCAGAGCGGTCGGCACCGGCAGCGAGGAGACCATCCAGGTGGTGACCCGCGCGGCGCACTGGGCCGCGTGCCGGTCCAGCCACTGGGCGAACCGCTGGAGTTCCACCACCTCGGGCCGGTCCCGTATCTCCGCCGGCAGGGTCCTCTCCCGCTTCGCCTCCTGTCCGCCGCGGACCGTCGTCGGTGCCGCCCGGGCCACCACCCGGCCGTCCACCAGGGCGACTTCGTACGTGTCGCCCGCTGCCAGCCAACCCATGGATGTCTCCGCCTCTCCCCGCACCAGGAAACCGGCACAGCCCGTCCGGCGGCCCGACGGGCTCGCCTCGCTGTGACGTCGGGCGCAACCCTAGGGGCACCCACCGACAGCCCCCGGCGCCCGTCCTTCCGCCGGGCGGAAGAGGCGTTGCCCGCCCGCGACGCGCTCCCCGACGATGCCACCACCCACGACGGACGGGAGCCGCAACGATGCCGCACATGACCGCCTTCGCCAGGAACCAGTGGTACGTCGCCGCCTACAGTCAGGAGGTGGGGCGCGAGTTGCTGGGGCGGACGATTCTCGGTGAACCGCTCGTGCTCTACCGCACCGAGGAGGACGGGACCCCGGTCGTCCTGCACGACCGCTGCGTGCACCGCCGCTACCCGCTGTCCGAGGCGCCGACGCGGCTCGACGGCGACCGGATCGTGTGCGGGTACCACGGGTTCACCTACGACACGACCGGCACCTGCGTGTACGTGCCGGGCCAGAAACGGGTCCCGCGCACCGCCCGCGTCGCCTCCTACCCGGTGCGCGAGCAGGACTCGCTGGTGTGGGTGTGGATCGGCGACCCGGCGCTGGCCGACCCCGAGACCATCCCGCGCGCCCGGCACCTGGACTCCCCCGGCTGGGTCACGGTCCGGGGCATGGAGCCGATCGACGCCGACTACGGGCTGCTGGTCGACAACCTCCTCGACCTCTCCCACGAGACGTACCTGCACGGCGGGTACATCGGCACCCCCGAGGTCGCCGAGACGCCGATCACCACGGAGGTGGACGAGGGCGCCGGGATCGTGCGGGTGAGCCGGCACATGGACGACGCCGAGTGCCCGCCGTTCTACGCCAGGTCGACCGGGATCGGCGGACGCATCTCGCGGTGGCAGGACATCGAGTACCACGCGCCCTGTCTGTACCTGCTGCACAGCCGGGTCGCCCCGGTCGGCGTGGTGCCGGAGGCGGACGGCGGCGACCCGGGCGGCTTCCACACCGAGATCACCTACGCCATCACGCCGTCCGGCGACGGGAAGGTGTACGACTTCTGGGCCGTCTCCCGGGACTGGGCGACGGACGACGCCGAGGTCACCGAGTTCCTGCGGAAGAACAACCACACGGTCGTCATGCAGGACGTGGACGCGCTCAACCTGCTCCAGCGCACGCTCGGCACGGAACGCACCGGTTACCAGGAGCTGAGCATCAACCTCGACACCGGTGGCCTGGCCGCCCGGCGGATCCTCGCCCGGCTGGTCGAGGAGGGCGACGGGGCCGTGGCGGGGGCGGACCGGTGAGCGGGCGCACCGGCGAGGTCTACCGGATCGACTGGCTGCCGGGCACCGACGTCCTGCACGGCACCTGCCACTGCGGCGCCGAGCACACCGCCCAGGACCCCGTCGCGATGTGGGACTGGATGCTCGGCCACCCGCGAGGACACGACCCCCGGGACGACGCCTCATGACCCTGTACGAAGCCGAACTCGTCGTCGACCGCCGGCGGACGGCGGCCGACGGCATCCTCGACCTGACCCTGCGCCATCCGCTGGGCGAGCCGCTGCCCGGCTGGGAGCCCGGCGCCCACATCGACGTGGTCCTCGGTCCCGGCCTGGAACGGCAGTACTCGCTGTGCGGCGACCCGGCCGACCGGGGGACGTGGCGGATCGCCGTTCTGCGCGAGCCGCGCGGGCGGGGTGGATCCGCGTACGTCCACGGGGAGTTGAGGTCCGGGGACAAGGTCCGGGTGCGGGGGCCGCGCAACCACTTCGGGCTGGAGCGGGCCGCCCGCTACCGGTTCGTCGCCGGGGGCATCGGCATCACCCCGATCCTGCCGATGCTGGCCGCCGCCGAGCGGGCGGGCGCCGACTGGACGCTGCTCTACGGCGGCCGGACCCGCGGCTCCATGGCGTTCACCGCGGAACTGGAGCGGTACGGCGACCGGGTCGCCCTCGCCCCCGAGGACGAGACCGGGCTGCTCGATCTGGGTCCGGTCCTGGACGACCTGCCCGAGGACACCCTCGTCTACTGCTGCGGTCCCGGTCCGCTGCTGGACGCGGTCGAGGAGCGCTGCCCGCCCGGTGTCCTGCGCATGGAGCGGTTCAGCCCGAAGGCGTCCGCGCCGGCCGGCCCGGACACCGGGTTCGACGTGGTACTCGCGCGCAGCGGGCGCACGGTCGCCGTCCCGCCGGACGTCTCCGTCCTGGACGCGGTCCGCGCGGCCGGTGCCGAGGTGCTCTACTCCTGTACGGAGGGCACCTGCGGCACCTGCGAGACCGACGTGGTGGAGGGCGAGCCGGACCACCGGGACTCGGTCCTCACCGACGAGGAACGGGCGGCCGGCGAGACCATGCTCATCTGTGTGTCCCGCTGTCGTGGCCGGCGGCTCGTGCTGGACCTGTGACCTGCTGAGCACTGATCCTGGGGTCCGCGCCCATCCGGGCGACCGCCGCCGGCAGGCGCGGCAGCAGGTCCCGGCGTACGGACTCCACGGAGTCGCGGCCGTCACTCGGGGGCCGGGACCACCCTCAGGTGGGCGGCGGTACGGCGGGGGCGCTCGGGGCGGTGCGGGGCGCGGCGCGGCTCGCGCAGGACCAGCGTCAGCCGGGTGCAGCCCAGTTCCTCCAGCGCCCTGGGGGTCTCGACGACGACCCGGCACTCGGTGGCGCCCCAGCGGGGGTCCGGGTGGTGCAGCGGCCGTACGGCGCCGTCGTGTTCCACGGCCCGGGCGCCGACGGCGCGCACCCAGTGGGGCAGGCCCTGCCGGTAGGCGGCCTCCATGATCGGGTCCTGGGCGATGTCGCGGCGGACGGCCTGGAGGGCGTGATCGTGGCCGAACCGCTCCAGGGTGGCGGCGAAGTGCGCCAGCATCGGCAGGCACCAGCTCGACTCGTGCTCGCCGAGGACCGCGGACGCGTCCGGGTGGAACAGGACGAACCGGAGGAAGTTGTCGCCGGGCATGGCCGTCGGATGCGGGCCGGCACCCCGGAAGAGTGTCCGGAAGGCGCCGTTGGAGAGCACCACGTCCCAGCGGTGGTCGACGACCAGGGAGGGGAAGGAGACGGCCTCCAGCAGCTCGGCGTAGTCCTGGAGATAGGCCTGGGCCTCGGGGGTCGCGGGCACGGGCCGCGGCGCCGGCCGCTGCCCTCCTGCCTGAAATGCCATCGGGAGGTCACCCCTCTTGCCTATGCGGCCTTCTCGCGGCGCCCCGATCCTGGTGCCCCCGCAGCGGGCGTGTCAACTATCGTGGCATTTCGTGCCTGTTGACGGCTGAAATAGGCCACAGTTGTGGCGAGACCTGGATGTGAGTTCGAGCGGCAGGTTACTCTCCGGGCAGTTCACGGCAACCGCTTGTGAGAAGCCTGTGAGGCCAGTGAGAGACGTAGAAGAGCTGTCGGTGACCGGTGGCTTCGAGGGTCCGGGGGCCACGCCGGCGGCCGCGCTGTCCGCCGTCGTCGCCCGCGTCGCCGCACTCGCCGACCGGCTCGGCGTGCCGCACGCCGAGGTTTTCGACCTCGGCCGCCTGTCCGCCGCCTCCGGCGTCCCCGAGTGCGTGGTCGGTGCCCTGCTGGGCGGGCGGCCCGCGGGTGAACCCGACGTGCAGGCCCGGTTCGTGCAGCGTCTCGACCTGCTGCGCCGCACCCGGCTGAAGCCGGGCGGCCGCAAGTACACCCAGCAGGAGATCGCCGACGGCGCCGGCATGTCCCGGCAGCAGGCGGGCGCCCTCATCAACGGCGACCGGCGGCCCACCATGGAGCACTGCGACGCGATCCAGCGCTTCTTCCGGGTGCACGCCGGCTTCCTCACCGCCGAGGACCCCGAGGCGCTCGCGGTCGCGCTCCGGCACACCGAGCAGGAACTGCTCCAGCAGCTCGCGGACCGGGAGCGGAAGGCGGCGGCCGCCGCCGACGACCCGCTGGAGCGGCTGCTCCAGGACCACGGAGTGCGCGGCATCGCCTGGCGCGCCGCCCAACTGCCCACCGACCAGCACCGCGACAAGGTCGCCGAGTGGCTGGACATGCTCCTGGAGAACGTCAAGCGGCCCGAGTCGTGAGGCCGGGTCCGGCGAGCCGGCGGTGTGCGGGGCGCGGCTCGACCGGATTGTCAGTGGTGGGCGGCAAGCTGTGCGTGTGCCTCCGCGGTGCGGGGGCGCGTGACCGCTGACGTCGTTGTGGGGAGAGCCGACCGATGACCACCACCGCCGTACTGACCGACCACGAGCGCGCCGCCGTCCAGGCCTACCTGCGCCTCCTGCACACCGTGCGGGCCGGTCTCGACACCGCGGCCGGTCCGGCCGACGCCCCCGGCCCGGCCGTGGTCCCGCCCTCCGTCCTGGCCGAGGCGGACCAGGCGCTGCGCGCCGCGGGACTGGCGGGGAACGAGGAGGAGTTCTTCCGGCTGCTGGCGAGCTGGTGCCCGCGGCCCTGAGCCCTCCTCCCCCCGCGTCCGCCGGGCCCGCGCCCTCCCGGTCAGGCGGGCGGGACCGCGACCGCCGTGGCGACCAGATGGTGCCGGGCGATCCAGCGGCCGTCGAAGTGGGTCAGGCGCCGTCCCGCCACGGTCGGTCCGGGCACCAGGAGGGTGGCGCGCAGGGTGCCCCGGCGCGGGTCGCCGGGGCTCACCGAGATCTCGATGTCGGCCTCCAGGAAGTCCAGCCACTTCCCGGTGAGGGGGAACCACGCCTTGTAGACGGACTCCTTGGCGCTGAACAGCAGCCGGTCCCAGTGGACGCCCGGGCGTTCCTCGGCCAGCAGGCGCAGCCGCCGCGCCTCGGCGGGCAGGGCCACGGCGGCGAGCACGCCGTCCGGCAGCGGGCCGTCGGGTTCGGCGTCGATCCCGAGGGAGGCCAGGTCGGTGGCGCGGGCCAGGGCGGCGGCGGCGTAGCCGTCGCAGTGGGTCATGCTGCCGACCAGCCCGGCGGGCCAGCGCGGCGCACCGCGCTCGCCGCTCAGCACCGGCTGTGCGGGCACGTCGAGTTTCTCCATGGCCCGGCGGGCGCAGGACCGGACGACGGTGAACTCCCGGCGGCGCTTGGGGACCGCCAGGGCCACCAGTTCCTCCTCCTCCGGGTAGAGGGGGAGGTGTCCGGCGTCGTCGCGGCCGTGGGCCTCCACGGTCACGACCGAGTCGGGCAGCAGCTCGTCGATCATCGGGAGGCCTCCTCACGCGCCGGCGCCGGCAGGATGCGGCGCAGCGCTCCCGGCGGGCCGGGCCGCTTGCGCCATTCGCGGGGGTAGCCCACCGACACCTCCTCGAAGCGGACACCCTCGTGCCAGGTGGTCCGCGGGATGTGCAGATGCCCGTAGACCATGGTGTCGACCCGGAACCTGCGGTGCCAGTCGGCGGTCAGGCTGGTGCCGCACCACATGGCGAACTCGGGGTACCACAGGACGTCGGTGGGGTGCCGGTCCAGCGGATAGTGGTTGACGAGGACCGTCGGCAGGTCGCCGGGCAGCGCGGCGAGCCTGCGCTCGGTCCCGGCGACCCGCGCCCGGCACCACGCCTCGCGGCTGGGGTAGGGGTCGGGCTGGAGCAGGAACTCGTCGGTGCACACGACGCCGGTGCCGTTGGCGTACTCCAGACCCTCGTCCTTGGTCGCGCATCCGTCGGGCAGGAACGAGTAGTCGTACAGGAGGAACAGCGGTGCGACGACCGCGGGGCCTCCGATCCCCTCCCACACGGGGTACGGGTCCTCGGGTGTCGTCACGCCCAGCTCCCGGCACACCTCGACGAGGTGCTCGTAGCGGGCGACGCCGCGCAGGGCGACGGGGTCCTTGGGGTGGGTCCACAGCTCGTGGTTGCCGGGGGCCCAGACCACCCGGCGGAACCGGTCCGCGAGGGTGCCGAGGGCCCAGCGGATGTCGGCGACGGTCTCCGCCACGTCGCCGGCCACCAGGAGCCAGTCGTCGTCGGAGTCGGGGCGCATCTCCTCGACCAGCGCGCGGTTCTCCGCGTAGCCGATGTGCAAGTCGCTGATGGCCCACAGCTGCCCCGGGCCACCGACCGTCGACGTCATCCCCCACCCCTTCCGGACGCGCGTTCAGAACGTCACGAGATCACATTCGAGACCCGGTCACAAGGGCGGCTCGCGCCCACCGGCCAGGGTCCCGCCGCCTCCCCGGACCGCCGTCGGCGCATCCGCGTGACGGGCTTTGCGCTCCGAGGCGGGGGACCCCCTATGATCGGCCCAACACCACCGCCACGATGCCCTCCGCGCAGGGCGGCTTGGTGTCCCTCCAAACCCCTGGCCGGGCACGGCCCCGCTTCGCCCTGCCCGCGAACCGCGAAAGGCGGCCTGCATGGTTTCTCCCGTACGCGTCTGGCTCAACCGCACGTACGCGGAGAACGTCTTCTTCATGGATCAGCTGCGGAGGAATCCCGCCGACCGGGCCGTCGAGATCCACGCCACGCACGGCGACCCGGACTCGCCCGTGCTGGCCGCCGCGGACACCGCCGACCTGGAGCCGGAAGGCCTGTCCCCGGCCGGTTACGTCGAGTACGCCCTGGACCAGTGCGCGCGGCGCGGCATCGACGTGTTCGTGCCCCGGCTGCACCAGGCCGCGATCGTGGCCCACCGCGCCGAGTTCGAGGCGGCCGGTACGGCGCTGCTCGCGCCGCCGCCGCAGGCGGTGGCCGTCTTCCAGGACAAGGTGATCGCCTACGAGGCGGTCCGGGCGATCGGCGTACCGGTGCCGCCGTGGTGGCGGGTCCGCACGGCCGGCGAACTCCTCGCGGCCGTCGAGGAGCTGGAGGCGCACGGTCACCGGGCGTGTTTCAAGCCGGCGTCCGGCGCGGGCGGCGTGGGCTTCCGGACGGTCACCCGGGACGCCTTCTCCCTCGCGCACCTGAGCGGCTTCCCCAGTCCGTCCGTGCCGCTGCACCTCGTCGTCGAGGCGCTGCGGGCGGCCGAGGAGCCCGTCGACTGGCTGGTGATGCCCCGGCTGGAGGAGCCGGAGGTCTCGGTGGACTGCCTCACCGGGACCGACGACCGGGTACGGCTGGCCGTGGGCCGCACCAAGAACGGCCGGCGCCGGGGGTTCACGCTCCACGAGCGGTGGCTGGCGCCGGCCCGGCGGATCGCCGAGGCGTTCGGGCTGCACCACCTGTCCAACGTGCAGTTCCGGATGTTCGGCGACCGGCCGGTCCTGATGGACGTCAACACCCGGCCGGCCGGGGGCCTGCACCAGCTGGCGCTGTGCGGGATCAACGTACCGTGGGCCGCCGTCCGACTGGCCCTCGGCGACGACCCGGGCGAGCTGGCGCCGCCGTTCCTGGGCCAGGACTACACGGTGGTGTCCGGTCCCCGGCCGCTGCCGCCGGTGTCCCTGCCGCCGCAGCGCGCGGACCTCCCCGCCGTTCCGGCGCCTCCCGTGCGGCGCCCCGCCGTCGCCGCGCCGGGCCCGGTGGGCGCTCCCGCGCCGGGCCACCCGGCCGCCGGGGCCACCGCGTAGGGGTTCGCGTCGCCATCACGTCCCCCCGCCCCGGCGGCTCGGGCCTCCGCCGTCCTGTCTCAGGTACGCGAGGCCCGGGTGGACCGCCGTGTAGCCGTCGACGAGGCGGTGGGCGACCGTGACGGAGTCGACGAGGGGGTGCAGGGCGAAGGCGCGGACCGCTGCCGCGCGCGAGCCCGTGCCGGCCGCCGCCAGGACCTCGCGCTCGACGGCCTTGACCGCGCAGACCAGCCCGGTGGCGTGGCCCGGCAGCGGGTCCACGGCCACCGGGTGGGCACCGTTCGCGTCGACCAGGCACGGGACCTCGACGACGGCGTCGGCGTCGAGCACCGCCAGCGTGCCGCGGTTGCGGACGTTGAGGACGAGGGTGGTGCGCTCGTCGCGGGCGACGGCCCGCATCAGCGCGAGCGCCACCTTCTCGTAGCCGCCGGACAGGTCGTCGGGCTCGCGTTCGCCCGCGCCCGCCGTCTCCCGGTTCTCGGCCATGTAGGTGGCCTCGCGTTCGGCCCGGGTACGGTCCCAGGCCGCCAGGGCCGGAGTGTCGGGGCGGCGCATCTCGTCGTAGAAGCGGGCCTGCTGGTCGCGCAGGAACGCGCCCCGGGTGCGGTCGGCCTCCTGGTAGGCGCGGACGGTCTCCCGGTTGAAGTAGTAGTAGTGCAGGTACTCGTTGGGGATCGCGCCGAGCGAGCGCAGCCACTCGGGGCCGAAGAGCCGGCCCTCCTCGAAGGAGCCGAGCAGCTCCGGGTCGGCGAGCAGCCGCGGGAGTTCGTCACGGCCGGCGACGCGCAGGCCGCGGAGCCAGCCGAGGTGGTTGAGGCCGGCGTAGTCGATGAAGGCCCGGTCCGGATCGGCGCCCAGCACGCGGGCGACGCGGCGGCCGAGGCCGACCGGCGAGTCGCAGATGCCGATGACGCGGTCGCCGAGGTGCCGGGACATGGCCTCGGTGACCAGACCGGCCGGGTTGGTGAAGTTGATGACCCAGGCGTCCGGCGCCAGCCGGGCCACGCGGCGCGCGATGTCGACGGCGACCGGGACGGTCCGCAGCCCGTAGGCGATGCCGCCCGCGCCGACCGTCTCCTGACCGAGGACGCCCTCGGCGAGCGCCACGCGTTCGTCCTGTGCCCGCCCTTCCAGGCCGCCGACCCGGATCGCGGAGAACACGAAGTCGGCGCCGCGCAGGGCCTCGTCCAGGTCGGTCGTCGCGGTCACCTCCGGCGCGTCGGACACCCCGGCCGCCTGCTCGGCCAGTACCCGGGTCACCGCCGACAGCCGGGCCGCGTCCAGGTCGTGCAGCACGACGTGCGTCACGCGTCCCTCGGCGCGGTCCCCGAGGAGCGCCCCGTACACGAGCGGCACCCGGAATCCGCCGCCGCCCAGAATCGTCAGCCTCACGCCCGCACCCTTCCGTCGCCCCGGCCCGACATCCGCCTGCCGCCTGCCGCCTGCCGCCTGCCGCCTGCCGCCTGCCGCCTGCCGCCTGCCGCCGATCATGGCACGCTCGGCCGGAGCCTCACCGCCCATGGGGCCGGGACGGGCCGGGCACCGGCCACCGGCCCCGCCGGCCCGCAGCCTCCGTCGTCGCCGTGGACGGCCGGGCACGACCCGGCGCCGGACGCCCCGGCCTCCGGCACCCGCCCCCTGTGCCGGACCCGCCGCGCACCGTACCCTCGGCCCGACACCCTGTCCCTGTCCCCGCCCTTGCCCCCGCCCCTGCCGGTCCCCTGCCCCGTACCGCAGCCCACTCCCCCGTTCACGGCCCCGAGGAGGATGCCCGGCGATGACCGCCCTGCCCCACTCCCGGCCCCGCTCGGGCGGGGGAACCCCCACCGCCGCCGACCGGCTGCTGTCCGTGCTCGCCGCGTTCGACCACGAGCACCCCGCGCTGTGCCTGACGGACATCGGCCGACGGGCCGGGCTGAGCCTGACCACCGCGCACCGGCTGGTGCGCGCGCTGACCGAGTGGGGCGCCCTGGAGCGGGACGACTCGGGCATGTACCACGTCGGGCTGCGGCTGTGGGAGATCGCGGCGCTCGCCCCGCGCGGACTGGCCCTGCGGCAGGTCGCCCTGCCGTACCTGGAGGACCTGTACGAGGCCACCCACGAGAACGTGCAGCTGGCGGTGCGGGACGGCGGGGAGGTCGTCTACATCGAGTGGCTCGCGGCGCGTTCGTCGGTCGGCGTGCACATCCGCGTCGGCGCCCGCTGGCCGCTGCACGCCACGGGGGTCGGTCTCGCGCTGCTCGCGTACGGGGAGCCCGAGTTCCAGGAGGCGTACCGCGCCGGTCCGCTCGCCGCGTTCACCCCGTACACCCTCACCGACGCCGACCGGCTGCGCCGGGTGCTGGCCGAGGTGCGGCGTACCGGGGCGGCGGTGAGTGACCGTCAGGTCACCGAGGACGCCCTGTCGGTGGCCGCCCCGGTGCTCGGCGCGGACGGCACGGTGACGGCGGCCGTCTCGGTCGTCGTGCCGCACGCCGGGGCGCGGGTGCCCACGCTCGTGCCGGCCGTGCGCCTGGCCGCGCGCGGGATCTCCCGTGCGCTGGGCTAGCGCCCCGGGGACCCGGTGCGTTGACCTAGCGCAGTTCCGCCCGGAAGGCGGCCGGCGTCTGGTCCGTGTGCTGGTGGAAGAACTTGGAGAAGTTCGCCGCGTCCGGGAAGCCGACCGCCGCGCCGACCCGGCCGATCGGCATGTCGGTGTGGGCGAGGAGGCGCTTGGCCTCCAGGACGACGCGCCTGTCGATGAAGCCCTTGGGCGTCTGGCCGGTGGCGGCGCGCACCGCGCGGACGAGGGTGCGGCGGGAGTAACCGAGCGCGTCGGCGTAGGCGCTGACGCTGTGATTGGTGGCGAAGCCCCGCTCGACGGCGTCCCGGAACAGGGTGAAGGTGGTGTCGCCCGGCGTGTCCGCCCGCCCCCGGCGCGCCTCCTGCGCGGAGCTGACCGCGAGGTGCGCGAGGCGCAGCAGGAACGCGGAGAGCGTGTGGCGCAGTACGGCGGTGTGCAGGCTCAGGGGCAGGGTGGTGGCGTCCTCGTACTCGCGCCGCAACTGCTCCAGGGCGGCCGTCAGCCCGGCGAGCCGCGCCTCGTCGGGGCGGAGCACGGGCGGCAGGTCGTAGCGGTAGAGGCCGGTCGCCTCCACGGTGGCGCGGGGCAGGAAGCCGGGCTGCATGGTCAGCACCGTTCCGCGGTACTCGCTGTCCGGCGAGAAGCGGTGGACCTGTCCGGGCCGGATCCACAGCAGCTCGCCGGCCGTCGCCTCGTACTCGGCGAAGTCGATCATGTGACGGACCGGTCCGCCGGTGAAGAGCATGACGACGTGGAAGTCGATGCGGTGCACGCGGTGCAGCGGGGCGTGCGCGTGCCAGGTGCGGCCGGCGCCCATGGGACCGACCTGCATTCCGACGCCGAGGAGGCTGAGATCGACCGGGAAGGGGAACGTTCTGATCCCGTCGCCGTCCTTCGGGCCACCGCCGCCGTCCTTCGGGCCTCCGCCGCCGTCTTGAGGTTTTTCGTCCGCCATGTCCTTCTCGTGCCGTCCCACCCGTGCGCCCGCGCGCCGGGGCATGTCCCAGTTTCACCACAGGCTGGCACACCACGACCTTCACTCTCAAAAGTCAGACTTTTAAGTTTGAACGCGTCAGACCAGTCACCCGGCTCCGATCGAGGATTTCTTGAAGATGAGCACGCACACAGTGGACAGCGCGGACCGCTTCGAATGGACCGAACTCGACCGGCGTGCCGTCGACACCGCCCGGATTCTGGCGGCCGACGCCGTGCAGAAGGTCGGCAACGGCCACCCGGGAACGGCGATGGCCCTCGCCCCGGCGGCGTACACGATCTTTCAGAAGGTGATGCGGCACGACCCCGCCGACCCGGAGTGGACCGGCCGTGACCGCTTCGTCCTCTCTCCCGGTCACACCTCGCTGACCCTCTACACCCAGCTCTACCTGTCCGGGTACGAGCTGGAGCTGGACGACCTGAAGGCATTCCGCACGCACGGCTCGAAGACGCCGGGACACCCGGAGTACGGGCACACCGCGGGCGTGGAGACGACGACCGGCCCGCTCGGGCAGGGGGTCGCCAACGCGGTGGGCATGGCGATGGCCGCCCGGTACGAGCGCGGCCTGTTCGATCCCGAGGCCCCGGCCGGCGAGTCCCCCTTCGACCACACCGTCTGGGCGATCGTCTCCGACGGCGACCTCCAGGAGGGCGTCTCCGCCGAGGCGTCGTCCCTGGCCGGCCACCAGCGGCTCGGCAACCTGGTCTTCCTCTACGACGACAACCACATCTCGATCGAGGGCGACACGGCCACCGCGTTCTCCGAGGACGTGCTGAAGCGCTACGAGGCCTACGGCTGGCACGTGCAGCGCGTCGAGCCCGCCGAGAACGGCGATGTCGACGTGCACGCCCTGTACGCGGCCCTGACGGCGGCGCAGGCCGAGACCGGCCGTCCCTCCATCATCGCCCTGCGCACGATCATCGCCTGGCCCGCCCCGAACGCCCGGAACACCGAGGCGTCCCACGGCTCGGCGCTCGGCGAGGACGAGGTCGCCGCCACCAAGCGCGTCCTCGGCTTCGACCCGGAGAAGTCCTTCGAGGTGGCCGACGACGTCCTCGCCCACACCCGCCGGGCCCTGGACCGGGGCGCCGAGGCGCACGCCGCCTGGGACAAGCGGATCGCCTCGTGGCGCGGCGACCGGCCGGAGCGCGCGGCCCTGTTCGACCGCGTGGTCGCCGGCCGGCTGCCCGACGGCTGGGAGGACGCCTTGCCGGTGTTCGAGACCGGCAAGGCGGTCGCCACCCGCGCCGCGTCCGGCAAGGTGCTCCAGGCCCTCGGCCCGGTGCTGCCGGAGCTGTGGGGCGGCTCCGCCGACCTGGCCGGCTCGAACAACACCACCATCGACAAGACCAGCTCCTTCCTCCCCGAGGGGAACCCGCTGCCGGAGGCCGACCCGTACGGCCGCACGATCCACTTCGGCATCCGCGAGTTCTCCATGGCGGCGGAGATGAACGGCATCGCCCTGCACGGCAACACCCGCGTCTACGGCGGCACCTTCCTGGTGTTCTCCGACTACATGCGCAACGCCGTGCGCATGTCGGCGCTGATGCAGCTGCCGGTGACGTACGTGTGGACGCACGACTCCGTCGGTCTCGGCGAGGACGGCCCGACCCACCAGCCGGTCGAGCACCTCGCCTCGCTGCGCGCCATCCCCGGTCTGAACGTGGTCCGCCCGGCCGACGCCAACGAGACCGCGATCGCCTGGGCCGAGATCCTCAGGCGCCACTCCACCCACCCCGCCCCGCACGGCCTCGCCCTCACCCGCCAGGGCGTACCGACGTACGCGCCGAACCCCGACGCGGCACGCGGCGGCTACGTGCTCGCCGAGGCCTCCACCGGCGCCCCGGACGTCGTCCTGATCGCCACCGGCTCCGAGGTGCAGCTCGCCGTGGCCGCGCGGGAGGCCCTGGAGGCGGAGGGCACGCCCACGCGGGTGGTGTCGATGCCGTCCGTGGAGTGGTTCGAGGAGCAGACCCGTGAGTACCGGGAGAGCGTGCTGCCGCCGTCCGTGCGGGCCCGGGTGGCCGTGGAGGCGGGCATCGGCCTGACCTGGCACCGGTACGTGGGGGACGCGGGCCGCATCGTCTCCCTGGAGCACTTCGGCGCCTCCGCCGACGCCAAGACCCTGTTCACCGAGTTCGGCCTCACCGCCGAGCACGTGGCCGCCGCCGCCAGGGAGTCCCTGGCCGCCGCCCGCGGCTGAGCCGACACCGAAGAGAAGCAGAAAGAGAAGATGATCACTGTGACCGAAGCAACCGCGACCGCGGGAGCACTGCGGCGCCTGTCCGAGGCGGGCGTCTCCATCTGGCTGGACGACCTGTCGCGGCGGCGCATCGAGTCCGGCAACCTCGCCGAGCTGATCCGGACGAAGAACGTCGTCGGCGTCACCACCAACCCGTCGATCTTCCAGGCCGCGATCGGCTCCGGCGAAGGATACGAGGAGCAGCTCGCCGACCTCGCGACCCGGGGCGTCACCGTCGACGAGGCGGTCCGCATGATGACCACAGCCGACGTCCGCGCCGCCGCCGACGTACTGCGCGAGGTCTACGACGCCACCGGCGGCCGGGACGGCCGGGTCTCCATCGAGGTCGACCCGCGGCTCGCCCACGACACGGCGGCGACGGTCGCCGAGGCCCGCCAGCTGGCCTGGCTGGTCGACCGCCCCAACGTGATGATCAAGATCCCGGCGACGAAGGCGGGTCTCCCGGCGATCACCGAGGTCGTCGGCGCCGGCATCAGCGTCAACGTCACGCTGATCTTCTCCCTGGAGCGCTATCGCGAGGTCATGGACGCCTACCTCGCCGGCCTGGAGCAGGCGCGGGCCGCCGGGCACGACCTGGCCGGCATCCACTCCGTGGCGTCCTTCTTCGTCTCCCGCGTCGACAGCGAGATCGACAAGCGCCTGACGCTGCTGGGCACGGACGAGGCCCTCGCCCTGAAGGGGAGGGCGGCGCTCGCCAACGCGCGGCTGGCCTACGAGGCGTACGAGAGCGTGTTCGGTTCCGCCGACGGCGCGACCCGGCCGGGCGACCGCTTCACCGCCCTGGCCGGGGCCCACGCCAACGCCCAGCGCCCCCTGTGGGCGTCCACCGGTGTGAAGGACCCGGCATTCCGGGACACCCTGTACGTGGAGGAGCTGGTCGCTCCCGGCACCGTGAACACGATGCCGGAGGCCACCCTGGACGCCGCCGCAGATCACGGCGACGTACGGGGCGACACGGTCACCGGCGGTTACGCCCAGGCACGGGCGGACCTCGCGGCCGTGGAGCGGCTCGGCATCTCGTACGACGAGGTGGTGGAGCAGCTGGAGCAGGAAGGCGTGGCCAAGTTCGCGGTGGCCTGGCAGGACCTGCTCGACGCCGTGACGAAGTCCCTGAACAGCAAGGGAGTTGACGGGGAATGAGCGAGGACCTTCCCGCTACGACGGTCCACGAGACCAAGGCGACGAAGGAGGCCAAGGAGGCCGCGACGGCCCAGGCCGCGGCGGGGCCGTCGCACGCCCAGGAGGCCGAGGAGTCCGGGGCCGCCGGGGCACCGAAGGGCGGCAAGGGGTCCAGGTCCGCGCGGACCGGCAGGAAGCCCGGGGCGGCCGGCGCCGCCAAGGGCGCGAAGGCGGACGGGGCGGGCGAGCCGGCCGCCGAGCCGGTGGCGCCGCTCGACTGGAGCAACCCGCTGCGCGATCCCCAGGACCGCCGCCTCCCCCGTATCGCGGGCCCGTCCGGACTGGTCATCTTCGGTGTCACCGGTGACCTCTCGCGCCGCAAGCTGATGCCCGCCGTCTACGATCTGGCCAACCGCGGCCTGCTGCCGCCGGGCTTCTCCCTGGTCGGCTTCGCCCGCCGGGACTGGGAGAACCAGGACTTCGCCGAGGTCGTGCACGACGCCGTCAAGGAGCACGCGCGCACACCGTTCCGCGAGGAGGTGTGGCAGCAGCTCGCCGAGGGCATGCGCTTCATCCCCGGCGACTTCGACGACGACGACGCGTTCGAACAGCTGCGCAAGTCCGTCGAGGAGCTGGACGCCTCCCGCGGCACCAGCGGCAACTACGCCTTCTACCTCTCGGTGCCGCCGAAGTTCTTCCCGAAGGTCGTCCAGCAGCTCAAGAAGCACGGGCTGACCGACGCCCCGGAGGGCTCCTGGCGCCGCGCGGTGATCGAGAAGCCGTTCGGCCACGACCTGGACAGCGCCCGCGACCTGAACGCTCTCGTGCACGAGGTCTTCGACCCGGAGCAGGTCTTCCGGATCGACCACTACCTCGGCAAGGAGACCGTCCAGAACATCCTGGCGCTGCGCTTCGCCAACCAGATGTACGAGCCGATCTGGAACCGGTCCTACGTCGACCACGTGCAGATCACGATGGCCGAGGACATCGGCATCGGCGGCCGGGCCGGCTACTACGACGGCATCGGCGCCGCCCGCGACGTCATCCAGAACCACCTGCTCCAGCTGATGGCCCTCACCGCCATGGAGGAGCCGGCCTCCTTCGACGCCCCGTCTCTGCTCACCGAGAAGCTGAAGGTGCTGCGGGCGGTGCGGCTGCCGGACGACCTGGGCGCGCACACCGTGCGCGGGCAGTACGCGGGCGGCTGGCAGGGTGGCGCGCAGGTGCCCGGCTACCTGGAGGAGGAGGGCATCGACCCGGCCTCCACCACCGACACCTACGCGGCGATCAAGCTGGGCGTCGACAACCGCCGCTGGGCGGGCGTCCCGTTCTACCTGCGCACCGGCAAGCGGCTGGGCCGCCGGGTCACGGAGATCGCCGTGGTCTTCCAGCGGGCCCCGCACTCCCCCTTCGACTCCACGGCGACCGAGGAGCTGGGCGAGAACGCGATCGTCATCCGCGTCCAGCCCGACGAGGGAATGACGGTGCGGTTCGGCTCCAAGGTGCCGGGCACGTCGATGGAGATCCGGGACGTGTCGATGGACTTCGCGTACGGCGAGTCCTTCACGGAGTCCAGCCCGGAGGCGTACGAACGGCTGATCCTGGACGTCCTGCTGGGCGACGCGAACCTGTTCCCCCGTCACCAGGAAGTGGAAGAGTCCTGGCGGATCCTCGATCCGATCGAGGAGTACTGGGCCACGCACGAGCGGCCCGCCCAGTACGCCTCGGGCGGCTGGGGACCGCGGGAAGCCGACGAGATGCTCGCACGAGACGGACGGAGCTGGCGCAGGCCATGAGGATCGACCTGACCGACACCACGGCAAGCAAGATCAACAAGGCGCTGGTGCAGGGCCGCCGGGCCATCGGCACCCCGGCCGTGGGCATGGTGCTCACGCTGGTGATCGTCACGGACGAGGAGAACGCCTACGACGCGATCAAGGCCGCCGAGGAGGCCTCGCACGAGCACCCCTCGCGCACCCTGGTCGTCATCAAGCGCCACCCCCGCAACCTGCGCGACCGCACCCGCTCGCACCTCGACGCCGAGGTCCGGGTGGGCTCCGAGGCCGGCACCGGTGAGACGGTCGTGCTGCGCGTGTACGGCGAGGTCTCCGAGCACGCCGACTCGGTCGTGCTGCCGCTGCTGCTGCCGGACGCCCCGGTGGTCGTGTGGTGGCCGGTGGACGCGCCCGACGACCCCGCGGGAGACCCGCTGGGCGCGCTGGCGAAGCGCCGCATCACCGACCTGTACGCGGTGGAGCGGCCGATGGAGGTCCTGGAGCGCCGGGTCCGCTCGTACACCCCCGGCGACACCGACCTCGCCTGGACCCGGCTGACGCTGTGGCGCTCGATGCTGGCCGCCGCCCTCGACCAGGCGCGGGTGCCGGTGACCTCGGCGACCGTGGAGGCCGAGGCCGACAACCCGGCCGCCGAACTGCTGGCGCGCTGGCTGGAGGCCCGGCTGCGTGTCACCGTCGAGCGCGTGGTCACCGACGGACCGGTCGTCACGGCCGTCCGCCTGGGCACCGCGAACGGCGAGATCGTCATCGACCGCCCGGAGGGCCCGCTCGCCACGATGACCCTGCCCGGTCAGCCCCCGCGCTCCCTCGCGCTGAAGGTCCGCCCCACCTCCGAACTCATCGCCGAGGAGCTCAGGCGCCTCGACGCCGACGAGATGTACGCCGTCGCCCTGCGCGGCGCGGCCGGCAAGGAGAACCCCGTCCATGTCTGACACCCCCGAGCTGGACCGGCGCCCGGAGTGGACCGCGCTGGCGGACCACCGCAAGGACGCGCTGCCGCGACCCGACCTGCGCGAGCTGTTCGCCCAGGACCCCGGGCGGGCCGAGCGCTACGTCGTGCGCGTCGGCGACCTGCGCATCGACTACTCCAAGAACCTGGTCACCGACGACACGCTCGCCCTGCTGCGGGAACTGGCCGCCGCGACCGACGTGTTCGGGCTGCGTGACGCCATGTTCCGCGGTGAGAGGATCAACGTCACCGAGGACCGCGCGGTGCTGCACACCGCGCTGCGCGCCCCGAGGGACGCGGTGATCGAGGTCGACGGTGAGAACGTCGTGCCCAAGGTGCACGCCGTGCTCGACAGGATGGCCGCCTTCGCCGACCGGGTTCGCTCCGGCGAGTGGACCGGCCACACCGGCGAGCGCATCAGGAACGTCGTCAACATCGGCATCGGCGGCTCCGACCTCGGCCCGGCGATGGCCTACGAGGCGCTGCGCGCCTTCACCGACCGCGAGCTGACGGTCCGGTTCGTCTCCAACGTCGACGGCGCCGACCTGCACGAGGCGGTCCGGGACCTGGACCCGGCCGAGACGCTGTTCATCGTGGCGTCCAAGACGTTCACCACCATCGAGACGATCACGAACGCGACCTCCGCCCGGTCCTGGCTGCTGGACGCGTTCGACGGTGACGAGAAGGCCGTCGCGCGGCACTTCGTCGCCCTGTCGACCAACGCCGAGAAGGTCGCCGGCTTCGGCATCGACACGGCCAACATGTTCGAGTTCTGGGACTGGGTCGGCGGACGCTACTCCTTCGACTCGGCGATCGGGCTCTCCCTGATGATCGCCATCGGCCCGGACCGCTTCCGGGAGATGCTCGACGGCTTCCGCATCGTCGACGAGCACTTCCAGAACGCCGAGGCCCCGGACAACGCCCCGCTGATCCTGGGCCTGCTGGGCGTCTGGTACGGCAACTTCATGGGCGCCCAGTCGCACGCGGTACTGCCGTACAGCCACTACCTGTCGAAGTTCACCGCCTACCTCCAGCAGCTCGACATGGAGTCCAACGGCAAGTCCGTCGACCGCGACGGGCGCGCGGTGCAGTGGCAGACCGGGCCGGTGGTGTGGGGCACGCCGGGAACCAACGGGCAGCACGCCTACTACCAGTTGATCCATCAGGGCACGAAGCTGATCCCGGCCGACCTGATCGGGTTCGCCCGGCCCGTCGCCGAGCTGAGCGACGGGCTGAAGGCCCAGCACGACCTGCTGATGGCCAATCTGTTCGCCCAGGGGCAGGCGCTGGCCTTCGGCAAGACGCCGGACGAGGTGCGGGCCGAGGGCGTGCCGGAGGACCTGGTCGCGCACAAGACGTTCCCCGGCAACCGCCCGACGACCACGATCCTCGCCCGGGAACTGACCCCCTCCGTCCTCGGCCAGCTGATCGCGCTGTACGAGCACAAGGTGTTCGTCCAGGGCGCGGTCTGGAACATCGACTCCTTCGACCAGTGGGGCGTGGAGCTGGGCAAGGTCCTCGCCAAGCGCGTCGAGCCCGCCCTCACCGAGGGCGCCGACGTGCCCGGTCTCGATCCGTCCACGGCCGCGCTGGTGGCCGCCTACCGTGAACTGAAGGAAGTGCACTGACATGCAGATCGGTCTTGTGGGTCTCGGCAAGATGGGCGGCAACATGCGCGAGCGTCTGCGCAACGCCGGCCACACCGTCGTCGGATACGACACCAATCCGGAGAAGGCCGACGTCAACAGCCTGGTCGACCTCGTCGAGCGGTTGGAGCGGCCGCGCGCGGTCTGGGTGATGGTCCCGGCCGGCGCCGCCACCCAGCACGTCATCGACCAGCTGGCGACGCTGCTCAAGCCCGGCGACACCGTCATCGACGGCGGCAACTCCCGCTGGACGGACGACGAGAAGCACGCCGAGGAGCTGGGCAAGCGCGGCATCAACTTCGTCGACGCGGGCGTCTCGGGCGGCGTGTGGGGCCTGAAGAACGGCTACGCCCTGATGGTCGGCGGCGAGAAGGAGCACGTCGACGACCTCAAGCCGATCTTCGACGCGCTCAAGCCCGAGGGCCCCTACGGTTTCGTCCACGCGGGCCGGGTCGGCGCCGGGCACTTCTCCAAGATGGTCCACAACGGCATCGAGTACGCCATGATGCAGGCCTACGCCGAGGGCTGGGAGCTGCTGGAGAAGGTCGACTCCGTGGACAACGTCCGCGAGGTCTTCCGCTCCTGGCAGGAGGGCACCGTCATCCGCTCCTGGCTCCTCGACCTGGCCGTCAACGCCCTCGACGAGGACCACCACCTGGACAACCTGCGCGGCTACGCGGAGGACTCCGGCGAGGGCCGCTGGACCGTGGAGGCCGCCATCGACAACGCGGTGCCGCTGCCGGCGATCACCGCGTCGCTGTTCGCGCGGTTCGCGTCCCGGCAGGACGACTCGCCGCAGATGAAGATGATCGCCGCGCTGCGCAACCAGTTCGGCGGCCACGCGGTGGAGTCCGCCAAGAAGTAGGCCGTCCCAAAAGCGCGTTGACGTGACCGGCCGGTTCGGGTCAGAGTCCCTCCCTGATGGAGATCGACGACCTGACACCGGCCGAGGCGCGCGTCTGGCGGGCGTTCGCCTCGGGCACTCTCGTGGACTTCCGCGCCCGCGACGACGAGGACGCCGCCGACGGCGGTTCCTGGGGGCCCGAGCGGACCGTACGCGCGAGTGTGCTGCGGTCGCTGCTGCTGGACGGCCCCCGGGCGCAGGGCGAGGTGCCCGCGCTCAACCTGGCCGGCGTCCGCGTCACGGGCACCCTGGAACTCCAGTACGCGACGGTCGACCACCCCGTGCGGCTGCGGCACTGCCACTTCGAGGACGCGCCCACGCTGTACGCGGCGCGGCTGCGGGACCTGAACCTGAGCGAGTCGGTGCTCCCCGGGCTGATCTCGCACGCGGTCCGGGTGGAGGGCGTGCTGCGGCTGACCCGCGCCCGGTTCGGCGGCATGGTGCGGCTCGGCGGCGCGGAGATCACCGGCAGCCTGTACCTGGAGAGCACCCGGATCCAGGCGCCGGACACCGAAGGGCCGGTGCTCCAGCTGAACCAGGCCGTCCTGGGCGCCGACCTGTGGGCGCCCGGACTGCGGGCCCGGGGCAGGGTGCGGCTCGACGGAGCCCGGGTGGCCGGGACGGTCAACCTCGCCGAGGCCGTGCTCGACCAGCCGGGCGGCACCGCCCTGCAGGCCGAGACGCTGGCGGCCGAGGCCGACGTACTGCTGCGGCACGCCGAGGTGCGGGGCCGGCTGGAACTGCGCGGCGCGCGCATACCCGGCCGCCTCGACCTCTCGCACGCGCGCCTGGCCAATCCCGGGGGGACCGCGCTGCGGGCCAGCAGTTGCGTGATCGGCGAACTGTGGCTGCGGCAGGGCCCGGCGGCCGAGGGCGCGCTGAACCTGCGCCGCTCCCAGGTGGAGGTGCTGTTCCTGGAACCTGACGTGGTACCCGAGTGGGTACAGCTGAACGACCTCACCTACACCGCGCTCATCCCGCACGAGCCCGCCGAACGACGGCTGCCGATGCTGGAGAAGGGCGACAGCTATCTCCCCTTCACCTACGAGCAGTTGACCGCCGCCTACCGCCGGATCGGCGACGACGACGCGGCCCGGCGGGTCCAGCTCGCCAAACAGCGCCGGCACCGCCGCACCCTGCCCTGGTACGCCCGCCTGTGGGGGCACCTCCAGGACGTCACGGTCGGGTACGGCTTCCGTCCGCTGCGCGCGGGCGGCTGGCTGCTGTCGCTGCTCGCCGTCGGCTCGGTGGTCTACGGCCTGCACCACCCGCCGCCGCTGAAGCCGGCCGAGTCCCCCGACTTCGACCCGGTCTTCTACACGCTCGACCTGCTGCTGCCGGTGATCTCCTTCGGCCAGGAGAACGCCTTCGCCCCCGAGGGGGGTTACCAGACCCTGGCCCACGTCCTGATCATCACAGGCTGGATCCTCGCCACCACGGTGATCACCGGCCTCACCCGCACCGTCAGCCGCCAGTGAACCGCCCTGCCGTCAGCCGCCAGTGAACCGCCCTGCCGTCAGCCACCGGTGAACCCCCGCACCGCGTGCTGCGCCGCCAGCCGCACCGGGGCGTTCGCCGCGCCGTAGCCGCGGTAGCCGTCGTCGCGCTGGACGACCTCGAAGAAGACCCGGCCGACGGTGTGCGTGTACCAGTGCCGGAAGGTGCCGTGCGCGTCACGGTCGTAGAGGACGCCCAGCTCCCGGTACGTCTCCAGCTCGCCGTCGGCGAACTCGAAGCGCGCGGCGAGGTCGTCGTAGTAGTTGGCCGGGATGGGCAGCGGGGTGCCGCCGGCGGCACGGAAGCGGCGGGCGGCGGCGACCGCGTCGTCGGTGGCCAGGGCGATGTGCTGGGCGTGCGCGGTGTCGTCGGTGGGCGCCGGGCCGACGGTCAGGACGATGCGCACCGCGCCGTCCTCGGTGGCGACGGCCCGGCTGCGCAGCAGGCCGTAGGGGTCGGCGACGTCCACGCTCTCCTGCGGGCGCAGGCCGAGCACGCCGCGGTGGAAGAGCACCGCCTCGTCGAACTGGTGCCAGGGCTGGGTGAGGGAGAGGTGGTCGACGCGCCAGGGCCCGCCGTCGTGCGGGGCGGGCGCGACGTCGTGCGGGGCGGGCGCGACGTCGTCGAAGTCGCCGCGCCAGTCGGGCGGTCCGGGGCGCCCGGTGGCGCAGAAGAACAGCTCCGTGCCGTCGGGCGCGGCGACCGCCTCCAGGGCCGCGTCCCCGGGTGCGCGGCGGCGCGGCAGTACGGGGGCGAGCAGGGCCTCGGCGCGGCGGGCGGCCCCGGCGGGGTCGGGCGACTCCAGGCCGACGGCGGCGAGCCGGGTGCCGTCGCGGCGCTCGGCCGGGCCGGTGTTGACCAGCACGCGGGCGTCGCCGCGCTGCCACAGGTCGACCGGCTTGCCCCGGTGCCGTGCGGTCCGGGCGAAGCCCAGCGCGCCGAGCACGGCGGAGACGGGGGCGGCGTCGGGCGTGACCAGTTCCGCGAAGGCGACGTCGGTGGGGACGACCGGCGCGGGCGGCGCGGCGAGGGAGACGCTCTCCTGGAGGGCCAGCAGGGAACGCCGGCCGTCCACGGCGGTGGGGCCGGCCTCGGACTGCCGGAAGACGTCGTTGAAGACCTCCAGCGACAGCGGGCCGTCGTATCCGGCGCGCAGCACGTGCCGCAGCAGCCCGGCGACGTCGAAGCCGCCCTGGCCGGGGAAGCAGCGGTAGTGGCGGCTCCACTGCAGGACGTCCATCGCGAGCAGCGGGGCGTCGGCGAGCTGGAGGAAGAAGATCTTCTCGCCGGGGATGTCCTCGATGCCCTTGGGGTCGCTGCCGCGCGAGAGGATGTGGAAACTGTCCAGGCAGGTGCCGAGCGCGGGATGACCGGCGGACTCGACGACACGCCACGCGTGGTCGTACGTACTGATGTGCCGGCCCCAGGCGAGGGCCTCGTAGGCGACGCGGATCCCGTGGTCCTGGGCCAGGCCGGCGAGCCGGGCGAGCTGCTCGGCGGCCAGGGCGTCGTCGTCCACGGCGTACGGGGAGACGCTGGAGCAGACCAGGACGGTGTCGGCGCCGAGCCGGCCCATCAGCTCGAACTTGTGCCGGGCGCGCCGCAGCGCGCGGGCGAACTCGTCCTCGGGCAGCGCCTCGATGTCCCGCATGGGCTGGTACAGGTCGATGGTGAGGCCGAGGTCGGCGCAGCGGGCCCGGATCTCCTCGGGGGTGAGGGGGCTGGCCAGCAGGTCGTTCTCGAAGATCTCCACGCCGTCGAAGCCGGCCAGGGAGGCGGCGGTGAGCTTCTCGGTGAGGGATCCGCTGAGACAGACGGTGGCGATGGACGTCCGCACGTCGGTACCTCTTCCTACTTCGGGGCGGCCACGGCACCGGCCAGGCCGGTGATGTCGGCGAGCATCCGCGCGGCGTCGGGTTCCCGCCCGGTGAACAGCCGGAACGCGTCCACGGCCTGGAAGACGGCCATGCCGCCGCCGTCGAGGGTGGCGCAGCCCAGCGCGCGGGCGGCCCGCAGCAGCTCGGTCTCCAGCGGGCGGTAGACGACCTCGGCGATCCACAGGCCCGGGTGCAGCAGCGGGGCGGGCAGGGGCAGCCCGGGGTGGGCGGCCATGCCGGTGGGGGTGGCGTGCACGACGCCGTCGGCCGCGGCCAGCAGCCCGGGCAGTCCGTCGGGGGTGGCGAAGGCGGCGCGGCCGTCCCCGAAGTGCCGGTTCAGCTGGGCGGCGAGGGCGGCGGCCCGCTCGGGCACCGCGTCGACGACGGTGACCCGTCCGGCGCCCAGGGTCAGCGTGGCGTGGGCGACGGCCGCGCCCGCGCCGCCGGCGCCGAGCTGCACGATCCGCTCCAGCGGCACGTCGGGCAGCCCGCGGGCGAAGGACGCGGCGAAGCCGGTGACGTCGGTGTTGTGACCGGTCGCCCGGCCGGCCTCGTCGAACACGACGGTGTTGACCGCGCCCAGCGCCTCGGCCTGCGGGGCGAGGGCGTCCAGGTGCTCGATGACGAGCTGTTTGCACGGGTGGGTGATGTTCAGCCCGTCGAAGCCGAGGTCCCGCGCCGCGCGCAGCAGGTCGCCCACCGCCTCGGGCGCGACACCGAGGGTGTCGATGTCGATCAGCCGGTAGACGTAGCGCAGGCCCTGCCGGTCGGCCTCCCGTTCGTGCAGGGCCGGACTGAGCGACGGGCCGATGCCGGAACCGATCAGTCCGACGAGATACGAGTCCTTGGCCACCGGGGACGACCTCCTGAGCGGCCCGGGCTGCCGCCCGAGCGATCAATGTACGAACCAGTACGTTAGTCATAGCAGGACGGCGAGGCCCAGGGGAAGGCCGGGCCTTCTACAATCACCGGCACACCCCCGCCGCAGCCCGCCCCGCAGCCCCGCCGCCCCGCAGCCGAAGGAACCCGATGACCAGCGTCGACGAACCGGCCCGAACCGCCGCGCGCACCCGCGACGCCGCCCGCACCCGGGCGGAGATCCTCGACGTGGCGACCAAGGAGTTCGCCCGGGCCGGCTACGACGGGGCCCGCGTCGACGAGATCGCCGCCCGCACCCGTACCACCAAGCGGATGATCTACTACTACTTCGGCGGCAAGGAGCAGCTGTTCACGGCCGTGCTGGAGCGGTCGTACGGCGTGATCCGGGAGGCCGAGCAGCGGCTGGACGTCGAGCACCTGGACCCGGTGGCGGCCATCCGGCGGCTCGCGGAGGTGACCTTCGACCACCACGAGCAGCACCCCGACTTCATCCGCCTGGTATCCATCGAGAACATCCACGACGCCGAGCACATCGCGTCCTCGGAGATGCTGGCCAGGATCGGCTCCCCGGCGCTCGACGTGATCCGCCGGATCCTGGCGGAGGGGCGGCGCTCCGGTCTGTTCACCGCCGACGTCGACGCCGTCGACCTGCACGCGATGATCAGCTCCTTCTGCTTCTTCCGGGTCGCCAACCGGCACACCTTCGGCGCCCTGTTCGGCCGCGACCTGGTCGCCCCGGACCAGCGCGAGCACTACCGCGCCATGCTGGGCGACATGGTGATCGCATACCTCACGGCGGAGCGCGCGGCGGACTGACGGCGGCGGCCGGGGGACGAAGGCACCGCGACGGGACTACGACGGGACCCCTTGACACGGGGGAAACCGGCGCGCAACATCCCTTCCCAACCGCGACTAACTACCCAGTGGGTTAATTAGCCGATCGGCACTTCTCCCCTCCGCTCACTCCGCCTACCGTGGAGTCCCCCGAAGGAGCAACGCCGTGTCCGTCCCCGCCCCCGCGTCCCAGGGTGCCGCCCCGCCCGGTCAGCCGAAGAAGGCCGCGACCGCCGCCTGGATCGGCAGCGCCCTGGAGTACTACGACTTCTTCATCTACGGCAGCGCCGCCGCGCTGATCTTCCCCGAGGTCTTCTTCGACGAGTCCGACCCGGCCACCGCGACCCTGCTGTCGCTGGCCACGTTCGGCGTCGCCTACGCCGCCCGCCCGGTCGGCGCGTTCTTCCTCGGGCACATCGGCGACCGCATGGGCCGCAAGAAGATCATGGTGTTCACGCTGATCCTGATGGGCGTGTCGACGTTCCTGATCGGCTGTCTGCCCACCCGCGACCAGGTCGGCACCCTCGCCCCGGTCCTGCTGGTGCTGTGCCGGATCCTCCAGGGCATCTCGGCGGCGGGCGAGCAGGCCAGCGCCAACTCCATGACCCTGGAGCACGCGCCGCCGGACCGGCGCGGCTTCTTCACCAGCTTCACCCTCAGCGGCACCCAGGGCGGACAGCTGCTCGCCACCCTGGTCTTCCTCCCCGTCGCCGCACTCCCCGAGGAGCACCTGCTGTCCTGGGGCTGGCGCGTGCCGTTCTGGCTGAGCGTCGCGGTCGCCGTCGTCGGTTACGTCATCCGCCGCAAGCTGGACGAGACACCGGCCTTCGCGCAGCAGGCGGCCACCGAGGGCGTCGTGAAGATGCCGCTGGCCGTGCTGGCCCGGGACCACTGGGCGGACGTGCTGCGGGTGGTCGCGGGCGCGCTGATCGCCTCCGTCAGCACGATCTTCACGGTCTGGGCACTGGCGTACGCCACGAGCGACGCGGTCGGCATGTCCCGTACCGCCATGCTCTGGGTGGGGGCCCTCGCCAACGTCGTCGCGCTCGCCGCGATCCCGCTGTGGGCGACGCTGTCCGACCGGATCGGCCGACGGCCGGTGTACCTGATCGGCGCGGTGGGCAGCGCGGTGACGATGTTCCTGTACCTGTGGGCGATCTCGACCGGCTCCTACGCGCTCACCTTCCTCACCGGCATCATCGCCTTCGGGGTCGTCTACAGCGCCGCGAACGGCGTGTGGCCCGCCTTCTACGGCGAGATGTTCTCCACCCGGGTCCGGCTGTCCGGCGTCGCGATCGGTACGCAGATCGGCTTCGCGGTGGCCGGGTTCGCGGTGACCTTCGCCGCGCAGATCGCCGGTCCCGACGGCGACGACTGGTTCGCGGTCGCGCTGTTCACGGCGGCGCTGTGCGTGCCGCCGGTGATCGCCGCGCTGACGGCCCGCGAGACCCACCGGGTCCCGACCGAGGACCTGGGCGAGCACGCCCGCCGCGAGGCTCCGCTGCCCGGGTCGCGGACGGGGACGGTGACGGCCGGGGAGGCGGTCGAGGCCCGTACCGGGGGCAGCGGCGGGTCCTGACGTCTGAACTCGCCGCCGCGGGGTATGCCGGACGCACCTCGACGGACGACCAAGGAGGGCGATGGGGATGGCACCGCTGCGGCAGGAGATCGACGCGGGCGCGGCCGGGCTGGATCCGGACGCCCTGGAACGGCTCGACCTGCACTTCGCCCGGCAGGTCGAGCGGGGACGGCTGCCCGGGTTCCTGGTGGCCGTCGCCCGTGGCGGACGCGTCGCGCACCTGACCACGCACGGCCTGCGGGACGTGGCGGCCGGCCTGCCCGTCGAGGCCGGCACGCTGTGGCGGATCTACTCCATGACCAAGCCGGTCACGTCCGTGGCCGCGCTGATGCTGGTGGAGGAGGGCCGGCTGTCCCTCGACGACCCGGTGCACCGGTACCTCCCGGCCTTCGCCGAGTCCCGGGTGTACGTGGCGGGGACCGCGGACGACCTCGTCACCCGGCCGGCCTCGGGACCCGTGCTGCTCCGGCACCTGATGACCCACACCGCCGGGCTGACCTTCGGTTTCTACCACGCCCACCCCGTGGACGAGCTGTACCGGGCGGCCGGTCTGGAGTCGTCGGTGCGGCCGGGCGCGTCACTGGCCGAGACCGTCGACCTGTACGCGAGCCTGCCCCTGCAGTTCGAGCCGGGCACGCGGTGGAACTACTCGGTCGCCAGCAACGTCGTCGGGCGGCTGGTGGAGGTGGTGTCCGGGCAGCCGCTGGACGTGTTCTGCGCCGAGCGGATCTTCGGCCCGCTCGGTATGGCGGACACCGGCTTCCACGTCACCGACGACCGGGCCGGCCGGCTGGCCGAGCTGTACGGGGAGACGGAGGACGGCGGCATCGAACCCGTCCCCGGGCTGCCCCTGCGGGGCCGGCCGCGGTTCCTGTCGGGCAGCGGCGGCCTGGTCTCCTCGGCGTACGACTGGCACCGCTTCACCGAACTGCTGCGGCGCCGGGGCGAACTCGACGGCGTCCGGCTGCTCACCCCCGCCACGGTGGACCTGATGACCCGCAACCACCTGCCCGGCGACGCCGATCTGCGCGCCTTCGGCAGCCGCCCCGCCCACGACGAACCCGGCAACGACGGGGTCGGCTTCGGCCTCGGCGTCTCCGTCGTCATCGACCCGGCCCGCACCCAGGCACCCTCCGGGCTCGGCACCTACGGCTGGAGCGGGGTGGCCACCACCACCTTCTGGGTCGACCCGGGCCGGGACCTGACGGTGCAGTTCATGACCCAGGTGCGGCCCCGGCGCTCGCACACGGTCTTCCGGGACCTCAAGCGCCTCGTGCACGAGGCCGTCCGGGACTGACCTCGACGCCGCGTTCGGCGTCGGGGTCAGAGTCGGCGTCGGAGTCGGGGGCGGGGTCAGGACAGGTGCGCCACCGCGTCCAGGTGGGGCAGGTGGTGGTCCAGGCGCTCCCGCTTGGTGCGCAGGTAGGTGATGTTGCTCTCGCACGGCGGTATCAGCAGCGGCACCTGCTCGGCCACCTCGATGCCGTGCCGCACCAACGCCTCACGCTTGCGGGGGTTGTTGGACATCAGACGGACGGACCGCACCCCCAGGTCCGCGAGGATCCGGGCGGCGACCCCGTAGTCGCGGGCGTCCACCGGCAGGCCCAGCGCGAGATTGGCCTCCACCGTGTCCAGACCCTCCGCCTGCAACGCCATGGCGCGCAGTTTGGCGAGCAGCCCGATGCCGCGCCCCTCGTGTCCGCGCAGGTAGACGACGACACCGCGGCCGGCGGCGACCACCGCGCGCAGGGCGCAGGCGAGCTGGTCGCCGCACTCGCAGTGCCGGGAGCCGAAGGCGTCGCCCGTCAGGCACTCCGAGTGCAGCCGGGTGAGGACGCCGTCGGCGCCCGGATCGCCGTGGACGAGGGCCACTTGCTCGTCCCCCCGCTCGTGGTCGAAATAGCCGTACGCCCGGAATTCCCCGTACACGGTCGGGAGCGGCGTCACCACGACGCGTTCCACGTCCGTGCGCTGCGACGCCTTCTTGCCGAGTACACCGATTTTTTCTGTCATGATTCTCGCGTTCCTCAAAAGATGGCTCAACAGTTGATTCGAGAGATCGATCGACCGGGACGAAAGGCCGTGCGGGAATGGATGGTTCACTGGTGCCGGCGGACACGACCGAGGACGTGCGCGGGCGGGGTTCCGAAACGACCCGGCAGGTCGCGGTACTGCCGGTGGGCAGTTACGAACAGCACGGCCCCTACCTGCCGTTGGCGACCGACACGCTCGTCGCCTGCGCCGTCGCCCGGGAGATCGCCGGCGCGTACCCGGTGCACCCGCTCCCGCCGGTGACGATCGGCTGCTCGCACGAGCACGCGGACTGGCCCGGGACCGTGAGCATCTCCTCGGTGACCCTGCACGCGGTGATACGGGACATAGCCGACTCGCTGCGCCGCTCGGGCGTCGACGCCCTGGTGGTGGTCAACGGGCACGGCGGGAACTACGTCCTGGGCAACGCCGTCCAGGAGTCCACCGCGCGCGGCGAGCGGATGGCGCTGTTCCCGGCCGCCGAGGACTGGGAGGCGGCACGGGAGCGGGCGGGGGTGGTCACGTCGCTGCTCACCGACATGCACGCGGGGGAAATCGAGACCTCCATTCTTCTGCACACGCATCCCGAATATGTCCGGCCCGGTTACGAGGCCGCCGATTTCGTCGCGGACGACCGACGTCATCTGCTCTCCCTCGGTATGTCCGCCTATACCGATTCCGGTGTCATCGGGCGCCCTTCGCTGGGCTCGGCGGAAAAGGGGAAGGAACTGCTGGCGAGCCTCGCGGATTCCTTCGGGGCGTATTTCTCGCTCCTGACGGCCGAGCGGGGGTAGTGGCCGGGGTCCGCGGCGGGGCCGTGGCCGGGGCCGGTGCGCAGACCCGCGTACCAGCGGGCGGCGAGGACGGCCACGCCGGGCAGGCTCGCCACGACGCCCAGCACCCCGTAGACGACGGCCACGCTCAGCCCCGTACCCGCGCCCAGTCCGGCCGCGCCGAACGCCCAGGCGGTGACGCCCTCCCGGGGGCCCCAGCCGCCGACGTTCAGCGGCAGCCCCATGGCGAGCAGCGCCAGCACCGCCAACGGCACCAGTACGGCGACGGAGGCGCCGCTGCCGGCCACCCGGGCGGCGAGGACGAACATCCCCAGGTGACCGGCCAGGACGACGAGGGACGACACCGCGACCCCCGGCAGGTTCCGCCGGGACACCAGCCCCGTGCGCGCCTCGCCGAGCGCCGCCCGCAGGGCCCGCCCCCGGCGCGAGGGCGCCCGGTTCCCGCGCAGGGCGAGGACGACGGCGAGCACGCCGAGTACGGCCACTGCCCCGAGCGGCGCGACCTGCCGGGCCTGAGCCCGCACCGGGGACGGCATCGTGAGCAGCACCGCGACGGCGGCACCGGTCAGCGCGAGCTGTCCGGCGGTCCGTTCGAGGACCACGGCCCGCACACAGCGCCCCAGGTCACCGGCGCTGCGCCCGTGCCGTACCGCGCGATGCACGTCGCCGAGGACGCCGCCGGGGAGGGCGGCGTTGAGGAACAGCGCGCGGTAGTAGTCGGCGACCGCCGGTCCGAGCGGCAGCCTCACGCGCAGCGCCCGGGCGACCAGGGCCCAGCGCCAGGCGCTGAACACCGTGGTGACCAGCCCGATCCCGAGGGCGCCGAGCAGCGTGGGCCCGTCGATCCGGCGCAGCCCGTCCAGGAACACGCCGGTGCCCATCCGCCACAGCAGTACGGCGAGGACGGCGACGCCCGCGAGGGTGCCCAGGTGGGCGCGCAGGGCACGGCGACGGGAAGGGACGCGACCGACGGCCGAGGTGGGGGGACTGGAAGGGAACCGTTCGTCGGCCGGTGTGCCCCGCCGCGCCGCCCGCGCGGGGACCTCCGCCGCCCGTACCGTGGGCGCGCTCACGAGCCCCCACCCGTCGGACGGCACAGCGCCAGCAGGTCGGTGTGGTGGACCACGACCCGCAACTCCCCGGCGGCACAGGCCGACAGACGGTCCCTCAGGTATGGCCCGGCCCGCTCGCGCAGCTCCGGACGCTGCTCGACGGCCGCGCCGACCCAGCCCCGCAGCCACTGCGCGGTGAGCCGGGCCTCGTCGGGGCCGAGCCGCCACGGGCTGGGGTGCGCCCGTACGGTGGCGCCGTGCCCGGCGAAGGCCTCCGCCGCCGCCGTGACCGCGTCCGGACCGAGCAGGCCGGTGCGCCGCTGGTGCTCGTCGAACGCCTCGGCGATCTCCTCGTCCAGGGGATGGGCGGGGTCGAGGTCGACCCGTCCGGCGACGGAGAGGGTCAGCAGGGCCGGACAGCCGGCCGCGGCGCAGGCGGCGGCGAGGGTGCCGACCTCCTCGGTGGTGAGGACGTCCAGCAGCGCGGAGGCCGTCACCAGCGCGGCGCCCGCCAACGCCTCCGGGGTGAGACGACCGAGGTCGCCGCGCCGCGTCTCGACGGTGACGCGGCTGCCGTCGGCGGCCGAACGCGGGGCGGCCGCGGCGGCGAAGTGCAGGAGGTAGGGGTCGCGGTCGTGCAGCACCCAGTGCTGGGCGCCGTCGAGCAGCGGGGCGAGCCAGCGCCCCATCGAGCCGGTGCCGCAGCCCACGTCGTGCACGACCAGCCCGTCCGCGCGGCCGGGCAGGCCGGCCAGGTGGGCGCGCAGCGGATCGAGCAGGTCACGCGCCCGCGCGGCGGCATCGGCGGGCTCGCGCAGCCGCAGCCATTCGGGGGCGTAGCGCGGCACCTCACCCGAGGGCCCCCCGGAGGGACCTCCGGCGGAACGCCCCGGCGTCGCGCGCAGCCGCACGGTGGCCCGCTCCGCGGGCGGCTCGCCCGCACGAACGGCCGGTGGCTCGGCCGGACCCGCCCCCGCGAGCACGCCTGCGGCCGGGTCGGGGGCGTCGTGCGGGTCCGTCGGGAGGGCCGGGGTCGCCGCGCCGGCTGTCGCCGTCGTCTTCCTCATGCCGCCCTCCGGGGTTCGTCCGGCAGCCGGTGCAGTACGCCGGCCAGGCTCCGGGCCGTCGCCGCCCAGCCGTTCAGGGACGCGCGCCGGCCGCGCGCCGCGGCCTTCAGCCGGCGCCGTACGTCCGCCTCACCGAACCAGCCGCGCAGTTCGGCGGCGAGGGCGGCGGGGTCCTCCGGCGGGACGAGGATGCCGGGCACCCCGCCGTCGGGCGCGCGGCCGAGCGCCTCCGGGAGGCCGCCGACGTCCGTGGCCAGCACGGGGATGCCGCGCGCGAGCGCCTCGGTCACCGCCATGCCGTACGTCTCGGCGTACGAGGCGAGGACCATCAGGTCGGCGGTGGCGTAGGTGGCGTCCAGTTCCGCACCGGACCGCGGCCCCGCCAGCACCAGCCGGGACTCCAGACCGTGCCGGGCGATCAGGTCCCGCAGAGCGTCGACGTAGGCCGGGTCGTGCCCGAGTCCGCCGACGCACACGCACGTCCACGGCAGGTCGGTGACGGTCGCGAGGGCCTCCACCAGCCGGTGCTGGCCCTTGCGGGGGCTCACGGCGGCGACGCACACCAGCCGGGAGACGCCGTCGGTGCCGGGCGCCGGCGGCGCGATGTCGGCGCCGGGGGCGGCGACGTGGACCCGGCCCGGGTCGAGACCGTGGTGGGAGACCAGGCGGCGGACCGCCCAGTCGCTGGTGGCGACCACGGCCGGGACGGCCCGCAGCACCGTGCGTTCACGGGCGTCCAGGTCGGCGGCCACGGCGGGGTCGAGGCCGGTCTCGTCACCGAGCGGCAGGTGGACGAGGACGGCCATGCGCAGCCGCTCGGCCTCCGGTACGACGACCTCCGGGACGCCGCAGGCGACCAGCCCGTCGAGCAGCACCACGGCCCCGTCCGGCAACCGGCGCAGAACACGGGCGAGTTCGGCGCGGGCGGCGGTGTCCGGCCGGGGCCAGTCGCCGGCCACGGGCAGGCCCCGTACCCGCCACCCGAAACCGGGCAGGTCCAGCCGCACCCGCCGGTCGTACGCGTTGCCGCCGCTCGGCGCGGCCGGGTCGTCGACGCCGCCGGGCAGGACGAAGTGCACGGAGCGCAGGGACATGGGGACGATCCCCCCGTGGTCCGGGGCCGGGGCCGGCCTCTGTGCGGGGACGTGGGCGAGCCGGGGGCGCCCGGTCGCCGCTTCGGTGGACGTGTCGGTCACAGCGCACGCTCGTAACTCGCCCAGGCGACGTGCGACTCGTGCAGGGTGACGGTGAGCCCCGCCAGCCCCTCGGCCCCCTCGCCGAGCGCGCCCTTGTGCACCCGTTCGGCGAGCCGGTCGGCGATGACCTTGGCCAGGAACTCGGTGGAGGTGTTGACCCCGGCGAAGTCGGGTTCGTTGTCGAGGTTGCGGTAGTTCAGCTCGCTGACGACGGCGCCCAGTTCCCGGGTGGCCAGTCCGATGTCGACGACGATGTTGTCCTCGTCCAGCGACTCGCGCCGGAAGGTGGCGTCCACCAGGAACGTCGCTCCGTGCAGGCGCTGGGCGGGCCCGAAGACGTCGCCGCGGAAACTGTGGGCGATCATGATGTGATCGCGGACGGTGATGCTGAACAACGGACGACCCTCCAGGTGTGGCACGTCTGATCCCCCGCCGATCGCCGCGCGGGGCGCCGTCTATTACGGCTCCGTACCTTCCCTTGTTCAGCGGGCCGTACGTCTTTCTCGCAAGGTCAGGCGCCGCGGGACCCCGTCGGGTCAGTCCTCCCCGCCGTGCTCGCCGTCGTGCTCGCCGTCGTACCGGATCCGGTGGCACAGGGCGGGGATCGATCCCGACGCCAACTGGGCCATCACGTCCGGCAGTTCACCGAACGCGGACTCACCGGTCACGAGCGCGTCGAGTGCCGGGTCGGCGAGCAGGTCCAGGGCGAGGGCGATCCGGTCGGCGTAGGTGCGGCCGGCGGCGCGGGCCGGCGAGACGGTGCCGACCTGGCTGCCGCGCAGCGTCAGGCGACGGGAGTGGAACGCCTCGCCGAGCGGGAGGGCGACGCGGCGGTCGCCGTACCAGCTCAGTTCGACGACGGTGCCCTCGGGCCGCAGCAGCTCCAGTGACCGGACGAGGCCCGCCTCGGTCGCGCTGGCGTGCACGACGAGGTCGAGACCGCCGAGCGCGTCGGCGGGGGACGCGAAACCGACACCGAGGGCCTCGGCAATCTTCGCCCGGTCCGGGTCGGAGTCCACCAACTGGACGCGGACGCCCGGGAAGCGGGCCAGCAGCGCCGCCACCGAGCACCCGACCATGCCGCCGCCGACCACCGCGATCCGGTCACCGACCAGGGGCGCCGCGTCCCACAGGGCGTTGACGGCGGTCTCCACGGTGCCGGCGAGCACGGCCCGCGCGGCGGGAACGGCCGGGGGCACCGGGGTGACGGCCGCGGCCGGGACGACGTACCGGGTCTGGTGCGGGTAGAGGCAGAAGACGGTACGCCCGACGAGGTCCTCGGGGCCCTCCTCCACCACCCCGACGTTGAGGTACCCGTACTTCACCGGCCCCGGGAAGTCGCCCTCCTGGAACGGGGCGCGCATCGCCGCGTACTGGTTCTCGGGCACCCGCCCGCCGAAGACGAGCGTCTCCGTGCCCCGGCTCACCCCGCTGAACAGCGTGCGCACGAGCACCTCGTCCACGCCGGGAACCGGCAGCCTCACGTCGCGGATCGCGCCCCGGCCTGGCGCTTCGAGCCAGAACGCGCGTGCCGTGCCAGTCATCGGATGTCCTCCTGAACGATCGGGAAGCCGCCCACGTACCGAGGGATGCACGAGCCGCGCACAAGGTAGCGGCGTTGATCGACTCTGTCACTCGGCCGGAGGGTGTTCGGTGGCCCTGAACCACACGTACGACAACTCGTACGTCAACTCGTGCGGCAGCACATATTGCGGCAGCACATATGACGCTTACGACGCGAGGCCCGTTCAGCAGGAGACCGCGGTGGGGGCGGGGGCACAGATCCTGCTGCTCGCCCTGCTCGGTACCGCGATCGGCTTGGGCACCGCCGGCTGGCTGACCGGCCTGGTGTTCGCCCTCGCGACCTGGGCGGTGCTGTCCAGGGCCCTGCACCGCTCCAGGCTGCCGTCGTTCGGCCCGGCCAACCGGGTCACCCTCGGCCGGACCGCCCTGGTCGGCGGCGTGACGGCGCTGGTCGCGGACTCCTTCAGCGGCGCACCGCCCGTCGCCCTGCTCGTCGGCCTGACGGCCGTGGCCCTGCTCCTGGACGGGGTGGACGGCAAGGTCGCCCGCCGCACCGGCACCTGCTCCCCGCTCGGCGCGCGCTTCGACATGGAGGTCGACGCGTTCCTGATCCTGGTCCTCAGCGTGTACGTCGCGATGGACCTGGGCCCGTGGGTGCTGCTGATCGGCGCCATGCGGTACGTCTTCGTCGGCGCCGCACGCGTCTGGCCGTGGCTGACCGCCCCTCTCCCGCCGAGCACGGCCCGCAAGACGGTGGCCGCGCTGCAGGGCGTGTTGCTGCTGCTGGCGGGCGCGGACGTGCTGCCGCGTCCCGCGAACGCCGGGGTGGTGCTGCTGGCGCTTGGGCTGCTGGTGTGGTCGTTCGGGCGGGACGTGGGGTGGCTGTGGCGGACGGGGCGTGCCGCCCGGACGACGCCGGCCCGGCCGGCGGTACGGGAACCGGTGACGCGGTGACGCGGTGACGCGGTGACACCTGGAAGAGCGCCGTCGTCTCACGTCCGCCGGGGCAGCAGCGCCGCCGCCGCCAGCGGTACGGCGGCCAGGACCAGCCACGGCACGGCCACCGGCAGACCACCGTCCAGCAGCAGCCCGGTCGCCGAGCTGCCGGCCAGCACGATGAGCCCGGAGACCGAGGACAGCGCCCCCGTGTAGAGCCCGAGCCGCCCCTCCTCGGCGAGGTCCGGCACCCAGGCGCGGGCGACGGGCGCGACGAGCATCTGTCCGAGGGTGAGCAGGACCACGAACCCGCCGGCGGGCACCAGCCCGCCCGCGCCCGTCCACCCCGCGGGCCGCGTGAGGGCGACGACGGCGAACCCCGCCGCGACCAGCCCGAGCCCCGCCACCATCGACCGGCGCGGCGTCAGCCGCTCCCCCGCCCACCGCGTCACCGGCAGCTGCGCGGTCACCACCAGCAGCGAGGACAGCGCGAACAGCCAGGCCAGCGGCGCCTGCGAGCCGACGGCGCGGTCCACCTCGTCGGGCAGGGCCAGGTAGAGCTGGTTGTAGGCGAGCAGATAGGCGCCGTACGCGCTGCACAGCGCGAGGAAGCGCCGGTTGCGCAGCAGCAGCCGCGCACCGCCCTTGAACCGCACCGGCTCCCGCCCGGGAACGCGCTGCGGGAGCAGCCACGCGTGCCCGGCGAGGACGAGTACGAAGACACCGGCCCCGGCCAGACACGCCGTACGGAAGCCGACGGCCAGCAGCAGGGCGCCCAGCAGCGGCCCGACGAAGGCCCCCGCCTGCCCGGCGACGGTGAACAGCGCCAGCACCCGCGTCCGGTCCCCGCCGCTCGCCTCCTCCCACAGGACGGCCTGCCGGGCGACCTCGGACTCCACGGCCGGGGAGAACAGCGCGGCGGCGAACCCGATCAGCAGCACGGCACCGACGACGGCCCAGGTCCGCTCGGCGAAGGCGAGCCAGCCGAACCCGGCGATGCGCAGCCCGCACCCGGCGAGCACGACGGGCCGGATGCCGTACCGGTCGGCGAGCGCACCGCCGACCACGAACAGCCCCTGCTGGCTGAAGGTCCGCAGCCCGAGCACGAACCCGACCAGCCACCCGGCCATGCCGATGCCCTGCCCCAGGTGCTCGGCGAGGAAGGGCAGGACGGCGAAGAAGCCGATGTTGAACGCGAGCTGGGTGAGGATGAGCAGCCGCAGCAGCGGGGAGAGCGGGGCCGTACGCCCGGACGTCCGCCCGAGCCGGCCGGTGAGCGGCGAGGTCATCGGACGGAGACAGGTTCCTTCTCCTCGGCCGGCTGTGCGGCCGCCACCGGGGTGCGCCGGTGCCCGTGTCGTCGCCGCCGGGGCAGGCGCAGGCCGCCCGCCGCGCTGACGGCCAGCGCCCCGAGCAGGGCGAGGACGGCGGCGGGGGCGAGGACGGCCCAGGGGGCGCGCTCGGCGTAGGGCTGGTTCTCGGCGAGGAGCAGACCCCACTCGGGGGACGGCGGCTGGGCGCCCAGGCCGAGGAAGCCCAGCGAGGCGAGCGCGAGGGCGACGCCGGGCAGCCGCAGCAGGGCGTGCCGCAGGACGGGCGGCAGTACGGCGGGCAGCAGCTCGCGCCGCAGCAGGTACCACCGCCCCGCGCCGAACCCCTTGGTGGCCGTGATGTGCAGGGTGGCGCGCTCCTGCCGCAGCAGCGCCGAGGTGTGCGCGGCGAGCGGCGCCCAGGCGACGACTCCCACGGCGAGCGCGGGCGTGGCCGCCCCGCTGCCGGCGACGGCGGTGACGAGGAGGGCGGCGAGGACGGGCGGCACGGCGTTGACGGTGTCGACGAGCGGCCCGGACACATGGGGCACGAGCCCGAGGAGCACGCCCGCGAGCAGCGCGGCGGCGGTGATGGCGGTGGCGAGCAGCAGCGTGTCGAGCGCGCCGTGGCCGACGCGGGCGAGCAGGTCGCGGCCGAGGGAGTCGGTGCCGAAGGGATGGTCGAGGGAGGGCGCCAGCAACCTCTTCCCCGTGTCGAGGGCGAGCGGGTCACGGGTCAGCCCGGCTACGACGACGGCGAGCAGGACGGCACCGTAGACGAGCGGGAGCACGCCCCCGGCGGGCGGGGCGGGCCGGTGCAGGGAGCCCAGGGCGCCGTCGCGCAGGGCGGGCCCGGTGAGCAGGCGGGCGGCGAGGCGGGTGGCGCCGGTGGCGAGCGCGGCGAGCAGGACCAGGGCGAGGGTGCCGGCCTGGAGGACGGGCAGGTCCTGGGCGAGGGCGGCCTGGAGGGTGGTGCGGCCGAGGCCGGGAATGTCGAAGACCTGCTCGACGGCGACGGCACCGCCCGTGAGGCCCACGACGAACAGACCGAGGTTGGGCAGCAGCGCGGGCACGCACCGCCGCAGCGCCTGCCGTGCGATGCGCCGCCCGGTCAGTCCCCGGGCGGCGGCGGCCAGCGCCCACGGCTCGCCGAAGGCTCCGGGCAGCAGGTCGTCGAGCAGCCGTCCGAGCACGGCCCCCGCCGGCAGCCCGAGGGCGAGCGCGGGCAGCACGGTCCACTGGGGCCCGTACCACCCCAGCGCGGGCAGCCAGCCGAGCTGCACCCCGACGACGGTGGCGAGCACGGAGGCGACGAGGAACTCGGGCAGCGAGGCGAGCACGGCGGACACGGTGCCCCCGCGCCGCCGCCCGCCGAGCCGCCGCCGGGCCCCGAGCCGCAGCGTGCGGGCACAGATCAGCCCGGCCGTGACGGCGGCGACGAGCAACGCGACGGACATGAGCAGCAGCGAGGCCCCGAGCGCCTGCAGCACGCCGGGCAGGACGTCGGCCCCCGAGATCCACGACTGCCCGGCGTCCCCGCGCAGCAGCCCTCCGACCCACCGCCCGAGCACGTGCAGGGGGCCGCCGTCGAGCCCGAGCTGCTCCCGGATGCCGTCGAGAACCTCGGGCGTGGGCTCCCGCTCGGCGGACCGCGCCTTGAGCACGGTGTGGGCCGGGTCGGTCCGCGTGAGCCACGGCAGCAGCCCGATGCCGCACACCAGTCCCGCCGCGAGGACGGCCCGCCACACCACGGTGGCCACCCGCTGCCGCACGGTTCAGCGCCGGGTGCCGGTGCCGACGAGGGTCCGCTCGTACGGGTCGAGGATCACGCCCTGTACGGAGTCGGCGACGCCGGTGATGATCCGCTGGTGCACGAGCGGCACGACGGCGTCGCTGCCGAGGACGCGGGCCTCGGCGATCATGGCGGCGTCCTGCCGCTTCGCGGTGTCGGCGATCTTCTCGGCGTCGGCGACGGCGCGGTCGACGTCCTGGTCGCAGAGCTGGGCGATGTTGAAGCCGCCGTCGCAGGTGTAGTCGCCGGCGAGGACGGCGACGGGGTCACCGGTGTCGAGGAGCGTGTTGCGGGCGAGCACGAAGGCGTCGAACTTCCCCTCCAGCGCGTCGCCCTCCAGCCGCGAGTACTCCCGCACGGTGAGCTTCACCTTGAACCCGGCCTTCTCCAGCTGCTGCTTCACCACCTGGGCGACCTCGGGCAGCTCGGGCCGGTTGTCGTAGGTGGCGAGGGTGATGGTGTCCCCGCCGGGCTTCTTGGCGGCCGCCCGCCCGACGGGCTCGGTCCGCTTGCCCTCGGCCCAGGTCACGGCGGGCCCGTAGATCCCGGCACCGGGGTCGGCGTACCCCTCGTACACGTCCTTGGCGAACACGGAGGTGTCGATAGCGGCCCGCGCGGCGGCCCGCAGCCCGGCGTCCTCGAACGGCCCGGAGGAGGCGTTGAGGAGCAGGCTGGTGGTCCGGGTGGTGGCGGTGTCGCGCCGCGTGTCCTTGTCGAGCGTCGCCGCCTGCGCCACCGGGACGGCCTCGGCGATGTCGAGCTCCCCGGTGCGCAGGGCGTTGGCGCGGGCGGTGCCGTCGGCGATGAAACGGGCGTCGATGCCGGAGGCCTGGGCGCGGCCGCCCCAGTAGTCGTCGAACCGGTCGAGGGTGGCGGACGTGGCCCCGTTGACCTTGGTCAGCTCGAAGGGTCCGGTGGCGTGCCCGACGGGGTCGACCCGGTCCCTGTCGGCGTAGGCCTTGCCGGACAGCACCGCGAGGCTCGGGCTGGACAGCCGCAACGGCAGTACGGGATCGGGCTCGGCGGTGGTGATCCGGACCACCCGCTCCCCCCGCGCCTCGGCACTGAGGGTGACACCGGCGAGGGCGGCGGGCGCGGGCTCGGCGTCGGCGGCGCGGGTGAGGGAGCCGGCGACGGCGGCGGGGGTGACGTCTCCGCCGTCCTGGAAGGTGGCGTCCCGGAGCGTGAACTCCCACACCTTGTCCCCGTCCCGGCGCCAGGACTCGGCCAGCGCGGGGGCGGCGGAGCCGTTGGCGTCGAGCGCGGTGAGGCCCTCGGTGACCCCGAGCCGGCTGAGCAGGGTGGCGTCGGCGCCGTACGGGGAGAGGTTCTCGGCGGGCGGGAAGGCGAGGGCCACGCGCAGCCGCTCCCCGTCACCGCCGCCCTCCCCGCCGGCCCCGGAGTCGTCACCGCCTCCTGAGGCGAAGCAGCTCGATATCAGCGGCAGGAGCAGGAGCGGGGCGAGCAGCCGGGAGCGGCGGTGGGAGCGCATGGTCCTCGGATCGATCGGGGGTGGTCGGGGCACGCGGCCGGGCAGGGCGGCGAACCGGAGACTACATGAGAACGATTTTCACAACGAAGTCAGCCCATGGGAACATCGAAGTGCACGATCCCCTGCCCACCGCCCGCGTCCTCCCGCTCGTCGTGCACGACCTTGGCGAGCGACCGCCAGAACGGCTCCGCGCCGGTGACGGCGGGGTCGGTGTGCAGGTAGACGGCCCGGTACCCCCCGTCGGCGGCGGCGAAGGCCAGCAGCTCGTCCACGAGCCGCCGCGCGAGCCCACGCCGACGATGCTCGGGCCGCACGTACACCCGCCGCAGCTGCGCGGTCACCCCTGAGGGGTACCGCTCGGCGACGTGCGCGGGGTTCGGGGGGTGCACGGGGCCACGGGAGTCGAGCGCGGCGGTGGCGACGACCTCACCCTCCCCGTCGACGGCGACGAGGAGGGTGTGCCGCTCGGGGGTCACATACGCCCCGGCCAGGTCGATGATGTCGCCGTGCCAGCGGGGGACGTACCCGGTGCCGAAGTCGCGGTAGACGGTGTCGAGCATGACGGCTCGGGCGGGGGCGAGGTCGGCGGGGGTGGCGGGGCGGATGCGGTAGTCGTCGATGGCGAGCACTTGCACATGGTACGCAATAAGGGGAAGCCGCTGCTCGCAGGCCCTGCTGTGAGAGGCGTCCACCCGTCGGGCCCTGGCCGTCCTCGTCGAGCCAGAGGTCGCGTTTCTCAATGCGGTCGAGCAGCCAAGCGCGCAGGGCCTTCTCCTGGAGGGCATCCCAGCCCTCGGTGGCCCAGTAGCAGAGTCGCGACTGTCGGAACGGCTGCACTTGCCGCGGAGTTGGGGAAGGGCAATCCACAGAAGGTCTGCTGGCACAGCACTACCAACGCAGCATGGACCGACGTTTGTCATACTGTCCTACTAACCTCCTCGGCATGGGACTTGGGAATCTGACTCGCGCAGGGGTGCTGGCTGCAATCGCCGAGTGTCAGCAGCTAGGGCGCGAAACGTTTCGTCACCGGTACGGTTTCGGTCGGGCCACGACATACGAGCTGGTCGTGGACGGCAGCCGCTTTGACTCGAAGGCCATCGCAGGAGTAGCACACCTGTACTCAGCCGGCAGCCTGCTGTCTGCTGATGGGTTCAGCGGTGGCGCGCGTACGGTCGCCCACCGCCTGCGTTCGCTCGGCTTCACCGTGGAAGACGGGAACGCCGTCACAGACGGGCAGCAAGGAGGGCCGCAGGTGGTTCTCCAGCCACGCGGCGGCGCCCGGGATCGCGGACCGCAGAACTTCGCGAAGTCGGTACGACGAGGTGTACCGATCGCAGACATCAAAGACGCGCTCGCCGAGCAGGCGCACGTGCTCACCGCGTTGTACCCGGACGGGGTCGCTCGGTTGTGGGGATCCACTCCCACCACGCAGGTCAACAATGAGAAGGCGAAGGCTCTACGTAACCGCCGAATCGGGGATGACGTGCTCTTCTATGCGGAGAACCACCTCATCGCTCGCGCTCGCATTCTCCATCTGTTCGACAGTCTGCCAGTAGCACGCAAAGTCTGGGGTACAGACGAGGACAACGCCACGTGGGAACACATCATGGCCTTGGGGGAAGTCGAAGAGTTCGCCACGCCACTTCCCGCTGAGCCCGTACTGGCGCGCCTGAACGTTCCTGCACCGTTGCGCAGCCTCACCCTTCGGTCAGGTGAGGACTACCGCCGTACCGCGGAACTCCTTCCTGGAAGGAGCAGGATCGCTTCTTCGGAGTCACCGCTTCCGCCTCCAGCCGTGTCCGCCCCGCTGACCGCCCGGGATCTCCTGCACCGGCTCGGATCCCTCCACACGCATCGCCGCACGGGCAGCGATGCTCCCAGTCGCCACCAACCGTTGTCTCTGCTGTGGGCGATCTCCCGAATCGCTGCGGACAAGCCGCGCTTGGCGCCGTGGACGTCCTTTCGCTCGGAAGTCAGTCCACTTCTGGCCGATTTCGGCCTGCCCGATTCCAAGGTCACGCCTGAGTACCCCTTCTGGCATTTGCAGGGCAGTGGTCTCTGGGAGGTGCACGGCGTCCCAAGCGATGCCGGTTCCATGCCGCAGGTGGGGACCTTCAACACGGCGCAGCCAGTCGCGGGCTTCACTCAGGCGAGCGCTGAACTACTGCGGAACCCGCTGACCCGCTTGGAAGCCGTGATCAAGCTCTGTAGTACCTACCTCGACGACGTCGACCAACGGGCACTGCTCGGACGGGTGGGTCTCGCCGGGTACGCCACAGCCGATGGCCTGGTCGATGATGACGAGGACAGCCGTACCCCGGAAACCCACCACTCAGAGCGGGCAGCCGGCCCGGCGACCCGCCGAGAAGCGACCGTCTCACGGTTGGTTCGCGATGCTGCGATAGCCAATCACGTCAAGGAATTGCACGGCCATGCCTGCCAAGTGTGCGAAGCCCGCCTGCAGTACAAGCGCAGGCCCTACAGCGAGGCCGCACACATCCGTGGCCTCGGTTCTCCCCATGACGGTCCTGACGAACTGCAGAACTTGCTCTGCCTCTGTCCCAACCACCACGTTCTGTTCGACGGCCTCGAGATCTACGTGGACGTCGACGGCGTCGTGAAGCGAACCCAGGGAGGCGACGCCTTGGGACGTCTGCGCCGACACGTCAACCACCAGATCGATGAGGCATATCTGCAATACCACCGCACTCTGTGCGAACTCAACATGCTGACAGAGGGGTAAAGCTGGGGTGTGATGCCGCCGATCGGCTCCCTTGGACTTCAGACCCACGGGTGCCGATCGGGCCGGACATTTCTCCGGATGCATCCATCATTATCGATTGGTGAGGGCGTACCAACATCGCAGCTACGGTGTCAGGCCACGGACATGGCTTTCCGTACGCCCTCGCTCGTCAGCTCTCGCAGCTTCTGCCGCGTCTCCGGATCCGTCGAGTAGACAATGGTGCCGACCATGCCTCGCGTCAGCAGCACCTTGTAGGTGTTGCGGATCAGTCGGTCGACGTCGGCATCCGGGATCGACTTCTTGAAGACCGGGTCCTTCGACGCCGTTCGGTCCGTGATCCACCGGTCGCCGCGCCAGAGCAGGTCAGAGCCGATGATGACGCCGGACCAGTCGTACTCGAAACCCTGGGCCGTGTAGACGCAGCCGACCTGGCCGAAGCCCGCCGGGTCGGTGGCCCACAGGGCGGCCGGGGGCGCACCGGAGACGGAGCGGTCGCCGCGCAGGTTCCAGGGGCGCGCCCAGTCACCGATGACTACGTCCGGCGGGAGCGGCTCCCCGGGCTTGGGTTCCGGAGACCAGCGCCAGCAGTAGCCGGCGGACATGCGGGCGCCGTAGCCCTGGGAGCGGCGGGCCTCAAGGAACTCCTCCATTTCCTGCGGGCTGTCGGCGACCAGCAGCTGCATGCGGCCATCGGGTTCCCAGACGACCGGACCGCCGGACTCCAGGCCCAGGAGCCGGACCACCCAGCGCAGGTAAGCGTCACTGCCGCCGCAGCGGAACTGGCTGTCCAGCGGGACGACGTGGCAGGGGATGCCCCGCTTCGCCGCCGCCTCCCTGATCTCGGCCACGGTGCCCATCTCACCGGGACGGACGACCTGGTGTTCGTCGAGGAAGAAGACCGGGACGTAGGCGACGTCGATGAGTTCGTCGATCTGGGCCCGGCCGGTCCGCAGGGCGGCGCGCGTGTAGCGGTTGGCCGACGTCTCCCGGATACGATGCGCCTCGTCGCAGATCAGGGCGCCGAGGCTGTTCTTCTCGGCCGTCATGAAGCTGTTGAAGTACTTGAAGAGGTCCTGTACTTCCCGTTTGCGAGTGCCGGCGATCTTCCGCATCGTCTTGGTGAAGGACTGGGAGCCGGTGGCATGCAGTGCGGGTACGCCGCGTCGGTACAGTTCGCCGAGCAGTTGGAGGGCGATGACACTCTTGCCGGTGCCTGGTCCGCCCGTGACGATGACGACCTCCTTGCGGTCCGCGTCCTTCGCCTTCTGCACCGCGTTGAGCACCATGCGGTACGCAACCTGCTGCTCGTCGAGGAGCACGAACTGCGTACGCTCGCGCACCTCTTCGGCTGCTACGGACATGAGCTGCTTCGAGGGCACTGTGACCCCGTGACACAGCTCATCCGCCGCCCGGGCTCCCGAGTACTTGTCGCTGAGCTGAGCGCGAAGGTGGTCCATGAAAGCGCCACGGCGCTCCCCGGTGAAAAGCAGGCCGTGCCCGTCCCGCTCGATCTCCCGCAGTCCGGTGACTCCGAACTCGGTGGCGTTGTGCAGGAAAGCCACCCCGTTGACCCTGTGCCCGTACTCCGCGACAGCCCCGTTGAAGTTGACCAGGTACTCGCAATACCGCCGTACCTGCTCAATAGGATTGAGAACAGGGTGGGGGTAAGCGTCCACATGACACAGGGTGGGGTCGTCCTCGTTCGGGAGTGCCTGACTCCATTGCTTCAGCTCCACGACGACATAGGAGGGTTCACCCGTTGTCGGATGCACTCCGGCGAGTACGACGTCTGCCCGTTTGCTGTTGAGCGGCAGCGCGTATTCAAGCATGACTTCGACGTCACCGAGACCGGCGTCGTTGAGAACCGCCGTCAGTGCGGGGATGCTCCGCTCCCAGGAGCGGACCTCCGCGGTGCTGGGCCGGTAACCATGCATGTGGACGAATCGCTCGGTGAGGTGCAGGTAGAGCGAGCTGTCGAAGGCCCTCGCGGCGATCGACTTGGCAGACTCGCGGAGCAGCAAGGACTTCCCCCAGGCAGCACGAAGTGACTCGTGCGGGTGGGGGCATGTCCTTCGAGACTCCACCAGGGCGGAGCGGAAGCCCGTCGGGCCGCGTTGACGATGCCTGCGAGATTACCTTGTGGCACTGACAGAGGTCTCTGGTGGCCACGGAGGCGACCGGGGTCCGTTTCCGGTGACGTCCCTGCCACCTCCTGATCGCGCCCGCAACCGAGCGACCATGCCGAAAGGTGCCAGAGCCAGAGGGCCAGGCCGAACGTGCGGTTGCATCGGAGAAGCCGCGGCCTTCGCGAGCCGCCGTGTGTTGTCACTCGACGGGCCATGAGAACGGCGCACTTTTCCATCTCCGGGCTGCGGGAGTCCTCCCGCGTGCGGCGGGCAGGCCGTAGGTCGGATCTCAGGCACCAATCGCCGTGTGAGGCACTAAGGTTGCAGCTCAACGGGGCATCCGTCGGCCACTGTGCCGCTCGCCGAAGTCACCGTCTCGAGATACCGGCGGGGTTGTCCGAACTCCGCGTTCCGGCTCGTCGCCGAACCGCCTGGGGGCACTCACCATGACCGCGACTCCGATGGACGCTACCGACAACGACGCAGACGACAAGGCAACTCGAAAGGCTGTCGAGCAGGAACGAACCGAGCTCAAAGAGTTCATCAAGGGGCTGAGCGCCGACGACATCAAGTCGGGCAACTGGTTCACCAAGCTCACCGCTCATGCCATGAGCTCCTACACCGAGAAGGTCGACTGGCAGTACTTTCAGGAGCGGTACGAGGGCGTCCCGCCGGACGGTATCGTCGATCAGCGGATCAAGATGGCGTGCCGGTATGCCGCGCTCGAAGGCGGACTCTCCGCCGGGGCCTACACGGCGACCGTCGCGGCCACCATCGGAAGCCTCGGCGGTGCCTCGCCGGCGACCGTACCCGCCGCGGTCGCGACCATGATGGTCGACGTCGCGTTCATCACCCGGCTCCAGCTCCGCCTCGCCTACGACATCGCGGTCCTCTACCGGGTCCCGCTCGACATGAACGACCCCGAGGACCTGTGGAAGCTCATCCGCGTCGCCTTCACCATCAAGAGCGGGGAAGCGGTTCACAAAGGCGTGGCTAAAGCGGTCCCGGCCATGGTGCGGCCACTGGTCAAGCGCTTCTACTCCGGTTCGGTTCTGACCGCCGGAAAGGCCCTCCCCGTCGTCGGGAAGCATCTCCTGCAACGCAACGTCATCAAGATCGGCATTCCACTCGTCGGTGTTCCCCTCGCGGTGGTGCTGAACCGCTACACGACGCTACTCGCCGGGCGGCACGCGCAGGCCGTCTTCCGGAACGAGGCGCGGGTGATCGAGATCGCCGAGCGTCTGAGCAAGGAGAGCCGGCACCCGCAGTTGATGCTGTGGGTCGCGTGGCTCGTGATCAGGGCGACGCAGAAGATCGCCGACGACGAGGCGCTGTTGATGCGGCATCTGGTGAGGCTCGTCCGGCAGCAGCACCAGGTGGTCGACGAACAGCTCGCGCGCCTTGTCGACCTCGACCCCGCCGAGGTGTGGAAGCGGGTGGATGCCGAGCCGGGGGATCTGAGCGACCTCCTCGACGCGGCCGATCGCGTGGCCGCGGTGGACGGTGACGCCAACGCCAAGGAGAAGGCAGTCATCTCCGAGCTCCGGGAACGCTGCCTACGACCCTGACGCCGAGTCAGTGAGCCTTTTCCAACCTCATGCCGA